>CAINDH010000065.1 GCA_903847285.1 uncultured Verrucomicrobia subdivision 3 bacterium | reverse complement strand
GTAGCGCCCCCTACTATTTTCAACGGGATGCCATCTGAGCCGCCATTTCTTTCACTCCACGCAAATCCAGTTTGCCCGTGCCGAGCATCGGAAAATTTTCCACGCGGAAAAAATCTCCAGCCTTGGGCTTCCATAGGTTCGGCAGATCGCTGGCGGAAAACTTTTCTAATACCGTCGGCAGTTCCGCTTCTAGCAGCTTGTGCAACACGATGAGGCGTTCGCCTTTCTTTTCATCCGGCACGCCGGTGACGACGAAGGAAGTCTCGGCCTTGCTCGCGAGTTCCTGTAATTTTTCCTCAATCTTCAAATGCGGAACCATTTCGCCGCCGATCTTGCTAAACCGGCTCAAGCGTCCGGTGATTTGTAGAAATCCATCCTCGTCCATCGTGGCGATGTCGCCGGTGCAATACCAGCCGCCACGCAGAACGTCCGCCGTTTTTTCCGGTTGGCCGAGGTAGCCGCGCATGATGTTCGGGCCGCGAACGAGCAACATTCCCGGTTCGCCGGTCGCGGCGTTCTTACCGCTCCACGGGTCGTCGGCATTCGTTATCTTCGCGAGCATGCCGGGCAGTGCGCGGCCAATTTTTCCACGCTTGCCACCGATCTGATGAAAACCGGCCGCGCGAAAATCCATTATGTTGATGGCCACAGCGGGTGCACATTCCGTCGTGCCGTAACCTTCCAGCGGACGAATGCCGAACTGTTCCTGAAACGCATCGGCCAGCCGCTCGGAAAGTTTTTCCGCGCCGGTCACGACGATTTGCAGGCTGCCAAAGTCCGCCGAGGAAACGCCCCTCATGTAGAGTTGTAGAAACGTCGGTGTGGCGAGCAGCAGCGTGACGGAGTTCTCGCGCACGAGCGTGCCGATGGCGCGTGCATCAAGCGGGTTTGCGTGATAGACGACGCCAGCGCCAATTTCGCCCGGCAAACAAAGCGTGACGGTAAACCCGAACGAGTGGAAAAACGGCAGTATGCCAAGAAATCGATCCCGATGCGTGAAGTTCAGGATGTGTCCGAACTGCTCGATGTTGGAGAGGATTTGGTAGTGCGAAAGCATCACGCCCTTCGGTTCACCCGTGCTGCCGCTGGAAAAGATGACGGTGGCGAGTGAATCCAGTCTTTGCTCCCGAAGTGATTTGTCTTTTTGATTCCCCTCTCCCCCAGGGTGGGACAAGGAGATGGAATCGTCACTGACTGACGATTCAAGTAGCGCGATGGGTAACAGTCGCGCCGAAACCCATGCGGCAATTTTTTCCACAGTGGTCGGATTCGCGGCGATGTCTTCGAGAAAAAGTAATTTGCCGGGAGGCGTGAGCTTTATTTTCTCCAAAAATTTCCGCGAGGTGATGACGGTGGTGATGCCGCACTGCTGAACGCAACTGGCGATGGCGGATTCAGAGAGCGTGTAGTTCAGATTCACCGGCACCTTGCAGCAAAGAAACGCCGCTTGATTCACGAGTGCCCCGGGCACGCTCGGCGGCAGAAAAATTCCCACCATCCCCTGCCCTTGCCAGGCTTGACCTAAACGGCGCGCGAGGAAAACCGTTTTAACCAACGCCTCGCCAAAATTAATTTTACCGCTGGTCGCATCGCTCATGGCGAAACGTCCAGGATGACGCCGCGCGCAGCGGACGAAGTTGCGCGGCATCGGCTCCATTTTTGCGCGACGAAATTGCCACGCGTCGGCGATGAGTTCTTGCACGGCTTCGCGTAGTTCAACGTGTGTGGCTGTAGGTGGCATGGCTACACCGAAGCTCACGGTGACGAGATGCGGCAGGTGTTGCGGAAAACGGCGGACCATGCGGCCATGCTCAAAACTTGTCGGGCTGCCTATGACCCCATCGAGCGAGATGGGAATGATGGGTGCTTCCACGTCTTTCATGATGCGCTCGAAACCGCGTTGGAACGGGAGCAGTTGCCCAATCCGCGTGATCTGTCCTTCCGCAAAAACACAGACGACCTCGCCGTTGCGAATAGCATCGCTCGCGGCTTGGAGCGAATGAATCAGTTCACGCGGGCGCTGGTCTGACGAGACGGGAATCGCACGGAGAATTTTAGCGAACGGCTTAATCCAGCGTTGCTCGTAGATGCCTTTGAACATCAAGAAGCGAATCGGTCGATCCGTGGCCGCGATGAGCAGCAGAGCATCGGCAAACGACAGATGATTGCACACGAGTAATGCGCCACCTCTCGCCGGAAAGTTATCGCGCCCGACGATGCGGATTTTGTAGATGGTGTTTGTCGCGCACCACAGCACAAAACGCAGCAGCGCGTCCGGTAGCAGAAATAAAACGTAAATTGCGCCTGCGAGCGTCATCAAACCGTCCACGAGAAAAATCTGACGCGGGGAGAATTGCAATTCTTGTGCAAGCAGCCAATGCGCGCCCGACGCGGCGAATACGCCGATGAACGACAGCAGGTTCGCCGTAGCCTGAACTTGTCCTTTGTTCTCTCTCGCAGGTTTGTGTTGCAGCAACGCCGCGATGGGCACGATGAAAAATCCGCCGGCGAATCCCAGCAGCGAGAGCAGCACATACGAAATCCACAAGTCCGCCCCCGGCAAGGCCAGCAGCGACGAAAAGAGCGCCAGCCCGAATGCGCCCAGCGGCACAAGTCCGTATTCGATTTTGCCGCCGGACAGATAGCCCGCCGCCACGCTACCCAGTCCGATACCGAGCGCGATCGCGACATTGAGCAGTCCTATTTTAGTTTCCGTGACGTGCAGCACATCCGCGCCGTAGAAAAATAAATTCAGCAGAAGCAGCGCGCCAAAGAAGCTGAAGTAGGTATTGCCGATGACCGCGAGCCAGAGCGGACGGTCGCCGCGCATGGCGCGTAACTGCCGCCAGACTTCGAGCGGAAAGTTTAGATTGAATTGTTTCTGCGGATTCGACGCCGGAATTATTGTGATGTGTCGGCAGGCCATAAAGCCCGTCATCGCGAGCGCGACGAGCACCAGCCCGGAGATCCATTGCCGGCCGCGAAAATATTCCGACATCAGTGCCGCCGCCACTGTGCCGAGGATGATGGCAACGAAAGTGCCGAGTTCAAGAATGCCGTTGCCCCAAGAGAGTTTCCGCTCCGGCAACAGTTCCGGCAGCGAGCCGTATTTACTAGGGCCAAAAAACGCGCTATGTGTGCCCATCAGAAACACGCAGATGAGCAAAAGATTTTTATTCATCGTCCACAACCCGGCTAGCACCAGCGTCATGATGAGTAGCTCAAAAACTTTCACGCCCAGCATCACGGAGCGTTTGCTGAAACGGTCGGCTAAAAAGCCGCCGGTCATGGAAAACAAAATGAACGGTAACGAGAAAAGCGCGCCGATGGATTCGCCGAAATGATTTTTCTCGGTGGCTGACATGGTGGTGCCGAAGATGGCTGCAAGGACGACCAGATTTTTCACCACGTTGTCGCTGAACGCGCCCTGGAACTGCGTGACGATGAGCGCCCAAAACCCGCGCGTCCCTGATGGGGGATTGAGTCTGGAAGATTGAGGATGGTCGTTGTTCACGCCGTCAAGCTAACAGCACGCATTACTAAGTGGGAATTGAAAAACTTTTGGCATCATTGCCTCGGGCGATGGTCGGTGAGGGGTTTCGAGCTTTTACTCACTCAAGTCCCGTAACGATTGGCCGATGACGAGGCAGGAATAGAATTATGAACGTGACTGCCCCAACGCCATCGAAAGGCAAGGTCTTGGTGATTGACGATAACCCAATCATTCAACGCGCCGTGTATTTTTCCCTGCGTGACCATGGCGTGAAGGTGCTCATGTCCGGCGACATCACCGAAGCGTTGCAGACCATCCGCCAAGAACATCCTGATGTAATCGTGCTCGACATCAACTTTCCGCCCGACGCGATGTTCGGGAAGGAGCGCGACGGTTTTTGGGCGATTGACTGGATGCAGCGCGTCCAAGGCATCAAAGACACACCTGTCATCATGATTTCCAGCGATGCCCCCGAAAAAGTTCGTGCCAGGGCTCTAACTGCTGGTGCGGTGGAGTTTCTGCAAAAGCCACTGAACAAAGCGCAGCTTGTCGGCCTCGTCATGGAGTTGATTGCCAAAAAACCTACGTTGCAGCCGGCGTGAATTTCTGAATTTCAATCTGTCAGTTTCCGCGCTAGAGTGCGCGCGTTGAAAAGTAAGTTTTTACTGCCCGTGATATTTATCGCCATGCTCGCGCTCTCGCGCGTGCCGGGTTTGCTGCCGTTTAATTTCAGCGTGGTATATGCCTTCATGTTCTGCGCCGGGGTTTTCTTTCCGCGCAATCTCGTTGGCTGGCTACCGCTCGTCGCATTGCTCGCCACGGACATCGGGCTTAATTTTTATTACCAACTTTCCGGTATTGATGGAAATGTCTGGAGCGCTGCTAACCTCGCCAACCTCGCGTTCAACTACGCTGCCTACGTCGTGCTGCTGTTGCTGGGGCGCCGGTTTAAGCCGCAAACCTCGCTCATTAAACTCGTTGGCGGCGGGCTGCTCGGCGCGGTTTTATTTTACCTTATCACCAACACCGCATCTTGGCTGTTCAATCCATTTCACAATCCTGAATACACCAAAACCATCGCCGGCTGGGTTCTTGCGCTGACCAAAGGCACGGGTGGCTGGCCGACCACGCTCGAATTTTTCCGCAACACGCTCTTTAGCGGTGCTCTTTTTACCGCGCTGTTCGCCGCCGCGCAGAAACTCACTGACGAATCTCCCGCCGACAAGACCGCGGGCGCGAATGCGCCTGCCGCGCTCGATGACAACGAGGCGGAAGCGGCGGAGGCCAAGGCGTGACGCGTGTCGCTTGAGAGTTGATTCGTCAGCGCGACATCCGTCCGTCTCTAAAGAAACTCACGCATTCCCCCATTACTTTCATGAAATTAGGCATCATCTCTGATACCCATGGCTTCCTCGACCCGCGTGTTGAGAAATTATTTGCCAGCGTCGACCACATCCTGCACGCGGGCGACATCGGCGATCCGATGATTGAACTTGAATTGAAATTCATCGCGCCGGTGACGGTTTGTATTGGCAATACTGACCTTGGTCTTAGCTACAAAGAGACGGAAGTTATCACTCTTGCGGAGAAAAAAATCCTCGTGCACCACATCGTCAATCCGTATGTGCCCTCGGAACGGCTGGCGGCGCAACTCCAGCGGCATCAGCCGGACGTGGTCGTGTTCGGCCATACCCACAAACAATTTGCTGAAACGGTGAACGGGATTTTTTATTTCAACCCCGGTTACTCCGGCAAACCCAAGCTTGGAACGGAACGCAGCGTGGCTTTGCTCCATCTGGACGGCAAAGAAATCAGGCACGAATTCTTGGCGCTCTGATTTCGGCAATCAGCGGCGAATCGGTAGTTCTGTTTTTACACGTCGCCATCGGATTGCTATTTTCCGCCAATGCAAATTGCTTTTACAAAATACCACGCCCTTGGCAACGACTATATCGTTATCAGCCCCAAAGATTTGTCCGCCCCGCTCACGACCGAACAGGTCAAAACGATTTGCCATCGCAACTTCGGTGTCGGCTCCGACGGGATTCTGCTCGGCCCCCTACCCTCCACGACCGCCAAGTGCGCGCTGAAGATTTATAATCCCGACGGCAGTATCGCCGAGAAAAGCGGCAATGGCCTGCGCATCTTTTCGCGTTATCTCTGGGACACCAAGTTCGTGGGCAACGACGAGTTCGCCATCCAGACTGACGGCGGCCTCGTGCGCTCGACGGTGTTCGACAGCGGTGCGATGGTGCGCGTGGAGATGGGCAAGGTCAGTTTCGACAGCGAGAAAATTCCCGTGACCGGGGCGAAACGCGAAGTCATCAATGAAAAAATCACTGTCGGCGGACGCGAGTTCACTTACTGCGCCGCGACGATTGGCAATCCGCACTGCGTTTTGCCGCTCGCAGAAATCAGCGCCGAACTCGCGCACAAGTTCGGGCCGGGACTGGAGACGCATCCCAACTTTCCGCGTAAGACCAACGTGCAATTCCTAAAAGTCCTCGACCGCGCGAATATCCAGATCGAGATTTGGGAACGCGGCGCAGGCTACACGCTGGCAAGCGGCAGCAGCAGCAGTGCGAGTGCGGCGGTCGCGCACAAACTCGGCCTCGTGGATAAAAGCATCTCTGTGCATTGCCCCGGCGGCATCATCAAGATCGAGATCCGCGACGGCTTCGACATCCTTATGACCGGTAGCGTGACGCGCGTTTCCGAAGGCGTCATCAGCCCGGAGATTTTTCGGTGAACGTTGCATGATATGCGAGCCTTTGCGCTACTCTCCCTGTTTTTTGGTGTCATGGCGCAAATGCTTTTGGATGGTCAAGCTTTCACCCACGCGCTATTTGGATTTGCTTGCGGTATCGTCGTCGTTGTTTGCGGAATAAGTTCAGCACGAAAAGATTATTCCAACGAAACTCGCCGCTGGTTGGGACTGATTATGGCCAGCATCGGCTTGGTGCTCGCACTATTCTGTATTGTCCAGTTGCCATCTGCATACCAAACCCAGACAAGATTCAACGAAAGAGTTAAGAAAATAGAACAGTTGCGCAAGTCAACGCAGACGACGAACGACCAGACAGTTCACACACTTCAGTAACGAACTTTATCCGTCTTGCTCTTCCATTCCGCAAAAACTTCCAGCGCTTCCGGGCGCAGCAGTTGTTTCATGGGGATGAGGCGTTTGGAAATCGGTTTGGCCACTTCGCGGTAGATCAGATCGTCGTCGAACTGGATTTTGGCGGCGTCCTTGCGCGTGTTGGCGTAATAAACTTTTTTGAACCGCGCCCAGTAGATCGCCGAGAGGCACATCGGACACGGCTCGCAACTGGTGTAAAGCTCGCAGTCGTCGAGCTGGAACGTCTTCAGCCGCCGGCACGCGTCGCGGATGGCCGTGACTTCCGCGTGCGCCGTCGGGTCGTTCGTGGACGTGACCTGGTTCCATCCGCGTCCGACGACCTTGCCTTGGCGCACGACGACGGCACCAAAAGGTCCGCCGCAGTTCGCCCGCATCTTTGAAAGCGAGAGCCGGATGGCCGCCCGCATAAATTGCTCCTTCATGGGGAAATTTTAACCACAGATGGACACTGATGGACACAGATAAATTTCAAGTCGAATACTTTTTCCATCTGCAAATCTTTGTCCATCTGTGGCTCAAGATTTTTTATTTCCACCGAAAAGCAACCGGAGGCTGTTCATCACGACGATGACGGTGCTGCCTTCATGTCCGACGACGCCGAGGGTCAGCGGAATTTTTCCGAACATCGCAAACGTGACCAGCACCACCACAGTGCCAAGCGAGATGAAGAGGTTTTGTTTGATGACGCGCTGGGCACGCTGGCTCAGGCGGAAGGCGGCGAGAAAATTTTCCAGCCGGTCGTGCATCAGCACTACGTCAGCCTGTTCGAGCGCGGCGTCGGAACCGCGCGCGCCCATGGCCACGCCAATGTGCGCAGCGGCGAGGCTGGGCGCGTCGTTCACGCCGTCGCCGATCATCGCGACCTTCTTCCCCTGCCCGCTCAATTCACGGATGGCAGCGACTTTTTCGTCCGGCTTCAACCCGGCGCGCACGTCGTCTAATTTCAATTCCACGCGCAGATGTTCGGCAGCGGCTTTATTGTCGCCGGTAAGCACCACGGATTTCAAACCTGCATGGCGCAAGTCATCAATTACAGCCGCGGCCTGTGGACGGATGTCATCGCGCAAGATAATGCGGCCAAGCAAATCGCCCTCCGCCACCCAAACTTCGGAAGTGCCAATGCCGGACGAGACTCCCTGAAATTCTCCTCTCTGAATTTGAGAAGCCACCCAGTCGCGTTTGCCAACAAATACATCTGCGCCATCATGCTTCGCACACAAACCTTCGCCGGTGACGGATTCAAACTTGGGAAATTCAATCGCGGTCAAGCCCTGCTGCTTGCCGTGGCGCGTGATGGCGCGGGCGAGTGGATGCGTCGAAAGTTTTTCCAATGAGTAGGCGAGTGCGGCGATTTTGCTTTCGCTTCCCGGTGGAAAGCTTTCGACTTTTTCAACGCGGAGTTCGCCGGTGGTGAGCGTGCCGGTCTTGTCGAGGCAGACGACGTTGACCTCAGCGAGTTTTTCCACCGCTGCGCCGCCGCGAAAAAGAATCCCGTGTCGTGCGCTCCAAGCAATTGCTGCCAGCACCGCGCTCGGAATAGACAGCACCAGCGCGCATGGCGAGGAAACGACTAATAGTGTCATCGTCCGGTAAAACGCGGTGTGCGCCACCAGCCCAAAGCCGAGCCACCAGACAAAAAACATAACCAACGAAAGCGCGAGGACCCCATAAGTGTAGTAGGTGCTGAACTTGTCGGCGAATTGCTGCGACGGGGCTTTCTGCTGCTGCGCTTCACGGATGAGCGTGATGATTTTTTGCAGCGAACTTTCAGCGGCGGGCTTGGTGACGAGGACTTCCACGGCGCCCCACAAGTTGATGGTGCCGGCGAGCGCGAGGTCGCCGATCTTCTTTTCCACAGGCGCGGCTTCGCCCGTGAGATTAGATTCATCCGAGGCTGTCGTGCCTTTGACGATTTCGCAGTCCACCGGGAACTGCGAGCCGGGTTTGATGAGTAGCCGCGCGCCCTTGAAGATTTTTTCAACGGGAACTTCTGTTTCATTTCCATTCGCATCAATCGCCGTCGCCGTCTTCGGCGCATCGCGGAAGAGGGAACGGATTTCTTTTTGGGTGCGACCAAGCGCGTAATGTTCCAACGCACCGGAGAACGAAAATAGAAACAGCAATGTCGCGCCTTCCGCCCAGGCACCGATGCACGCCGCCCCGACAGCAACGGCAAGCATCAAGAAATGAACATCAAGAACACGCTTCTGCAAACGCTCCCAGACTTCCTCGGCGGGGTAAAATCCGCCGGCGATGTAAGCCGCTACAAACGTAGCTATCTTGAACTGCGCGGGCAAAACAAACGCTGCTAGCAATCCAAACACACAGCAAAGAATCGCGGCAACGAGCTGCATCTTCCATTCATCCGTGTGGTCGTGCTCCTCGTCGTCCACGTGAACATCCATCGTGCGCGGCTCGATACGAGGGAACGGCAGATCGCGCCAGCGCCAGAATTTTGGCGCAGTCGGACACGTCACACGCGCGATGGTCGTGGCGTCGCCGACACGCTTGATGGTGATGAAGTTGCGCTCTGCTTCGGTTAGCGGTGATTTGCAGGTGGCGCAATCGCCCTTCCCTGCGAGCAGTGAACAGGCGCGGCTGGCATCAGAATTTTGCGCGGACTGGATTTTTCCGGCGAGGCATTGCGTTAGCCGATCTACGTCGGTTCGTCCGAGTGTAGCGACGGAAATTTTTTTCTGCGCGGCATCAAAGGTCACAGCTTCCAGCGTCGGTTCTTCCGCCAGCGTGTCGGCAACGGAACGCGCGAGGCAAGATTCGTTGG
The DNA here is from genome assembly GCA_903847285.1 of uncultured Verrucomicrobia subdivision 3 bacterium. The sequence continues at coordinate 1,839 of CAINDH010000065.1, read as the reverse complement.
TGTGGAGATGGCAATGGTCGTGGCCCGAACTCATAACCGATTCATATATCACAGCCCAAGCAAGTGGCGAAGAAATTGTTTTGCCCGTTTAGCAGGATTGTTGCCGCGTTTGGTGCGACAGAGAAGGAATCACATGAAACAATCTCAATGCAGTCGAGGTGGACATGTTTTCGTATCGCATAAACTGCGTATTCTTTCGCAACCAAAATCAGAGCAGACTGTGACAACTTTTGTGGGTGGTTGCGCAGTCGAATGGATATACTTATGCGACGGAGGCCGTTCACGTTCAATCAATTTACTTTTATGAGCCAAATGATACGCGGGGAGAAAAATACTGGAAACCAATCAGTCATCCGCTGGGTGGAAGCGCAGGCCAAGCTTTGCCAGCCGGACAATATTTATTGGTGCGACGGTTCAGAAGCGGAGAAAGAGGCGCTTACTGCCGAAGCGGTGAAGGCGGGAATTCTCGTGAAATTGAATCAAGAGAAATTACCGGGTTGCTACTATCATCGATCAAATCCCAACGACGTTGCGCGTGTCGAGCAATGCACCTTCATCTGCACGCCAATGCAGGAGGAGGCGGGGCCGACGAACAACTGGATGGCTCCGCGCGCTATGTATGCCAAGCTCGGCGCGCTCTGTGACGGCGCGATGAAGGGGCGCACGAGGTATGTCGTGCCCTATCTGATGGGCCCGCTCGGTTCGCCGCTCACCAAGGTCGGAATCGAATTGACCGACTCAATTTACGTCGTGCTGAGTATGCGAATCATGACCCGTATGGGGCACGTCGCTTACGAGCAGCTTGGCGATAGCGATGATTTCAATCGCGGCTTGCACTGCATGTTGGAGGTGAATCCTGATCGCCGTTTCATCGCACATTTTCCGCAGGATAACGCGGTGATTTCTGTGGGCTCAAATTACGGCGGCAATGTTTTGCTTGGCAAAAAATGTCTCGCACTTCGCATCGGCTCGTATCTCGGACGCAACGAAGGGTGGATGGCGGAACACATGTTGATCCTTGGCGTCGAATCGCCCGATGGTGAAAAAACCTATGTGGCCGCAGCGTTTCCGAGTGCGTGCGGGAAAACAAATTTCGCCATGATGGTTCCCCCGCCGCATTTCAAGGGCTGGAAAATTTGGACCGTCGGCGACGACATCGCATGGATGAAGCCTGGTGCGGACGGACGTCTCTACGCGATCAATCCCGAAGCGGGCTATTTTGGCGTCGTGCCGGGGACGAATTCAAAATCCAATCCCAACGCGGTGAAAACAATTTGTCGCGACACGATTTTCACGAACGTCGCACTCACGCCCGATGGCGATGTCTGGTGGGAAGGCAAGGACGGCGATGTGCCAAAAGAATGTCTCGACTGGCGCGGAAATAAATGGACGCCAGACTCGAAAGAAAAAGCTGCGCATCCAAATTCACGTTTTGCCGCACCGATGGCAAACAATCCGGCGCTCGATCCGCGCGCAAACAACCCGCAGGGCGTGCCGATAAGTGCGATTATTTTCGGTGGCCGCCGTGCGGACACCATGCCACTTATTTATCAGGCATTTAACTGGATTCATGGCGTTTATATCGGCGCAACTATGGGTTCCGAAATGACCGCCGCTGCCGTTGGCGGCCACGGACAAGTGCGGCGCGACCCAATGGCGATGTTGCCGTTCTGCGGCTACGACATGGGTGATTATTTCCGTCACTGGATCGTAATGCGGAAACTCATCAAGTATCCGCCGCGCATTTTCAACGTGAACTGGTTTCGAAAAGATGCCGACGGCACATTTCTTTGGCCCGGCTTCGGAGAAAATATGCGCGTGTTGAAATGGATCATCTCG
>CAINDH010000064.1 GCA_903847285.1 uncultured Verrucomicrobia subdivision 3 bacterium | reverse complement strand
GTGGTGGAACCAAACTTTGTGCCCATGATTTTTTCCATGTTGGCAACGCCGGCTTCCATCTGCGCTTGGAGCACCTGCGGATAAGTGCGTTTGTTGGCGTAATAATAAGTGCAGACTTCGGTGGTGATGGTGAAACCGGGAGGCACGGGCAAACCGATGCGGGTCATTTCCGCGAGGTTGGCGCCTTTGCCGCCGAGGAGGGCTTTCATGCTGCCGTCGCCGTCAGCTTTTTTGTTGCCCCAAGTGTATACGTATTTGTTGGATTTTGCTTTGGCCATAAATTGAATTGTGTCAGTTAAATGATTCCGTGAAAAACGAGCGGTGAAAATAGCAGACGACCGATTAGAGTCAATGAATCATGCGGCAAAAAGCGGGCAGACCTTGACTAAGCTGTAGCGTCTCCGACGTATCGCTTCCGGGGCTCAAAGCACGGACACCGGAACGTAAACGTCGCCCGTCGGCTAAGCGTGATAAATGTTTTCCATTGCTGAACGAATTGGCTTACCCTCGGTCAAATGCTGCAACTTGTCATGCGCCGCCAACGAATTTTAATTCTGCTCTCTGTTTTCATCATCGGGCTGGCCGTCTGGGCTGGCTGCAAAACTTCCGGAACCCCTGCACCGACACGGACGCCGACGCCGACGAATGCGCCCGCCGCCAACCTGGTGCCGGGACCGAACGACGCGAAAATCGCTTTCTTCGCCACCCGCCTGCTCGAGGGTTACCATTACTTGTTGCACCCGTTTGACCGCGAAATGTCGATCAAGGCGTTCGATGGCTACATTGATGCACTGGACCCGCGTCACGAAAACTTTCTTCAATCTGACCTCGATGAATTTTCCTCGGTTCGCACCAATCTGGATGTGCTGATGGTGGGTGGCCACAGTCGGTCCGAATTGGCTCCGGCCTTTTCCATTTACCAGCGCCTCGCGCAACGCTCCTCCCAGCACACCAGTTACGTCAGCGAGTTGCTGGCGCGCGAAAAGTTCAAGTTCGCCACCGAGGAAAGATTTCCCACCGACCGCCGCGATGCCGCCTTCCCTAAAACATTGGATGAGGCCAAGCAACTTTGGAAGCAACGTGTCCGTTACGAATACCTCGCCGAAAAACTTGGCCGCGAAATCTCCGAGAGCAACGGCGTTTTCACCGTCAGCTTTCCCGCCGATGCCCACACCAACATCACTGCCATGCTGGAAAAACGTTACCAGTGGAACCTCCGCCTCACCACCAACTGGAGCAGCGACACCGTGCTCGCCGCCTTCCTGAATTCCGGTATCGCCCACGCCTACGACCCGCACTCGGATTTTTTCAGTGCGCCGAAGGCAGCAGATTTCTCGATTGAATTGAACCTCGCGCTTTTCGGCATCGGCGCACAGCTCTCCGAAGATTTTGGTTATTGCACCATCCGCGAACTCGTCCCCGGCGGACCGGCGATGAAATCAAAACAACTCAAGCCCAAAGACCGCATCATCGCCGTGGCGCAAGGCGAAAAGACTCCCGTGGATGTCGTCAACATGGAATTGGACAAAGTCGTGCAACTCATCCGTGGAACCAAGGGCACCGAAGTTCGCCTGACCATTAGTCCAATTGAAGATCAGAGTTCGCGCCGCGTCATCACGCTCATCCGCGATGAAATCAAACTGGAAGATCGCGAGGCCAGAGCACAAATCATCGAGCAAGCGGACGGCCAACGCGTTGGCGTGATTGAGTTGCCCTCCTTCTATGCGCCCGTTGGCAATGACGGCAAAGATCACACCACCCCCAAATACACTTCAGTGGATGTCACCAAGCTTCTCAACAAATTGAAACAGGCAAAAGTCGCTGGCGTTATCCTCGACCTGCGCAGCAACCCCGGTGGTTCACTGGAAGAAGCCGTGCGGTTTACCGGCCTGTTCATCAAGGACGGTCCCATTGTCTTGCAGCGCGATTCGCGCGGGGCTGTGGCCATCGGAGCTGACCCTGACCCTGAAGTGGTCTATGACGGCCCCTTGGTTGTTATGCTGAATCGTTTCAGTGCGTCCGCCTCGGAGATTGCGGGAGCAGCCTTGCAAGATTATGGCCGCGCCATCATCGTCGGCGACGTTTCCACGCACGGCAAGGGCACCATTCAACAACTGCAACCGCTGCGCCCATTCGTCTGGCCCGCCAACACAGATGCCACTAACGATCCGGGAATGTTAAAAATCACCAAAGGAAAATTTTACCGCGTCAGCGGCGCGTCCACCCAAAAGAACGGCGTGAACTCCGACATCGTTTTGCCCGACATCTGGAATCACTCCACGCAAGTCGGCGAAGCGGCTTTGGACAACTGCCTCGAATGGGACACCATCCAGCCGGTGCGTTACGACAAGCTGAACCTCGTCGAACCGTTCCTCTCCGAACTGCAACACCGCTCGCTTGACCGCATCAGCACCAATCAGGAATTTGCCTACGTCCGCCAGGACATCGAGCAGTTCAAAAAAACTCAGGCCGAAAAATCCGTGACGCTCAACGAACGCGAAGCCATCGCCGAACACGAACGTAACGCCCTCAGAAACCGCGAGCGCGAACGCGAACGCGATACCCGCCCCCTGCCCGCCTATAAAGTTTATGAACTCACCGTAAAGAATTCTGAGGAACCCGGGCTGCCCGCCGCGAAAATATTTTTGGCCACCAACATCGTCACCGTTACGGTTCAGACTAATTGGACGCGCGGCCTTGCTCATTACTTCGACACGAACACCCTGACCAGAGCCGCGACAAATTATTTTGCCCTCATTGCCGCCATGGCCAATGACCCCACCAACACCCCCCTGTCACTGACCAATCAAATCATCACCACGACCATCTCCAAGGCTCCGCCGAACGATGCCGCGCTGTCCGAAAGCGAGAACATCCTGCGCGACTACATCTCGCTGTTGTCCAAAAGTGGCCGGTTGACCACCACCCGTTGACGTCATGAAAAAATATTTCGCCCTGCTGCCCGCGCTGCTCGTCGCCAGCAGCGCCTTGGCCGACCCGTTCACTGCCGCCAAGCAACGCGCGCGCGGCGTGGTAGATCAAAACAACGCCGAGCAATCGCGCATCCAGCGCGGCAGCTCGGACTCGCAGCCTGTAGACCCCGCGCTGCAATCCACCGCCCAGAACATCGCCGACCTCACGGCAGATTTCACTGCGTTCGGCAAGGACGAGAAGCCGGACGCCGCGCAGAAAGCGTCGCTGATGAATAATCTCACCACCGCCGCCCAAGGCAAAAAAGCGAAGTCCGACGACGTCAGAAAATTTGCGGACGATTTGTCCGTCGCCCTGACCGGCAACAAAAAGATCACCGCCACGCAACAGAAACAGCTGGGAACTTTCGCCCACGCCGTTTTCAACGGCTCGCACCTCACCACGGCGCAGGCGGATAAGATTGCAGAAACCGTCCAAAAGATTTTGGCTGATGCCAGCGTGCCGACTGAAGCCGCTGACAACGTCGTGTCCGACCTCAAAAAAATCGCCGCGGCCACCAAGTAGTCATGCCAACGGTCAAGTGCCCGACCTGCAAAAAATACGGCGACTGGTTCGCCGGTTCCTTCGGCCCCTTCTGTTCCAAGCGCTGCAAGTTGGTTGACCTTGGCAAATGGTTCAGCGGCGAGCATGCCATCTCCGAACCGCTCAAGCCCGAACATCTTCCCGAAGTTTTTGGCGATGACGAATCGCTGCCGCCGAGCCGGAATTAAATCTTGCTGGCTGGCGAATTGGATTTGCGCGGCGGCTGGCTCCAGCGCGCCTGCGGCCAGCGTTCGAGAAAAGCCAGTTGTGCTTCGCGGTCGGGCAAATCATCGAGCGTGCGGTCATTCAAAAAACGCGGCGGGTAGCCGGTTTCAAGCGCCAGAATGGTCACAACTTTTTTCGTCACCGTGAACACCGCCTGCCATGCGCCGCAGCCGATGGCGAATTGATTTTCACCGCGCCGACGGATGCGCCGCGTGCGATGCGGCGAAGGATCGCGCGCCAGCAATTCAAACAAGCGCGGGCGAAAATCCAGTTGCCAGTTCGCACGCAACCATTCCGCCTGCGACTCGGCCAGCGGCGCGAGACACACGGAAAATTGCGGCGGCGTTTCTTGCGCGGCGGCGACTTCGCCCGTCCAGCCAGCCAGCGCGTCGGGAAAGGCATCGTAGGCCGGAATGTAAGGCTTGATGTCGACGATGGGCGTGCCGTCCACCAGATCACACGCACCAAGGATTAGCGTGCGACCTTCCACAGCGATAAGTTGCACGGGCGTAAGGCCGAGCGGATTCGGGCGATGCGGCGAGCGCGTTGCAAAAACGCCGCGCCGCTTGGCCGGCCCGCGGGGCGGCAGCACGAGCGGCCGCCACGTTTTGTTCCGATGAAACCACGACAGCAACCACACGCGGGAAAATCCGGCGAGGTCGCGGAGCGCGGTTTCGTAATCGCAGCCCGGCAGCAGCTCCAGAACATTTCTTTCCGGCACGGCCTCGGCGGGCTGATGCAGCGCCTGAAATTTCACCAACTTTTGCGCGCGGATATATCCAATGGGCGACAAGGTAAGCGTGGGTGATGGATTTATATTCATGCGGACGGCGGCAAAGGTTTAACCCGAATAGCGGATGAGTTAAACCACGAAATACATGAATCAAACGAAATTCAATTCCGCGCACGGCCGTATTCCTTCAGCCACTCCGGCCCCGGGCCGTGGCCGCGCACGGATGTGTCCGGCTGGCGGCGTAAGCCGATGGTTTTGGCGAGCAGCCATTCTAGTCCACCCCAAAAGCGCAGCGCGTCGAGCACGGGATTCAACACGTTTGTGATGGTGCAGTAATGGCTGTTCTTCGGGTCGGTGTGATGCAAGGCGTGATGCTTGGCGCTCTGCAACAGTTTTATGTCCTGCATAAATGAAATCAGCCGTCCGTTTTCCTTGCGCGTGCGGTGTTCCCATTTATGAAACTCATTGGCGTTCGCCGACAGCACGGCGAACAGCCAGACCTGCCATGTCAGCAACCCCACGCACCACGCGCCGACGACCATCAACGCGGAAATCAAAACCAAGTCCCACGAGCTTCGCCACCAAGTGTGCCGCGTCATGAAGCGCGGGTAGTGATGGTGCACAATATTCGGGCGGCCAATGAACTTGCCGACGAGCGGCGTGCGTTCACGGATGTAGGCGTCTTCAAACCAGTGAACGAACCCGGCGGCAAGTTCGGCGAGAAAAACAACGGCGGTGAACTGGGCGATGAAACAGAGAATCGTTTTCATGCCCCGTTTGTAACCCGGTTCGCGGGCGAGGCGTGAATTGATAAAAATTTTCAAGCATCGCTTGAACTGATTACCAAACAAACAGCCGCAGTGTGGTTGAAACACTGCGGCTGGACGAAATATAACCGAAGACTGAAGCGCGGTGCAGAATTATTTTCCGCAGCAGCTCTTGTATTTTTTGCCACTGGCACACGGGCACGGATCGTTGCGGCCAACTTTGGGACCGGTGCGGACGGGCTTAGCCTTGGCTTGAGCTTCAGCGGCATTCGCAGCTTCGCTCACGAGATCGCTGGCGCGTTTGCCGGGGGCGGGAGCCGCCGTCGAACCAGTTCCCAATGTCTGCGTCGTCTGATGCAAGGTCTGTTGCGGTGCGTTGCGTAGAAAACTTTCAAAAGCGAGCAGGCTGGACGCGCTGCGGAAAACGTTATGACAGATTTCTGTTTTCACGTTCACCATCAGCTCGTCAAAAATCTTGAACGCTTCTGCTTTGTATTCCAGCAACGGGTCACGCTGGCCGTGCGCCCGCAAGCCGATGCTTTGACGCAGGCTGTCCATCTCGTAAAGATGTTCCTGCCACAATTTATCAATCGCGCTCAAGATTGTGTAGCGTTCCACAGCCACGAGCTTGTCCGGCTCGTCGAAGCTAATTTTGAGCTCATAGGCTTTGCGGATCGCATCGCTGATAAAATTGCAGGCGGCAAATTGCGCCTCGCTCAAGCCATCGAACAGCGAACCGCTGACGGGCTTTTCTTTACCAGCGTGCGCAGCCTTGACGATTTCCGCTTCGGGCATACCGAGCGGGAAATTCAAATTCACCCAGTCGGCAAGCTGGCGGATTTTCCATTCGTTAGCGTCGGAGTCGGTAGACGTGAACTGTTCGACTTTCAGAACCACGACCTCCTCGATGATGTCCATCAAGCGGTCGCGGACGTCGTCGCTGTTAATGATTTCGTTGCGGAAGCCGTAGATGACTTCGCGCTGCTTGTTCATCACGTCGTCATATTCGAGCGTGCGTTTGCGCTGCTGAAAATTATGTCCCTCGACGCGTTTCTGCGCCTGTTGGATGGAACGATTAAGCAAGCCGTGCTTCAGCTCTTCTCCTTCTTCAAGTCCCATGCGCTCCATCAATTTCACGATGCGGTCGCTGCCGAACAGGCGCATCAAATCGTCTTCGAGCGAAATGAAAAAGTGCGAGGAACCGGGATCACCCTGACGCGAGCAACGACCGCGCAACTGCCGGTCAATGCGGCGCGATTCATGGCGTTCCGTGCCAAGCACGTGCAAGCCGCCGACCTCGGCGACGCCGGGGCCGAGTTTGATGTCCGTGCCGCGTCCGGCCATGTTTGTGGCGATGGTGATGGCGCCCCGCTGTCCGGCACGCGCGACGATCTCCGCTTCCGACTGATGAAATTTTGCGTTGAGGACAGAATGGATGAGTCCTTCCTTCTTCAGCATCCGCGAAAGCATTTCGCTCGTCTCAACGGAAATTGTTCCAACAAGCACGGGACGACCCTGCGCGTGAAGCGCAGCGATTTCTTTGACGACGGCGTTGAATTTTTCGCGACGCGTTTTATAGACGGAGTCGTCTGAATCTTTGCGGACGTTCGGACGATTCTGCGGAATCGTCAGCACGCCGAGTTTGTAGATGTCGAAAAATTCCGCTGCTTCGGTCTCCGCCGTGCCAGTCATGCCCGCAAGTTTGGTGTAGAGACGGAAATAATTTTGAATGGTGATGGTCGCGAGCGTCTGGGTCTCACGCTCGATAGCCACGCCTTCTTTTGCTTCAACGGCCTGATGCAAGCCATCGCTCCAGCGGCGGCCGGACATCAAGCGTCCCGTGTTCTTATCCACGATGATGACTTTGTTTTCCTGCACGACGTATTCCACGTCGAGCTGGTAAAGCGAATAGGCTTTCAGCAACTGCGAGATGGCATGAATCTTCTGCGCCTTCGTCTCGAATTCCGCCTGCAACTTCGCCTTTGCTTCGAGTCGCTTGCGCGCGTCGGTTTCGGCGCCAGCATCCACGTCATGCAACTGCGTGGACAAATCCGGCAGCACAAACGCGTCAGGGTCGGAAGGGCTGATATAGCTGCGACCCTTTTCCGTCATGTCTGCTTCGTGGCTCTTCTCGTCCATCGCGAATAACAGTTCTTCCTTCTCGCGGTAAAGCTCTTCTTTCTTCTGATCTTTGTGCAGCGAGAGTTCCGCTTGATTCATCAGGGAAGCGTTCTCGGGAATTTCCAAGATTTTCATCAACGCTTCCGAGCGCGGCTGACCAGTCTTGACGCGGAATAATAGCAAGCCTGCCTGCCGTTCCATTTCTTCGCGGTTTTGCGACTTAGCAAGATCCGCTGAATTTAATTTCTTAAGCAACTCTTCCGCCTCCTTGAGAAAGCGATTGCACAACTGCTGCTGCGCGCGCACGAGTCCTTCGACCGTCGGCTTCCACTGCGCGTATTGTTCGTCGAATGTGCGCACCGCCGGACCGCTGATGATGAGCGGCGTGCGCGCTTCATCAATCAAGATGGAATCGACTTCGTCAACAATCGCGAAGTAATGACCGCGCTGCACCTGCTCCTCCTTGCGGAGCGCCATGCCGTTGTCGCGGAGATAATCAAAACCGAATTCGGCGTTCGTGCCGTATGTGATGTCGCAGTTGTATTGCTCCCGGCGAACCGCTGGCGACTGATCGTGGAGAATGCAACCGACGGTCAGGCCGAGAAACTTATAGACCGCGCCCATCCACTCGCTGTCGCGTAAGGCCAGATAGTCATTCACCGTCACGACGTGGACGCCGCGACCAGACAGGGCGTTCAGATACACCGGCAATGTGCCGACGAGCGTTTTCCCTTCGCCTGTAGCCATTTCAGAAATGTGCCCCGTGTGCAGCGAGTAGCCGCCGATGAGCTGAACATCGAAATGCACCATTTGCCACTTGAGCGGATGTTCGCGCACCATCACGTCCTGACCGCATAAACGGCGCGCGGCATTTTTCACCACGGCAAAAGCTTCCGGTAGAATTTCATTTAACTTGGCGGCGAGTTCGGCGTTGTCCTCGATCTGGGCAAGCTCCGCCTTCCATGCGGCGGTCTTGGCGCGCAGAGCGTCGTCAGGCAACGACTGCAACCCGGCCTCGATCTCATTGATCTGCGCGACCATCGGGCGGATTTTTTTGACCTCGCGGTCATTGCGGGACGGAAAAATGGCTCTTAAAAAATTCACGGCAAACTTTCGGTAACAATGGTTAAAAAACGAGCGGACACGCTACGCGAGGAAGCGGGAATGGTCAAACCAAACGAAGGGCGGGTTTGGGATGCGAAATTTTAGTTGGAATGCATCTGGTCAAAACCACGCCATCGGCTAGATGCCGGCAGCACGCTCAGACACGGATAAAAAAATGCGCCGCACGTTTTACGGTGCGGCGCATCCAACCTTGAACCCAAACCCATCCAACCTAAAAATCAAACCACAATGGATGCCGGCGGCTTCTGCTGCGAAGCGGTGCGCACCACATTGGCGGCACGACGGGCATTGTCCGAAATCAATTGCAGCTCGGGGCGCAACGCCGGGTTTTCGCCATGCTTCAGGAGCAACCGGTCAGCATAACCGCGCACAATGGTCAGAACATTGTTCAACTCATGCGCGACGTCGCGGCTGATCTGGCGCGAACCTTCTGCAGCCGGCGGCGGCGGAGCCGCTGGCTGAAGTCGTGAGGTTTGCGCCGTGGCGTCCGTTCCAGGCGTCATCTTCTGGTAAATTGAGTCGAGCGATGACATTGGCAATGGTTAAGCAACCGGCAGGCCAAGGGAAATGCCCGGCAAAAACTTTTTCACGAACTGCGAAACACTTGAAATACGCGCTTGAAATTCGAACCGACTGGGCTGGCTTTGGCAATCTTCCGAGGTCTGACTATGTCCTGCGCGACACTTTTGCCCCGTCGGTGGACAGCTTGGTTTACAAACCCGCTGCGCCCCAAGTCAGGGAGAATAGGCCAAGTCAACCCTGAGATCTATTTGAGTCATTCAATTTTATTTTTAAGCATAGCTAACAGTTATGGTCAGGCAAGAAACATGGTATTTCCACAAACCACGAACCACGCGCATAGTGTCGGCATGAAAACGATTCTACGTTCAAATGAAAGAGGCCACGCCAGCCACGGCTGGCTGGACAGTTACCACACGTTCAGCTTTGCTGAATATTACAACCCGCAGTGGATGGGTTACCGCAGCTTACGCGTCATCAACGACGACCTCGTGATGCCGGGCATGGGTTTCGGCACGCATCCGCATCGCGACATGGAAATCATCAGCTACGTCTTGAGCGGCGCTATCGAGCACAAGGATTCGATGGGCAACGGCCGCGTCATCAAGGCCGGTGAATTTCAATACATGGCCGCCGGTTTGGGCGTGCAACACAGCGAGTTCAATCCGTCCAAGACGGAACCGCTGCGCCTGCTGCAAATCTGGATTCAGCCGGACACGAAAGGCGTGAAGCCGCATTATGCCGAGCGGAATCTCGCCAAGGCGGAGACGGGTAAGCTCCATCTCGTCGCGAGCAAGAGCGGTCGGGATGGTTCAATGGAAATTCATCAGGATGCCAGCTTGCTGCTCGGCAAACTGGACGCCGGCCAGACGGTGAAGCATTTGCTAGCGCGCGATCGCCACGCGTGGTTGCACGTCGCGGAAGGTGAAGTGGAAGTGAACGGCACCAAACTCACCGGCGGCGATGCCGTGGCCGTGAGCGATGAACAAAGTTTGAACATCAGCGCCAGCAAATCGTCTCAGGTGCTGTTGTTTGACTTGAATTGAAAGAACTCAAACGGAGCGCGGGCCAATTGCCCGCGCTCCCACAAAAAACATGAAACGCATATTGCTAATTCTTGCGCTGGTGGTCGCCCTTGGCAGCGTCATCACTTGGACGGTGACCGGCGCGAACCGCGCCTGGACGAAGACCGAAGTTCAAGTGAAGACGCTGGACGAAGTCACCGGCATTGAAGGCATCACCTACCAGAAAAAATTCCAGCCCGGCGTGGATTTTCTCGGCGCGGCATTCGGCGGCGCGGCACTGCTCGCAGGCATATCCCTTTTCTTTCGTAAACCAAAAATAAATCAACCAAGCATATAATAACCAACAAATAAAATATGAAACTGACACACATCATTCCCCTCCTCACCTTGACCACGGCGGTTTACGCCGCGCCGCAAGCCTTCGACTTCAAAGATCCTAAGGGCGTGAACAACGCGGTCTTCAAACTCGACGCGCCGCTCGAATCCATTAACGGCAGCGCCAGTGGCATCACAGGCACAGTTTCTTTTGACCCGGAAAATCCAGCGGCGACCACCGGCAAGATTGTCGTGGCGAGCGAATCATTGACGGTTCCCAACCCAATGCAGAAAGAACATCTGCACGGCCCCAATTGGCTCGACGTGGCGAAGTATCCTGAAATCACCTTCGAGGCTAAGTCTTTAGCGAACGTGAAGACTGCTGACAATGTGACCACGGCTGACGCGACGGGAACCTTTACCTTGCACGGCGTCTCGAAGGAAATCACGGTTCCCATAAAACTCTCCTACCTCAAGGGCAAATTAAGTTTGCGCGTGCCGAAGCTAGAGGGCGACCTGCTCGTCGTTCGTGCCAACTTTGTCATCAATCGCGAAGACTTCAACATCCAGAAGGGTCAATACCAAGACAAAGTCTCAACAACAATCGATCTTTCGCTGAGCATCGCTGGCGCCTCAGTCAAGTGAGCTGAAGCAAAATCCAAAACTAATAATACATCATTATTATGCCTTCCGTATCAGTCATCTATTTCTCCGGAACCGGACACACAACTAAACTCGCCGAAGCCGTTCATAAAGGCGCAGCATCCGTGCACGGCGTCACCGCGCATCTCATCGCAATCAGCGGCAAAGACATCGTTGAGGGCCGTTACAAAAACGACGAAGTCTTCGCCAAGCTCGACGCGAGCGACGCGATGATTTTCGGCAGCCCGACTTACATGGGCGGGCCAGCGGCGCAGTTCAAAGCCTTCGCCGATGCCTGCGGCGGCAAGTGGTATACGAGTGCCTGGAAGAATAAAATTGCCGGCGGCTTCACCGTCTCGGCGGGTGCCAGCGGCGACAAACTGAGCACGCTCCATTACTTTTTCACCCTGGCGATGCAGCTAGGCATGATTTGGGTGGGTCTACCTGAATTGCCAAATCCAACTACGGGCATCAACCGTTTAAGCAGCTACAGTGGTGCGATGGGGCAAGCCGGCCAAGAACCCGTGGAAGTCGCGCCGAATGCACACGACAAACAAACCGGTGAAATTCTCGGCAAACGCGTGGCGGAATACGCAGTGAAGTTGGGAAAATAATTCTCCTTAAAACATGAATGCCGCCGTTGAGAAATCAGCGGCGGCATTTTCATAAAAAAATATTCTATTTTTTTCGAGGAAATAACTTTGAATCCAACAAACCCATCTTCGACAGTCGAAACTTGGTGCCGACCCAGAGGCAGCCGAAGCCATATTTACAACTGCGCTGGAAATTGATGGAAGAGGCTTCTTTAAAATACTTCGTCGGGCAGCTCACTTCGCCAATCGTGAAGCCATGCCAGAAGATCTGGCCCAGCATCTGATTATCGAATACGAAGTCATCGGAATTATATTGGAGGTCAATCGTCTCCAGCAGTTCACGTGAGAACGCCCGATAGCCGGGTGGTATTCCGAAAGTTTGGCGCCGAGTAAAATATTTTCCGCCGCCGTGAGAAAACGATTGGCGACGTATTTCCACAATGGCATGCCGCCCTGCAATGAATAATTTCCCAGAATGCGACTCGCCAGAACGCACGGATGCAGGCCGTTGGCAATCATCGAGGCCATCGCGGGAATCAGTAGCGGCGTGTATTGGTAATCTGGATGCACCATAATGACGATGTCCGCGCCAGATTCGAGCGCAAGCCGGTAGCACGTCTTTTGATTGCCGCCATAGCCTTTATTTTTTTCATGGACGTGAACTCGCACGCCGAGGAGTTGGGAGGCTACTTTCACCGTGTCGTCAGGACTGTTGTCATCTACTAGGATGATTTCGTCCACGATGCCTTGCTGGAGAACTTCGTCCACGGTTTTGGTGACGGTTTTGGCCGCTTTGTAGGCGGGCATTACCACGACGATTTTCTTTCCTGAATACATTTGCCTCGCATCATGCCGAAACCCACCTGTGCCAGAAAGTGAAAAATGTGCCAGTGTCCCGACTTCCTCTCTCCAGCGCTGGGAGGAGGAATTGAAATCAGTCAATCCGGTCGGTGAGTTCCACCCGCACGGTAGCCATCGGCGTGGAAGCGTTAGGATCGGCAGCCACAGCAACGGCGGGCTGACGTTCGTAAGCCTCCCACCATGCGAGACGATTGGAGGGTGTCCATTCGGCGGCGGCGGCACAAGTCATCAACCAGCTGCGCAGTTCCGACGCGGATTCCGGGCGTTGCTCGGGATTCTTTTCCAGACAACGCAGGAGAATCTGTTCCATCTGCTCGCTGATGGGATTGGTCGTGCGCTGGCGAGGCGGGATGGGCGCTGAGTTCACCTGTTTCTCGTGAACTTCGGCAATCGTTTCCGCGTCGAAAATATATTGCCCAGTCAGCAGAAAATAACCGAGCGCACCGAGCGAATAGAGATCGCTGCGCGGTCCAATCGGCACGGAGCCTTGGATGGCTTCCGGCGGCATAAACCACGGCGTGCCTTCGATGATGTTCTCACCAGTGCCGCCCACCGGTTCGGGAACGGCAGCTGAATATTTTTTAACTAGCCCAAAGTCCAGCACCTTCACGCAGTCCGCCACGCCGCCGCGATGACAGAGAAAAACATTCGCGGGCTTGATGTCGCGGTGGATGAGTCCGAGCGCGTGCGCTTCGGCGAGCGAATCGCAAACCTGCGCAAGAATGTGAATGACGCGGCCTTCGGGCAACGGGCCGTAACGCGCGATGAGTTCATGCAGATTCAAGCCGCGCAGAAATTCCATCGCGTAATAAAAAATGCCATCGGGCGTGTGGCCGTAGTCGTAAACCTGGATGGTGTTGGGATGCGTGAGCTGGCAGGTCAGAACGACTTCGCGCTCAAAGCGAGCAATTGCCGCCGAGTCCGCGCGGTCGGGCAGCAATAATTTCACGGCGGTGTCGCGCCGCATCAAGGCATGACGCGCGCGATATACAACGCCCATGCCGCCTTCGCCGATTTTTTCTTCAAGCGTGTATTGGCCAAGTTGTTTCAACTTCAACTCTGCCTCACTCAAGCGCCGACTCCAGGTGACGTTGGCGATGACGAACATCGCCGTGGCGCACAGCAACAAAACCAAAACAAGCACCACGAAAATCATCCGCAACACGCGTAACGGACGGTAAGCTTCCTCCGCATCAATCTGCGTGGCCACGCCGAAACCAAATTGCGGCAGCCAGCTGGAAGCA
Source organism: uncultured Verrucomicrobia subdivision 3 bacterium (assembly GCA_903847285.1). The sequence continues at coordinate 10,326 of CAINDH010000064.1, read as the reverse complement.
CCGACCACCAGCACGCCGCGATAATCGCGCGCGGGTTCGACATCTACGGTGTCATCGCCATCCACCGCGCTGGCGACAAGATGAATGAGCGCATTCGTTTCAGCGGCGCTGCGCTGTAAGCCTTTCGTCAAATCGCTTTCAGGATCGTGCAGACGCAGATTCAAAGCGGAACTGGAATTCGTCTTATCAAGCAGTCCGAGTTGCTTGAGTTGCGCGTCAAAGCGGCTGCGCGAAATCAATAACCCGGTCTGGTCAAACGCGTAGGTCTCGCCGGTCTCGCCGGAGCGCGCAACGGACAAAATGCGTGAAAATTCCAAGTCGGGATTGATGATCAATGCGAGCGCGCCGACGATAACTTTGGCATCATCACGCACAGGTGCGGCAACCTGCATCAAAGCCACATCGCCGCGATGCGCGCGACCAAAGTTCAACGACGGCGGACGGTTAAGACGGCGACCATCATTCGTGCGTATGCCGCCAGCAGGCACGCGCCCTGCCCGGCGTTGCAGCAGCAGTTCCGGCTTGAATGGTGTAATGATGACTGGTTCACCAGACGCAAATAGTTCCGCAAATTTATTGGTATGCGCGTCAGAAAGCTCGGCGTTGCCAAATGAGTTTGCGCGCAACGAGTTTGCGACAACCATGAAATTGGTATTCACCAAATCCGCGACTTCATAACCGAGCCGGGCTAGCCGCGGTTTGAAATCGGCAACGAACTGTTGCACTTCCAGTGAAGCGGCCGAGCGAGATCCCCGCGGCGGCGGCGGCGCTTGAAAAATTTGGTTTGCAAGCATCCGCACGGACGGCTCCTCCGCGAGCGCCGTGGCCAGCCGAGTTTGGTTTGTCGTCCAGATGCCGAGCGCAGTGACGTTCGCGTTCAGGGTGGCGGTCAATTGCGCCTTAAGTTGTTCCTCGATAGTTTCGCGCAGTCGAACATTGCCCCACCAACCGAGCAACGCCACCAGCGCCGCGATGGCCAGTGGCAGAATCCAAAGCGGTAGTTTGAAGCGGCGCGGCATGAAAATTTATCCGGCCAGCTTCCACGGCGCGCGGTATTCACGCGTGAGCCAACTGGCTTCCCCCGTGCCGTCTGTGAAATTTTCTTTTTCCGGATTCCACTTCAAACCCTTGCCGCTGAAGTAAACCATGTTCACGAGATTACAAACGGTGGCGGAGCGATGGCCCGTCTCCACATCGCAGCACGGCGTGGTGCGAGCGCGAATGCTCTTCACCCAATCCGTGATATGATTCGTGCTACGATACAAACGCACGGCGTTTTTGGGCAGCAATTCTTTCAGCAACGGCGAATAATCATCCATCGCGTCTGACTTCAATTTGTCGCCAAGCCACAACTGGAACTTGCCGCGATTGACGTAAATTTTTCCTTGGTCGCCGTAGAACGTGATGCCGTTGCCTGCCCGATGCGTGACTTCCGCGCCATTGGCATAACGCCAGCGCACGCCGGACTGCGCGTGCGGATCGGCAACGGGGAAAAATTCCAAAGGCCCGCTCGTATCGTAGCCGAACGCCCATTGCACGATGTCAAAATGGTGCGCGCCCCAGTCGCAGACTTTGCCGCCGCCGTATTCACGATACTGACGCCATTGCGGATAATCTTTCGGCATCCCGCGCGGGCTCAAGACTGAGCTGTAGGGCCGTAGCGGCGCAGGGCCGAGCCACATGTCCCAATCGAGTCCGGGTTCAAGCGGTTCTCCCGGCAGATCACAAAACACTGGTGGGCCCGCCACAGCGGCATCCACTTTCGCCACCGTGCCGATGACACCGTTGCGAACCAGTTCGCACGCCGCGCGAAATTCGCCCATAGAACGCTGCATGGAACCGACTTGGAAAATGCGTTGATTCGCACGCGCCGCCTTCACCATCGCCCGACCTTCGAGAACCGTATGCGCCATCGGTTTCTCGCAATAGACATCCTTGCCCGCATTCACCGCCGCAATCGCAATCAATGCATGCCAATGATCCGGCGTGGCGATGACCACCGCGTCGATGTCCTTGCGCGCGAGCATTTCGCGAAAATCGCTGTAGTCCGCGCACGCCTCGCTGGCTCGTTCGGCTTTATCTTTTGCATAAGCCGTTTCAACTTTTTTCTTAGCCAAATGGCGGCGGGTGGAGTCCACATCACTCACCGCCACTATGCGCATATCGTTCCGTGGCAGACACGCCCCCAGCAAACCGTTCCCCTGCTTGCCGATGCCGATGAAGCCTACATTGATTTTACTATTCGGCGTTGTTTCCGCTGCCCAGACGGAACTTGGCAAAACAAACGGAGCTGCCCCCGCGATAACAGCGGTTTTCAAAAACTGGCGACGGTTAAAGGCGCGATTGGTTTTCATGGAAATTGCTTAAAGCAGCAGACGTCCCAATAGGTTGAGGCGTTACGAATTTTAAGTGTCAAATCACAACCCCAGTTTCTTAAACCGGTTATTCACTTCTTTGAAATGGAAATCCAGCGAGCAGAGTTTTTCCAATTCACCAGCCTTGAAGAGTTTCGCCACGGTGGCATCCAGTTTCAGCTGCGCGACAAAATCCGCATCGTCACGGCCAGCGTGTTTCACTTGCCATGTTTGCATCGCGGCGTCTTGGCAAATTTTGTATGCAGCTTCGCGCGTCAGACCTTTTTTGATAAGCGCGAGCAAGATGGTTTGGCTATTCCACATGCCCAAACTCAGACCGAGATTTTTTTTCATGTTAGCCGGATAAACCACGATACCGTCCATCAGGCGCGTGAGCAGTCCGAACATGTAATCCAACAGCGTGCAGGAATCAGGGAAAATAATCCGCTCGACGCTGGAATGGGAAATGTCCCGTTCGTGCCAGAGCGCTACATTCTCCAGCGACGCCATCGCGTTGCCGCGCAGCACGCGCGCGAGGCCAGTAAGACGTTCCCAGGTTATGGGGTTTCGCTTGTGCGGCATGGCGCTGGACCCTTTTTGGCCTTTCGTGAACGGTTCTTCGGCTTCCAAAACTTCCGTGCGTTGCAAATGGCGAAACTCCACCGCCCAACGTTCAATGCTCGCGCCAATGAGCGCCATCGCAAGTTGAAATTCCGCGTGGATATCGCGCTGCACCACTTGCGTGGCAATCGGTGCGGCATCGATGCCAAGTTTCTTGCACACAAACGCCTCGACGCGCGGTGAAAGATGCGCGCTCGTTCCCACTGCCCCAGAAATTTTGCCGACGGAAACCACCTCGCGCACCGCGATCAACCGGCGCAACGCACGCGAAAACTCATCGTGCATCAGAGCCATCTTCAAACCAAATGTCGTCGGCTCGCCGTGGATGCCATGGCTGCGGCCCATACACGGCGCGAGCTTGTGTTCCCGCGCACGACGGGCAATCACGGGCAGAAGCTTTTTCACATCAGCGATCAGGATGTCCGCGCTCTGCTGCATCTGCACGGCATAACAGGTATCACCCACATCGCTGCTGGTGAGGCCGAAGTGAAACCAGCGGCTCGCGTCATCATTGATGGCCTCGGCGACGGCGGTGGTAAAACCGATGACGTCGTGGTTCAAAACTTTTTCCAATTCGCGTTGGCGGGCAACCAGACCAGGCAGGTCAGCGAACCATTTATCACAGCCTACTTTGATTTTTTTGAAATCGGTGGCCGGAACAATTTTCTCTTTCACCAAGGCTTCGCTGGCGAGCAATTCGATCTGGAGCCAGATCTTGAGTTTGTTTTCGTCGGTCCAAATGGCGCGCATTTCGGGGCGCGAGTAGCGAGTGATCATTGGGTAATTAAAAAATAAATTCAGGGAATTAAAAAGGCGGAAATCAGCCAGCAATAGGCGTGACTGCTTATTTAACGTGACACGTCCAGTGGAAATTTACTGCCCCGCGTAATAGGCCTCAACTTTGGACGTCACATCGCGGTAGCCACCATCGTCTTTGTAGATGATTTTAAACTGCTCGAAAGCTTCCGGCTTTTTGCCCATCGTCTCTAAAACGAGGCCGAGGTTGTAGATCAAATCTTTTTTTTCCTCGTCGAATGCCGGTTTTTCCTTGATCGCATCCTGCAACTTGTCGGCGGCTAGATCGAACATTTTGCGCCGTGCGAAACATTGCGCCAGCAGGCTCATCGCTGCGATACGCTTGTGCGGGTTGCCCTGCGCCTTTTGAAATTCCTGGATGGCCTCGCTGATTTTTCCTGCCTGAAAATAAAGCTGCCCCATCTCGAAACGCAACGTGAGATCGGTCGGGTATTTTTCTACGCGCTGCAAACACTCGGCTAGTTGGAAGTTTAATTTCTCCGCTGCAAGTTTCGCTGATACTTCAGCGTGCTCCGGCGCAAACGGATTTAACTGCGCCAGTTGAAAGTCCATCTTGCGAACCTTCGTATCAGCGATGGCACGATCAAGCGAGGCATCATTACCATGCTCGGAGTTTTTCACCCGCGCATAAACTTCCAACGCTTCGTCGAAACGGTTTTTCTGTGTGTAAAGTTCCGCGAGCGAGCGTTGCAATTTCATGTTGCCTGACTCGGTCTGCAATCGTTGCTCGTATTCGCCGATCAGCCGCTCCACTACATCCTCGGATTTTTGCGCGCGCTTCTCCTGTTCTAGCGAAACCGCCTCATCCTTGTCCTTTAAAATATCGCGATACGACCCTTCGCCGCCTTCGAGCGCGCCATAGCCGCCCTCATCCATCGTCTTGTGCGCGGATAGATTTTTTTGCGCCTGCAACAAATCCCCGTCATATCCCGAAGAACGGATCAGGTCGTTGAGAATTTTTTCTGCCGTGTTGGCATCGCTGCCCGTTTCAGCAACCGCATGAGCCAGTTCAATGACCAATGCTTTGTCTTTCGGCGAAATTTTGGCCATCGTCTCCAGCGTGAACACCTGCGTCTTGGGCAGTTCTAGTGCCTGTGCCGCATCGGCGATAATCCGGTGGGCCATCAAGTTATTCGGGTCGCCACTCAACACCGACTCCGCCACCGCCATCGCCTCAGCAGGATTTTTGTTCAAAGCCATCTTCGCCTTCGCGATTTGCGGCGAGGATCCCGCACCGCTCATCATTTTTTTGAAGAAGCCCGTGGTCGCCGTGCCCGCCTTGGCAAACTGCGCCGCGCGCAACTGCTTGCGGCACTCGAACAACCCCGGCTCTTTCTCCAGAATTTGGCAGAAGAGCGCAATGGCATAGTCCGTATTCTCGCGCTGTGCCGCCTCGACCGCCTTCGTGTGCAAACGACGCATGTCGCCGAGGATTTCGTTGATAGATTTTTCAGGCATAGAAATTTGGCGTTGGCGCAACGTCGCGCAAGTTTGTAAAAAATCAACCGCACTGTGCTCGCTGGCGCAGGGCGTGATCCACAAGGACAAGCGCCGTCATCGCTTCCACCATCGGCACGGCGCGCGGCAAAACACACGCATCATGACGGCCACGACCCTTGAGCGTGGTGTTTTCCAGTTTCTCGGAAATGGTATTCTGTTCGTGCATCACCGTGGCCACCGGCTTGAACGCGGTGCGGAAGAAAATTGTTTCTCCGTTCGAGATGCCGCCTTGAATGCCACCAGAACGATTGCTCGTGGTGAAAACTTTGCCAGCCTTCGCACGAATCGGATCGTTGTGTTCCAAACCCGTCAGCAACGTCCCCGCAAAGCCGTCACCGCTCTCAAAACCTTTGCACGCGGGCAAACTCAGCATCGCCTTGGCCAAATCCGCTTCGAGTTTATCGAACACCGGTTCGCCCCAGCCAGCGGGAACGCTACGCGCGATACCTTCTACAATTCCGCCAACAGTGTTGCCTTCGCCGCGAATCTTTTCGATAAGGCGGATCATTTTTTCCGCCGCTTTCGCATCCGGACAGCGGACGATGTTGGATTCCACCTGCTTCAGTGTGACCTTTTCAGGGTTCACGTCCCCGATGATTATTTGCACCTGCTTGACGTAAGCGAGGACTTCCACGCCGAACTTGGTCGATAAAATTTTCTTGGCGATCGCACCCGCTGCCACGCGACCTATGGTTTCGCGCGCGCTGCTGCGTCCCCCGCCCTGCCAGGCGCGTATGCCGTATTTCGCGAAGTAAGTATAATCGGCATGCGAAGGACGAAATTTATCCTTCATCTCGTTGTAAGCCTCGGAGCGCTGGTCTTCGTTTTTGACCCAGAGACAAATCGGCGTGCCCAGCGTGTAACCGGTGGAGGAAATGCCGGACATGATTTGAATCGTGTCCGATTCTTTGCGCGGCGTGACGATTTTGGATTGGCCTGGTCGACGGCGATCCAAGTCAGGCTGGATGTCCGCCTCGCTCAATTTTACGCGCGGCGGGCAGCCGTCCACGACGACGCCTACGCCACCGCCGTGCGATTCGCCCCAAGTGGAGATGCGGAATAATTGACCAAAGCTGCTTGCCATGTCGTGAGTGTGCGGAAAAATCGTGAAGCGGTCAAATCTCCCTTGTCCTCAGAAACAAAACCGGTCGCGCGGTGACCACGTAGGTTACGCAGGTGAATGCTGACCTACCTTCGCAAAATTTGTGTCCTGCGCGCGACATTTCGAAACTTGAAACTTGCAACTTGAAACCTGAAACTGCTGCGAATGAACCGCATCGTTGAGAAGTTCGCGCAGTTGAAGTCCACAGGGGAAAAGGGTCTCGTCGTTTACATCGGCGCAGGCGATCCGCATCTGCAAGCCACGCACGATCTCGCGCTGGCGTTCGACCAAGCGGGCGTGGCGGTGCTGGAACTCGGCGTGCCGTTTAGCGATCCGCTCGCCGATGGCCTCGTGAACCAACTTGCTGCCCAGCGCGGTCTGGAATCCGGCACCACGCCGCCAAAACTGCTCGCGACCATCAAAGATATCCGCAAGCAATCGCAGATTCCGCTGGTGCTCTACATTTATTTCAACCTCATCCACAAAGTCGGCTTGGAAAAATTCATCACGGATTGCGCCGCTGCGGGTGTGGATGGTTTACTCGTCCTCGATTTGCCGCCGGAAGAATCCGATAACTACGAAGCGCTGATGACGAAGGCCGGCCTTTGCCACATCTATCTCGTCGCGCCCACGACGCCGGAAGATCGCATGGCGCTCATCGTCAAGCGCGGCAGCGGTTTCATCTATTACATTTCCCGCGAGGGCGTCACCGGCATGCAGAGCAGCGTGGCCACAAATCTTGCGTCGCAAGTCGCGAAGATTCGTTCGCACACGAACCTACCCATCGCCATCGGCTTCGGCATTTCCAATCCTGACCAAGCCAAAGCTGTCGCGAAGGAAGGCGACGCCTGCGTGGTCGGCAGCGCCATCGTGAACCAGATCGCCGAACACGGTAAATCGCCGGAACTCGTCGCCCGAGTCGGCGCGTTCGTGAAATCACTGGCGGACGCAGTGAAAACTATTTGAGATACGAATTGCACCAATTTTCACTAATGAGTTTCGTGTTAATTCGTGAAATTAGTGTCTAAAGATTTATGAGCGCAAAAACAAAGACCAACCTCAAAGACCGTTTCGTCATCATCATGGCCGGAGGACGCGGTGAGCGTTTCTGGCCGTTGAGCCGCGAGAAGATGCCCAAGCAATTGATCAAGTTGCTCGGCAAAAAATCCTTTCTTCAGGAAGCCGTCGAGCGCGTGCTACCAATCGTGCCGGCGAAGAATATTTTCATTATCACCAACACCGCGCAGGTTGCCGAGGTGCGGAAACAATTGCCCAAGTTACCGAAAGACAACGTCGTGGCCGAACCGATTGGCCGCGATACTTGCGCCGCCGTCACGCTCGGCGCGGCGCTCGTCGGGGCGCGTTCCACCACGGGCGTGATGGCCGTGCTGCCCGCCGACCACGTCATTCCCGAGGAGAAAAAATTTCAGCAGGTCTTGAGCGACGCGTTTGATGTCGCTGCCAAGGGACAGGCAATTGTCACCATTGGCATCAAGCCCACTGAACCCGCGACTGGCTACGGTTACATCCAGACCGGAAACGTTCTCCCGCCCGTCGCAGGCGCAAAAAAAACCAAGACGACGTTCTTCAAAGCCGAACGCTTCGTGGAAAAACCGAATTATGAAACCGCGTTGGATTATGTGAACAGCGGGCAGTATCGCTGGAACGCGGGGATGTTTGTCTGGAGTTTCATCACAGTTACGAACGGATTGGAGAAGCATCAGCCGGAGATGTTCGCGGCGTGTCAGCGCTGGTTCAAGGTGGCGAACAATCCCCCTAAGCTCGCCAAGGTGCTCGCGAAGGAATATCCCGCTATCACCAAGATCTCGATTGATTTTGCGCTCATGGAAAAAGCCCAGAACGTCATCTGCGCCGACGGCGCGTTTGAGTGGGACGACCTCGGCGCGTGGCCAGCCATTGCACGTCACGTCAAACAAGACGCCGAAGGCAACGCTGCCGTGGCGGATTTCATCCACGTTGACGCTGCGCGCAATATTATCTACGACGCCCGCACCAAGAACCGCACGCCCATCTGCGTGGTCGGCCTGCGCGATTCCATTCTCGTGCAGACAGACGACGCTGTTCTCCTCGCCCACAAATCCCAAGCGCAGAAGATCAAAGACATGGTCAAGAAGCTGGCGGCGGATGCGCGGTTGAAGAAACTGGTTTAACCGTCCCACCTCCGAATCATGTATCGCAACCTAGATGCTGATCTGATTGTTCAGACGTGTCGCACGACACAGGAGAACATCGCGAAGCGGTTTGTGAACTCGGGCTTGAGCAAGATTGCTGGAGAAATTCTCACGGTCAGTGAACAGGCTGCCGGGCTGGCGGCATGGCTCGCGAAGCCGCACCTGTGGCTTCGGGCTTTGGCAGGTTTGGGAATCGTCTCGATTTTCATCATCATTGTCAGTGTGGCGCTGCATGTCAAAGTGCAGATGTCCGTCGGCAGCATCGCCGAATTTTTGCAGGGCTTGGATGCAGCCATCAACGAAGTCGTGTTCATCGGTGTGGCGGCTTTCTTTTTCCTGACGCTGGAGACGCGTTTGAAACGGAGACGCGCGCTCAAGGCCATCCACGAACTCCGCGCTCTGGCCCACATCATTGACATGCACCAGCTCACCAAAGATCCCGAACGCATTTCCGCGACGTCAACCGGCAACACCGAAACCATCAAACGCCCGGAAAATCCGGCGGAGTTGATTCGTTACCTGGATCACTGCAGCGACTTGCTCGCGCTCATCAGCAAAATCTCGGCGCTCTATGTTCAAAACTTTGATGATCCGGTGACGTTGGCAGCGGTGAATGAGATTGAAAACCTCACGAACGGTCTTTCGCGAAAAATCTGGCAGAAAATAATGATCTTCGACCGCATCCTTGCGCCGGGCGGCAGTTCAACCGCAGTTAATCGCGCCTGATGAACTCCGTCATCATCTACACCGACGGTGGTTGCGAAGGGAATCCCGGCCCCGGAGGTTGGGGCGCAGTAGTGCGTTGCGGCGAGAGCGTGAGTGAAATTTCCGGCGGCGACATTGCGACGACGAACAACCGTATGGAATTGATGGCGGCGATTGAGTCGCTCGCATCACTCAGGGAGCGCAGCGAGGTTTCTCTCTTCACCGATTCGCAGTATGTAAAGAATGGCATCACCCAGTGGATCAGCGGTTGGAAGCGCAAGGGCTGGATCACCTCGACCAAAGAGCCGGTAAAAAATGTGGACTTGTGGAAACGGTTGGATGCTGTCGTCGCGCAGCATCGCGTGACTTGGAAATGGGTGAAAGGTCATGCTGGCAATGCGGACAACGAACGCTGCGATGGATTAGCCGGACGTGAGATTGCCAAAATAAAACAGCAACATTCAAAAGCCACGCGGCAGGCGGCCCTAGACGCATTCAAAAAGCCAGAAGCCGGGGATCAACAGGCAACAGTGTCGCATGCGCACCGCGAGGTCGAAAACTTGGAACAAAACCAAAACGGGCATAGGCCAACGCAACCGCTAGCAACCGTAGTCACCGAATCACGCATGCTCCAGCAGGCAAATTTATTTTGATGCGGGAGCGGTCGGCCAATTACAGAATTTATTCAACCGGGGATGAAGCCACTGCCCTGCCCAGCTTCGCCTCATTGACGCTGGCAGCTAAGAAAGATAGCTTCTCCCCATGTTGAACCTTGCAGAAATCCAACCGCGCGGCGCGATGGCGAAAGAAAAATTCACCCCGCTCGCGCAGGAAATTTTCACACTCAAGAAGCAACTTAACGCCGTAATCCTCGCGCATAACTACCAGGTGCCGGAGATTCAGGATGTGGCGGATTTTGTGGGCGACTCACTTGGCCTCGCGCAGCAGGCGGCGAAGACGGACGCGGATGTCATCGTGTTCTGCGGCGTGCATTTCATGGCGGAGACGGCAAAGATTTTGAACCCGAATAAAATCG
>CAINDH010000063.1 GCA_903847285.1 uncultured Verrucomicrobia subdivision 3 bacterium | reverse complement strand
GGCCATCAACGGCGAGGGTATGTCCCCCGCGACGCTGCTCCACGTTCTCAACGAACTGGGCAAGATGCACGGCATTGGCCGGCTCGACCTGGTCGAGAACCGTTTCGTCGGCATGAAATCCCGTGGCGTATATGAGACGCCCGGCGGCGCGATCCTGCTGTTCGCGCATCGCCAGATGGAAAGCCTGACGATGGACCGCGAAGTCATGCACCAACGCGACGCGCTCATCCCGAAATATGCCGAACTCGTCTATAACGGCTTCTGGTATGCGCCGGAACGCCTCGCGCTCCAGGCCTACGTCGAGGAGTCGCAGAAGAACGTCACCGGCACGGTGCGCGTGAAACTCTACAAGGGCAACATCATGGTCAGCGGCCGCAAATCTCCGGTGAGCCTCTACAACCCGCACATCGCCACGATGGAAGCCGACCCGACCAAGGCTTACAACCAGGACGACGCCACCGGCTTCATCCGCTTGAATGGCCTACGCCTGAAAGTTGCGGCGAAGGTGCACGCGAAGAAGAAGTGAGTAACGTGGATTCGCTATATCCACCAATTGAAATTGAGTTCATTAAAGTTCTCAAAGAACTTCAGCCAATCATTGTAAAGGCTCTGGATTCTCTTGGCGGCAAAAAGCCTGCAAATGCCGGAGCTAAGTATTTAGGTGTTATCGCCAAAACCGTAAACCGCGCTTCGGATGGATATTTGGCACTTCGCGAGGCAGGACGAATGGATGCTTCTAAGCTTCTCATTCGTCCTGCGCTCGAAGCGGTCTTTTGCGGTGTTGCTGCCGTAAAAGATAAGAAGTTCCTGTTTCGAAAAGCTTACTCGGAATGGGAAGAGCACAAAAAGCTCTTCGCCAAGGATCAGGCGGGAAAAGATGAAGCTGACAAACACCTTAAACATTTGCTGGAAGATTTCGCAAAGTATAACCCTGACTACCCAACCAATTGTAGTCCCGCTTCAACTTGGGATGCTGCAAACATGGCAGGTTTTTTGCCTGTATACGAATATGCCTACAGGATGTATTGCAAATTCACTCACAGCGCAATTTCAGCGGTCTCGGGTAATTTAGACCAACAAACAGATTTGTATGATACGTCAACCATGGTTTGGTGTGTCTTAACTACGCTGAGATTTTTAAAGGAACATACTCCAGCAGAAATCCCTGATCTTGGTGTCTTCGCCCAAAGAATTGCATTGTTGGATGTCGAACTTTCGAAACACCCACCAACCAAGCGAATTGATGTTTCATAGCGCCGTAGGCGCGTCATCTTTGAGAAAACCAGGACCAAGAATCTTCAGCTCCGTCAGGAGCGACATCTTCCGCCTATGCCGCCCCTGACGGGGCTTTTTCATTTTGTGAATTGGGGTTCTACAACTATGCCGCGCCTCCGGCGCTCGCGGCAGGACGCCGATTGAACCGCGAACCACGCGAAATACACGAACAATTCCAAAACGAAATTTCCTTTCGCGTATTTGGCGTGTTTCGCGGTTGAATCTATTTTCCAAACCCGCGCTCCGAATCCCGGCGGGACAATTACTGCAAGGGTGAATTAACGCAAAAAACCACGGTAAGACCTCATATAACAATTGCAGAATAATGGTAATATGCGTTTTTAAGCGACTGATTTGCAATTCCCAAAAATTGCCTTCAATGGGGTGTAAAAAGTCGGTTCTGGCAACCGATGGCAACCGACACCCTCTCGTCCGACCTCCTTTTAGAGCATTTCAAAGCGCAAAACAAAATCTTATGTTTTGGATATCTACATCACGCCAGAACCTGACACGCATTCATCTTCTGGTTTCGTTTCGTTGCTTATTCACAACTCAAGTTCACACAATTGTCACGGTGCTGTCATTGTTAGTAGGACGTCATTTGAGTCAAATATGGTTATGATGTTTCGATTTGGATTGGTCGTCTTATTTGGATTTCTGCTTTCTCCTGTTTTAATTGCGCCGCTTCAGGCTGGCGGCCAGGCTAAATATTTCGTGCTCGTGGTTTGGGACGGGATGCGCCCGGATTTCGTCTCGCCGGAATTGACACCTACGTTGCACGCGTTGCTCGAGCAGGGCGTCTGGTTTGCCAATCATCACAGCGTCTTTCCCACGTCGACAGAGGTGAACGGCACGGTGTTGGCCACGGGTGTTTTTCCGCAACGTAGCGGCGTTTCGGCGAACAAGGAGTTTCGCGCGACGATTGATCCGTTGAAACCGTTCGGCACGGAGTCGCTCGCGGCGGCGCGGCGCGGCGATGAGTTAACGGGCGGAAAGTATCTGCGCGTGCCGACGATTGCGGAAATGGTTCGTGCGCATGGCGGGGCCACGGCGGTGGCTGGGGCCAAGCCAGTGGCGTTGCTGCATGACCGGCTGGCGCGGACAAACGGTTCGGTCAGCCCGGTATGGTTCACGACGGGTGCGTTGCCGGAGGAAAATTTCTCTGCGCTGACAAATCGTTTTGGAAATTTTCCGGTGGCGACTTCGCCCAACACTCCACGCGACATTTGGGCGACGCGTTGTTTGACGGAGGCGTTTTGGGAAAAGGAAATCCCGCGCTACTCGGTGTTATGGTTGAGCGAACCGGATTATTCGCAGCATCATCACGGGCCGGGTTCGCCGGAGGCGCTGTCGGCGATTCACAGTTGCGATGACCGGCTGGCGACGTTGCTAGGGGAATTGGACCGGCACGGCGTGCGGGAGCAGACGGATGTCATCGTGGTCTCCGACCACGGTTTCTCCACCATTGGCGAAGATGGCGATGTCGCGGCCACGCTGCGGAATGTCGGCATCGATACGCATTCGGTCTGGGAAAAACCGCCGCAGTCAAACGATGTGGTTTCCGTAGGCAATGGCGGCTCGGTGTTGCTCTATGTCATCGACAAATCGCCGACAGTGATTCAAAAAATTGTCGCGACACTTCAGCAGCAGTCGAATACCGGCGTGATTTTTACGCGCGAAAAACAACCGGGAACGTTTCCGCTGGCGGAAGTGATGCTGGATTCACCGAATGCGCCGGATGTAGTCGTGGCATCGGCGTGGAAAATTTCACCCAGCACTGATGGTCACACGCACGCCGAGGTCGTGAACGACGGTTACACGGAATACAAAGCGGGCGAGGGGATGCACGTCACTTTGAGTCCAACGGATCTGCACAATTTCTGCGTGGCGGCGGGGCCGGATTTCCGGCGCGGCGTCACGTCACCGATCCCGTCCGGCAACGTGGACATCGCGCCGACACTGCTGTGGTTGATGGGAATCCCGTCCGCTGAAACCCTTGACGGACGAGTGTTGAGCGAAGCTTTGCTGGGCGAATCACCGCCGCTTCGTTCGGTGCAACTTGGGCGGCGCGACGCGCAAAGCGAATTGGAAAACGGCACTTGGAAACAGTATTTGAAATTCACCGAAGTGAACGGCGTTCGCTATTTGGAGGAAAGCAATGGAGTATGGATTCCGCGATGATCAAAACCCAAAAGAGTTATTCCGAGCTGTTTTCCCGGCATCTAATAAGTCAATTCCACCAAGCGCGAAATCGTTCAACAGTGCGATTTAGTAAACCAGGTGTTTTCTTACAGCCAGATAGATCCGGCGGCCAGCCGCTCTTGCGATGGGAGTGTCCGTTCAAAATCACATCGTTTTTCGAGCAGCGGATCCGATCGGCCACTTTTTTCAAATCGTATGATTTTAAAAGATAATCTGACGCCCCGTCTTGGAATGCCCGGTAGCGCCAAGTTGTATCAAAGCAGGTAGTGAACATCAGAACACGTATGGCAGGGGCGAGTTGTTTGATTGGATGCACGGCATCCAAACCGTTGTGCGGCCCCATCTGCACATCTAACAAAATTACGTCTGGTGCCGGCTGGTTCGCCAATGTGTTCAATAATTCAACTGGTGACGCAAAGTGACGTGGACATTCTATCCCGTCTTCTTTGGCCAGCAAGTTACCAAAGTGGGTTCGCAAAAACTCGTTGTCATCCACCAGCCAGACTTTCACTGGGGGCTTGTTGGTTTCGAGCGATTCAATAGTATCTTCACCAAGGTCGTCAGGTGAAGATACGGTTTCGATGGCCGCCGGAGTCATACTATTTATTTTGCTGGTTCAAAGGTGATGTTGCGTTTATCGCACAGCTCGGACTTATTAAAACATTTAGCCGTTACATTCCCATTTCAAGGTCGTGACAATTGAGGAACAATCGCTCTCTACGGTGAGCGCCTCAAGGGTGTGCCTAACGAATCACAAATTGGCATGATGTAATAATTCCAAGACTCGACTTTTGAGATGATTTCTGGCCCAATCTTGAGGCTATGAACACGTCCCTTGTGAAAAATAAACCGCAGGGTGATTTTGTGGCGGTCAGCGTTTTGGTGAACGGGTGGAAGGAGCAATTCGCAAATCTCATCCGCGAAAAACGTGCGATTTGTTTCGATATGTATCCGTTTAAGACCATTCCTCCAGAAATTCAAGCGGGTTTACTGGACGAAGGATATTCCGACTTGGTGCCCGAGAACGACCGCTGGGAACATTATTTGGTGCCCAAATCAGATTAAGTGCGGCGCGATAGCGTTGGTGGCTTCGGGCCTTTCCAAATTTCGTCTGATTCACTTATTTAAATCCGCAACCAAGTTTCCAGGTTGCAGGAGAGATGTGTCTATTCCGAAACAACCGCGTAAAAATTTCATTCCGCACTTTGTAAAACGGAAATGTGATACTGGTTGCCCTTTCATAACGCACAGAACAAAGTAAATATGTGGAGCATGAATTTGTCGCGTCCGGGCAGGCAGTCGCCGAAGTTGAGCCGGATACGTAGCAAGCTCCCCAATTTTGACCAAATATGTCCCTTAAAAATCAAGGCAAGCGAGGTGTGCGGGCGGTGGTGTTCGATATTTCCGGAACGATTCTCGACTATGGGTGTCGCGGACCACTGGCTGCTTTCGTCCAATTATTTGCGCGGCACGGAGTGAGAATCTCGCCCGATGAGGCGCGTGGCCCCATGGGTTTGCACAAACGCGACCACATCCGCACGCTCTTGGCAGATGCCAAAATCCGTGACCGCTGGGTCTCCGCCAACCAAACGCCCCCACTGGCGCAAACGTTGGACGAGTTATGTCTGGAATTCGCACCATTGCAAACTAATGTGGCAGTCAAATATAACGGATTGATTCCTGGCGTGGTCGAGGTCGTCACCGAACTGCGCGAAAAAGGTATCAAGATTGCCAATACCACCGGCTTTGAAAGTTCGATGATCAAGGGTCTGATCCCGCTCGCCATCCAACAGGGTTACAAATCGGATGTGTGGGTGTGTCCTGACCAAGTTGGGCAAGGTCGTCCCGCACCGTGGATGATGTTTCACATCGCCCAAAAGCTGGGTATCTATCCGATGAGCACATTCGTGAAAGTCGGTGATACGCCAGCCGATATTGCCGAGGGTCACGCCGCCGGAGCTTGGGTGGTGGCGGTGGTCAATTCCGGCAATGAGGTCGGCTGCTCCGAGGCCGAACTCGCCGCCCTGCCTCGCGCCAAACGCAAAGCCAAGATTCTGGCGGCAAAGAAAAAACTTACTGCGTGCAGCCCTCATTATGTCATCGAAACCGTGGCGGATTTGCTGCCGGTGATCGATCACATCTCGGGACGAATCGAAAAAGGCGAAACCCCGCGCATCGTCCGACGGCATGCTTTGAGACGATGACGATGAGCCAAGGCGGAAGTGTCGTTTCAATCCGCCATGCAGTTATGGTTCATTGCCGATCAATCTGGATACCGATACGATACGCCCCGGTGTTCAGTCCGCATTGGAATGCTTCGTTCACGGAGTTCAAGTCAAAGGCATCTTGAACCAACTCGACGAATGGGAATTCGCCATGGTGGCGTTCCATGAATTCCACCGCCGCGATAAAATCCTGCTGGTTG
>CAINDH010000062.1 GCA_903847285.1 uncultured Verrucomicrobia subdivision 3 bacterium | reverse complement strand
TTCTTCTCCCTCTCCTCGCCCAAACGAGGAGAGGGCCGGGGTGAGGAGTCCACACTACCCACATACAAGCACAGTGCTAATCAATACCGTAGGTGCTTGCGCACGGTGCACCATTGCACCATGCCGAGCAATGCGTGCAATCGCTTTTTTGGCCGGTTTTTAGCCAAAATGCCCCGTTTTAGCTTAAAACTGACGGTTTCCATGTCGGGGAAATGGTTTTCTTTATATGGATTGTTCCAATCCATATAAACATTTTCATTTTCCATATATACATTGCTTCAATCTATATAAAGAAAAGGGCAATCCATATATACATTACGGCATTCTTTATATGGTTTTTGGTTTTCTATATATAGATTAGGGTTTTCTTTATATGGATTGCTTCAGTTCACATAAAGAAAAGGCCAATCTATAGATACTTTTTCGTTTTCCATATATGGATTGTCTCAGTTCATTTAAAGAAAATGGCAATCCACATGTGGGTTACGACCGTTCTCATGGGAACTGGTCGGCTGCAGGTGTGAAAACGCCGGTTCAAGTCTGAAATTTCACGGTTCATAAGCGATGCGCGGCGCAGCTATTTGGGGATGAGTGGGGTTCCCAAATTTGCCCTAAATTATCATGGCCGGAACTGGTCATGCATTATTAGACTTTTCCCATGGCAAAAGTATCGGGTCGCGGCATGCAAATCTTCTGCTCGCTGTTCATCGTCATCGGTCTGGTGGCGGCGGGGTCGGGCGTTTGGATGCTCATTAAAAGTCTGCGCTCGGAACAGTGGCCGGTGACGGACGGGGTGGTCTTGACGGCGGAGATGAAGTCGCATTCGGGGAGCAAAGGGGGCACGACTTACTCGGCGGCGATCACTTACGAGTATCGCGTGGCGGGTGAAAAATATTTGGGTGAGAAATTAGCGATCGGATCGATGTCGTCTTCAACCAGCTACGCGCAAGGCATCCTCAGTCGTTATCCCGTAGGCAAGCAAGTCGTCGTGCATTATTCGCCTGCAGACGCGTCCGAGGCGGTGCTGGAAACGGGCATCCACGGCGGGACTTGGATTTGTTTTGGCGTGGGAACGGCCTTCGCATTGTTCGGGCTAATGTTTCTGCAAATCTCCCGGGCAGCAGCGCGGGCGGAACTGCCGGGAGCTCCGCCGTCGGGAATTCATCCGCAACCGGACGGCAGTGTGACGATGGATAAACCGCCGGTCTTGATGGGCGTGATCTTTCTGTTGGCGGGCATCGGTCTTACTTTCGTGACGCCAAATGACGGCATACCGCGCTGGATCATGTGGGCGGTGGGAGCGGCGTTTGGCTTTGCCGGGGTGCTGATACTGTTGCAACGCTTGGAGAATAAAGTTTATTCCAAGATCGCGACGTGGTTCGTGATGATTCCATTCATGGCGGTGTTCCATTGGGTTTCCTTTGGGGTAGGCGACCGCACGGGCACGGTGAGTGGTTCATTTATCGCCACGCACACGGCAAATGTGCGTTGGCCGTTTGCTATTTTCACGATTCTCGTGGACGTGATCATCGTGGTGGGTTTGATTTACAAGTTATTGTCGATTTCTTCGTTGGCTCCTTACCGGACGAAAATCAAACTGGGATTGGTGGTGATCGTTTTGTTGATCGTGGCGGTGATGTTTTGGCCCGCCCTTAAAAAAACATCTTCGGTGCGTCCGCCCGCCGGACCGCCTTTCGTCTCCACGCCGATTGACGACGCGTTCTGGATACAACTTAACCGCCGCCGTTCCGACAGATATCGCAAGCAGCTCCAGGCCGCGCCGGCGGTGTTAGTGGTGCGGGAAAGTCATTATGCTTTCAATCCTACCAACGGCATCGGCATGCACTACGGCTGGCTGGATGGACGTTTGGCGAACCTGAACATCAGCTTCTCCGAACTAGTAGCGCTGGCTTACGGCAAGGATTACACCCATACAGAATTTCCCGAGGCGTGGACACACGGCCACTGGACGAACTGTTACGACGTGATTTGCACCGTGACGAATCAACCTAAGGAAACTCTGTCAGCCGCCGCGAAACAATTCCTCTGGCAGGAGTATGGCCTGACGTGGCATTTGGCGTCGCGCGACAGCGATGTGCTGGTGCTCCGCGCCAAAGACCTGAGGATGTTGGAAACCAAGGCCACAAAAGATTTTGCCCGCAGCGAGTCCATCCCCGAATTCATCAGCTCGCTGGAAAATTATTTTGGCCGGCCCGTGATCAACGAAACCGGCGCGACCAATCGCTACGACAAATCAATCGGGGAAGTCCCGGCTCGCTGGGTGAATGGGCGTTCCACCGATTTGGATTTTAATAATCAGTTCTTGTCCACCGTGGGAATGGAGCTGGTCACCGCTAATCGGCCGCAGGAATGGTTGTTCTTGGATCGATGACTTAATGCCTGGCATAAAAATGTGACGATGATTGCCGAACCGAAAACTGCGTGCGAAATTGCGCGCATGAAAGATTCTGTCAGCCACGCGCCGTCGCTCGCCCTGGATGTCTATTGGCCCATGATGTCGAGCGCGGCACTCATTACGGCGGGTGAGCTGGGTGTGTTTGTTGCGCTAGGGCAGGGGGCGTTGCCGTTGGAAGCCTTGGCGGCGCGCATCGGCGCTTCAGTGAACGGCACGGATAAACTTTGCGCGGTGCTGGTGCAGACGGGTTATTTGGAACTCACGTCCAAAAATAAATTTCGCAACAGTCCGCACGCACAGGCGTGGTTGGCGCAAACGGGAGCGCAGGATTTGAACAGCGGACTGCGTTGGTTTGCGCAAGCATGGCAGATCATGTCCGGCCTGCGCGAGGCGGTGGTGCATGGCCAGCCCAAGACGGTGCTGTGGGAGCTGATGCAAAAAAATCCCGGCATGGGCCCAGCCTTCGCGGCGTATATGAAAGATTACGCAGCCAGTGTGCTGGACGATGTCCAACGCGCGGTGGAACTGCCCGCTGGCGCACGGACATTGTTGGATGTTGGTGGTTCGCACGGCTTGCACGCGGCGGCTTTCTGTCGGCGTTCGCCAGAACTGCGCGCGGTGATTTACGATCTGCCGGTGTCGCTGACGAACACCCGCAGTTTGATTACGAGTTGGGGGTTATCCGAACGACTTCATTGCATCGAAGGCAACATCGTCACCGACACGCCCGAAGGCACGTTCGACGTCATCACCTATTTTCTCGTGGCGCACAACCAGACGGATGCGGACAACGCACGCATCATCCAGAAGCTGGCGGCGGCGTTGAATCCCAGCGGAAGATTGTTCGTGTATGAATACGTCCGCGAAGTTGCCAGCGCTGAAGTCTCACCAACCACAGCGCTGGCGGCGGCGTTCGATCTCACGTTGCTGACCGAGACCGGCACGCACACGCACACCGCGGAACGGATCACGGCTTGGATACGCGACGCGGGGTTGGGAAAAATACAACGAACCGATCTGCAGCCGATAGAAAAGGGTTCGGTTTTCTCCGCGCAGAAGATGGCTTAGCGGAAGCGAGTAGGGATTGGCTATTTCTTCACCGGAGCAAGCAGGGTGCGGGCAACTTTATTGGCGAGATTACCAGCAAAGACCCCTTCGTCGGTGTTTGAAAGGATGATGATGGTGAGATGGTCATCCGGGAATAGTTCATTTGCCGCTGAGAATCCGCTCGTGATGCCGCTATGCCCGATGTTCTGGTGTCCTTTCACTGAGCTAAGAAACCATCCAAATCCATAACTCCCTGCTTCGCCGTAACGCGGATTATTGACAGCCTTACCATTATTCAACGTCGCGGGCGTCCACCACAACTTCCGTGAAGTGGCGCTCAGGAAATTTGTTCCCAGCAGCGCCGCGTCCCACTTCGCCACGTCGTCGGCGGTGGAGACAATCGCCCCGGCGGCGAACAATTCTGTGAGGTCATAATCGCGGCCTTGGTATTTGCCATTCTTAAATTCATAACCCGCCGCGCGGTGAGGGATGACTAGCCAGGGATCGCGACGCGTGGTGTTTGTCATCGCGAGCGGCGTGAAGATGCGCTGTTGCAGAAAATCCCAATAAGTTTTTCTGCTGACGTTCTCCACGATGTAGCCGAGCAGATTGAAACCCGAATTGCAGTAAGCCCATTTCTCGCCGGGCGCAAAATTCAGCGGTTGTTTGCCAAGCCGCTCAATGAACTGCGCTTGCGTGAGATGTTGCCGCATTTCAAAGCCATCCAGCCCGTCATAATTTTTTATGCCTGACGTGTGGGAGAGCAGGTGGCGCACGGTGATGTTCGTCCATGCGGCGGGCGCGTTCGTAAAAAACTTGCTGATATGGTCATCCACGGAAAGTTTGCCGTCCTCGGCCAGCAACAAAACACTCGCGGCGGCGAACTGTTTGGAGACGGAACCGATTTCGAAAACGGTTTGTGCGTCCACGGGCGACGGCCATTCCAGGTTTGCACTGCCGGAATAAAACTGCGTGCGTGTCTGGCCATCTTGGATGACGAGGCAGGTCATGCCGACGACATGGTGCTCGGACATTTCTTGCGTGAGCAAGGATTCGACTGCATCGGCGGCAACTCGATCAGCGGTCAGCGTCAGGATTAATCCGGCGGCGAAAATGTTTCCAAGCTTTGGCAGCATGAAGGTCAAAGTATAAAATGTTGCCCCCAGCTCAAGGGCTAAAACAACATTGTTGGAAGCGCCGCATCAGCCATTCGCAATCGCTGGTCATCGCGAAGCAAATATTTGCGATTCAATTCTTGCGGCGATGGTTATCACTTCGCTTTGCCGGTAGCGTTAGGCTAGCGCCGTTTCCGAACCAGCCATCCCGCAACCGGGCGGCCTCGCAGCCTTAGGTGCGCTGCTCCGCTTGCGATGCCGCTGAAACAACCGTTGTTCACGGGAAAAAATCTTTACTGGTAGCTCTCCTCTGCTAGGCTTCACGGCTCCGTTTGCAAGGCGAACGGGCGATTTTTATTTTATGGCTAAACTGTTTATTGAAGATGTCGAACTGAAGGGCAAACGCGCGCTCATCCGCGTGGATTTCAACGTGCCGCAGGACAAAGTCACCGGTGCGATCACCAACACCAAGCGCATTGAAGCTGCGTTGCCGACCATCAAATACGCTCTGGATAAAGGTGCATCCGTGATTCTCATGAGCCATCTTGGTCGCCCAGACGGCAAGCGCATCGAGAAATTTTCCCTCAAGCCCGTGGCGGATGCGTTGGCCAAGCTGCTCGGCAAGCCGGTGCAATTTCTCAATGACTGCGTTGGCGCGGAAGTGGAAGCTGCCTGTGCGAAAGCTCAGCCCGGTGATGTGATTCTTTTGGAGAACCTCCGCTTCCACATCGAAGAGGAAGGTAAAGTGAAACTCGAAGACGGAACTAAGCTCAAGGCCGATGCTGCCAAGGTCGCCGCCTTCCGAGCCAGCTTGACGAAGCTTGGTGATGTTTATATCAACGACGCGTTCGGCACGGCTCATCGTGACCACAGTTCGATGACTGGCGTGCAACTTCCGCAACGTGCGTGCGGTTATTTGATGAAGAAAGAATTGGATGCCTTCGGTGCGGTGCTTGATCACCCGAAACGTCCGTTGCTCGCGATTCTTGGCGGCTCAAAAGTTGCGGATAAGATTCAGCTTATCAACAACCTCTTGGACAAAGCCGACGAAATCATTATCGGCGGCGGCATGGCCTACACGTTCCGCAAGGTTCAGGACAACATGGAAATCGGCAAATCGCTCTACGACGCAGAAGGCGCGAAGATCGTTCCCGAATTGCTCGCAAAGGCGAAAGCTAAAGGCAAGTTGTTGCATTTGCCCGTGGATTGGGTGACGGGCGACAAGTTCGGCCCCGATGCAAATGTCGGCAGTGCGACGCTTGCTAGTGGAATTCCTGCTGGTCTTGAAGGCATGGACGCAGGTCCGGAATCTTCCAAGCAATTCGCGGCGGTCATCGCTCGCGCCAAGACAATCATCTGGAACGGGCCTCCCGGCGTATTTGAGTTTCCTGCTTTCGAGAAAGCCACCAAGTCCATGGCCGATGCCATCGTTACGGCAACCGCAGCTGGTGCGACCACGGTCGTCGGCGGCGGCGACACGGCGACGGCAGCGAAGAAATTTGGCGCGGACAAGAAAGTTTCCCATACCTCGACCGGCGGCGGTGCGTCGCTGGAATTCCTCGAAGGCAAAGTGCTGCCCGGCGTGGCGGCGTTGAGCGAGAAATAATCCGAGAGATAATTTTAATCACAAAGAAATTTTGAAATGAACAAAGAACGCAAACTGATCATTGCTGGTAACTGGAAGATGAATAAGACCGTCGCTGAGGCGTTGGCCCTCGTCGAGGATCTTAAGCGCGACCTCGCGGGCGTGAAGGAAGTGGATGTCGTCATCGC
>CAINDH010000061.1 GCA_903847285.1 uncultured Verrucomicrobia subdivision 3 bacterium | reverse complement strand
CGTCTACGTGAACGAGGAAGACATCCGCTTCCTGCAAAACCGCGAGACGCCGCTCAAAGACGGCGACGAAATCAGCATCATCCCCGCCATCGCCGGCGGCTAGAATTTATGGCCACGCCCAAAAAAAAACTCACGGCAACGAAACCGAATTCGCCGACACAACAGCGCCTGTGGCTGATGTATCCGCCGAAGTTGATCAAGAAGCCGTTCATCTACGAGGTCGGCCACAAATTCAAAGTCGTGACGAACATCCGTCAGGCCACGGTGACCGATGAAATCGGCATCGTCTGCCTGGAACTTGACGGCTCACACGGAGAAGTCGCCAAGGCCATCAAATGGCTGGTGAAACAAGGTGTGAACGTGGAGCCTGTGGAGATCGGTGTGATTGCCGGTTAAAAGATTTGTGGGGACAAGCGAAGTGGCGTGGTGATTTTCACCGCGCCATTTTTCTTTTTACCATTTCATTTCCGACCATTCAGTCATCATGGACTCGACTTGCGCCAGCGTCCCGACCGGCACGAGTAACCGGTAGTTATAATCACCATGGCGGATGCCGTCCGGCTTGCTGACGCGATAGACGCAATTCCATTTGCTGACGTGCGCCCAATCGAAAAACCACCGGCCATAGTTCGGCCCGCGCATATTTGATTCCTTTGGCGTGATGGAAAAAACTCCCATCGCAAACTTGCCGTCCGCCGTGGCGAGCACAACTGGATTCTTGATTTCGCCCGGACCGCGGCTTAATTGCTTGAACTTTTTTTCCTGCGGATCGAATTGATAAAACGAGTTGAAGCAATCCGGCAGGTAACCCGTCAACACTTCGAATTGCGCGGAAACATGGTGCGTATTCGTCGGCACTGAAAACGTTACGCGATAGTCCAGCGCTTGCGGCCAGCGCTCAAAGCCAATAGTCACGTCTTTTGTAAGAGTGTAGTCCGAAAGCGCGTTGGTATTGCGTGCGAGCTGTTTTTCTGAACGCTCGCCTGGTAAGAGCCAGAACGCCATCCTGGTTTGCGTGCGAAGATGATTTCCGTCGGCGGAGATTGCCAGCAACCGACTGGTTGAGTTTGTCCCAAAGGAATCGTTTCGTGAACCAGCCTCGGTGGGATTAAAAGTCTCCGCGTTCGCCCTCTGTGAATTGTCAAACGAACATGCCGACTGCAACTGACGGCCATGGTCGGTCGAGTTGATGAATTCTTGCCCATTCCATGTCAGCGAATGTATCGCGCCAGCAAGTCGGCTCGTGGTAATGATAACGATTTCTGAATCCCCTGCCCGTGCACGGATGATGGCGTCGCCATCTGCACCAAAAGAAAACGCCGTCGCACCCAGCCAGACAGCCAGCGCAACGGCGGTGGTTTTAGAACTACTATTTACCACTTCAATTCCTGCAAGCGGCGCGCGACTTCCTCGGCATTGGCGCGGCTATTGAAGGCACTGATGCGGAAGAAGCCTTCACCTTTGGAGCCGAAGCCTGAGCCGGGCGTGATGACGACGTTCGCGTCCGCCAGAATCTTGTCGAACGCCTGCCAACTTGTGACGCCCTTTGGAGTGCGCACCCAGATGTAGGGCGCATTCACGCCGCCGAATACTTTCAAACCGGCCTTCTTCGCGCCTTTGCGGAGAATCTCTGCGTTGCCGAGATAATGTTTGATCAGGTCGGCTACCTGCTGTTTGCCTTCGGGCGAATACAGTGCCTCCGCCGCACGCTGCACGACGTAGCTGACGCCGTTGAACTTCGTCGTCATGCGACGATTCCACAGCGGATGCAGCGGCTTCGCTTCGCCGGCCTTCGTGTAGGCATTGAGTGATTTTGGAACGACCGTAAACGCGCAGCGCGTGCCGGTGAAGCCGCCGTTCTTCGAGAAGCTGCGAAATTCAATCGCACACTCGCGCGCACCGGGAATCTCGTAGATGGAATGTGGAATGCCCGGCTCGGTGATGTAAGCCTCGTAAGCCGCGTCGAAAAGAATAACTGACTTGTGTTCGAGCGCGTATTTCACCCACGCCTCAAGCTGTTCGCGCGTGGCCGCCGCACCGGTGGGATTATTCGGCGAGCAAAGATAAACTACGTCCACGTGCTTCTTCGGCGGTTCAGGAATGAAACCGTTGCTCGGCTTGCAGGGGAGATAAACCAGCTTGCCGTAAGCTCCCGCTTCGTTGGCCTCGCCGGTGTGGCCGACCATCACGTTCGTGTCCACATAAACGGGATAAACCGGATCGCTGATGGCGATTTTGTTTTTGCTGCCTAGGATGTCGAGAATCGCGCCGCAATCGCACTTGGAACCGTCGCTGACAAAAATTTCATCGTCCGCGATGTCCAAACCTTTCGAGCGGAAATCATTTTCCGCGATGGCGTGACGCAGCCATTCGTAGCCTTGCTCTGGGCCGTAGCCCTTGAAGGTTTCGCGCGCCGCCATGTCATCCACGGCCTTGTGCATCGCGGCGACAACGGCGGACGGCAACGGCTCGGTCACATCGCCGATGCCGCAACGGATGAGGCGCTTGACGGCTTCGGGGTTTGCGTCGCAGAACGCCTTCACGCGGCGGCCGATTTCAGGAAAGAGGTAACCCGCTTTGAGTTTGAGATAATTGTCGTTGAGGAGTGCCATAAAATTTGAAGACCGCAGAATAATTCAACCGATGTCGCGAAGCAAGAAACCGGTTGCTGAACGGTTTCAACCGGTGTCGCGAGGAAAAATCAAAGCCTGCAAAAAATCTACTTCGCTTCGGGCTCGACCCACTTGTTGTGTTCTTTGATCAAATCCACAAGACGATCGACGGCTTCGGCTTCGGGGATGTTAAACTTGATGGGCGTCTTGCCTACGTAGAGGTTGATCTTGTTCGGCGCGCCGCCGACGTAGCCGAAATCCGCGTCGGCCATTTCGCCAGGTCCGTTTACGATGCAGCCCATGATTGCGATCTTCACACCCTTGAGATGCTCTGTGCGCGCCTTGATGCGCGCGGTGACGGTCTGGAGATTGAACAACGTGCGTCCGCAGCTCGGGCACGCGACGTAATCGGTCTTAAAACTGCGGCAACCGGCGGCCTGCAAAATATTGTAAGCTAGCCGCAGTGATTGTCCCCCGCCAGCTTCGCCGCGCACGAGAATCGCATCGCCGATGCCATCCGCGAGCAGCGAGCCGATGACGACGGAGGCGCGGAGCAAGGCAATCTTCGGCTCCAGTGGCACGGCTTCAAAGTTGAGGCAATCCTTGAGCAAAATAGGATTGTTGCGACCAAGCCGTTTTAGTTTTGACGCGAGCAGACGGAACGCGGTGATGGCAGGAAGATTTACATCATCTTTCACCGTCACGAGTTGCGTGTCGCAATTGATTTCAAAATCCTGCGTCGGGTCGAGTTCCGCGATGTTTAGGTCTTCGTAGATTGCCTCCGGCTTGACGTCGTCTTTCGGACGGATTTTCGGCGCAACTTTGTCGAATGTGGCACGCGTCACGACGACGCGGATGAGTTGTTCGCCGCCGCACCTGTTATTTTCGTTCAGTTCAATCTCCGGCGTCTTGCGCTTCTCAAAATGAAACGGGTCGAACGGAAAACCAGCTTCTGCAATTTGGACTTTTGAATTGGAGAGCAGCGGAATCTGCGCGAGCAAATCGGTGCACACTTCGATTTCGCGCGGTGAATCTTCCGTGAGCGAGACGCGGATCGTATCACCGAGGCCATCGCACAACAGCGAGCCGATGCCGATGGCAGACTTGATACGACCATCCTCGCCTTCGCCAGCTTCGGTGACGCCGAGGTGGATGGGATAATTCCAATCCGTGCCAAGTTCGTAAAAACGAGCAACGAGCAGGCGATAGCACTCAATCATCACCTTCGGATTTGATGACTTCATCGAGAACTTGAAATTGTGGAAATCGTTTTTGCGCGCGATACGGGCGAATTCCAGCGCACTCTCGACCATACCCAGCGGCGTGTCGCCGAAACGGTTCATAATGCGGTCGCTCAACGAACCGTGGTTCGTCCCTATGCGGAGGCAACGCTTCAGTTTTTTCGCTTCAAGGACGAGCGGTGTGAATTTCTCCTCGATGCGTTTCAATTCCTCGGCGTATTGCTCGTCGGTATATTCCTTGGTCGCAAATTTTTTCGAGTCGGCGTAGTTGCCGGGATTCACGCGGACGACTTCCACCCACTTCACCGCTTCCATCGCGGCGTCGGGCTTGAAATGGATGTCGGCGACAATCGGCACGTTGCATCCCTGCTTGCGCAGTTCGGCGACGATGTTCTGCAAATTCGCCGCGTCCTTAACGGTCGGCGCAGTAATGCGGACGATCTGACAGCCGACGGCGACGAGTTCGAGCGTCTGCTTCACGGAAAGCGCGGTGTCCATCGTGTCGCAAGTCAGCATGGATTGCTTCACGACGGGATGATTGCCGCCCATGATGACGCCGCCGTTCGCCGGATCGCCAACGATGATTTCGCGGGTGACGCGGCGTTTAAAAACGTAGGGAGAATCGCAGTAACGCATGGGAAATTATTTTTGAGGGGCGGCAAAAGTAATCGGCACTTCACGGTCAGCTCGCGCGCTGCGGAACCAATCGCCAGCGTCGAAGAAAGCGATGTAAATCATGAAGCTGATCAGTAGCACGGCAAAACCAGATTGAATTCTTTCGAGCAGCTTGCCGCTCACCGGACGACGGCGCACGGCTTCAATCAACGACAACGTGATATGTCCACCGTCCAGCACGGGCAACGGCAACAGGTTGAGCAGCGCAAGGTTCACATTCAAAATCACACTGAACCACAGCACGCGACGCCAGCCGTCCTCGTCTTGAAAGAGATTGCTATAGACGCGGATGATCATCACCGCGCCGCCGAGTTGCTGCACGCCGATGTCGCCTTTGCGCGCGAAGAGTGCACTAAAGGTGCTGACGATTTGTCCCGCGCTTGCCTTGATTTGCTCAAACGGAGCGGGGTGAACGAGCATGATGTTTGTGTCGCCCTTCCAAGAAGCGATGCCAAACAACGGCGCGGCGTTCGTCGGCTGCAAGGGTTTCACCGGCAAAATAATTTTCTCAAACTGTTCGTTGCCGCGCTTGATGGTAAAGGCGACGGGCGCGATCGGTTTGTTCGTCAAAGCCAGTTCGCCAAACATGATGGCGAGCGGGCTGTAAATCTTCTCTCCGTCGAGCGCGATGATTTCATCGCCCGGCAGCAAACCCGCTACGGCCGCTGGGCTGTTGCTGGCGATGTCTCCGATGATGGCTTTCTCTGCGTTATCCACGAAAATTTTGCGGAGGGCCTTGCGCTCATACCATTTGTTAGGCTGGTTGGTCGGCACGACATAGAGCAAAGGCATTTCTTTGCCGTCGCGGGTGAACTTGAACGCGATGTTCGTGCCAGTGCTGGTGACGATACGCCATTTCACACTATCGGCGGAAGTCGGCGAAAAATGATGCACGGGAAAACCATCCACTTCGAGAATGGTGTCGCCCGCACGCAAGCCGGCGATACCAGCGGGCCCCGTCGGATCCACCCAGCCAAGCATCGTCGTTTTGTCGGCCTCCGAACTCGGCTTGCCCACTTGCCAAACGATGACGGCAAAGATGAACGCGAGCAGCATGCTGAACAGCGGCCCGGCGAACGCTACAATGATTTTGTCTAGCGGCGTGACCGGCGGAAGTTTTTCAGCAGTCTCATCCACTTTGCCCTCGATGGCTTCCATCGTAGCCATTTGCGGCAGTGAGACGTAGCCGCCGAAAGGAATCGTGCCGAGGGCATATTCCACGCCGTTGATTTTTTTCTTCCAAATGGGTTTACCGAACCAGATGGCGAAGCGTTCGACTTTCAGCCCGCGCCAACGCGCTGCAAGAAAATGTCCCAACTCGTGAACGCCGATGATCAGGTTGAAAATCAAAACGACTTCCAGCGCGATGAGGATGTAATGCAAAACAGTCATGTCAAATCAGGTGAAATTGTAGCAGTCGCGAAAATTACCGCAAACCTTACCGCGCAGCTTCGGAACGCGCCCACGCGTCGGCGGCGAGAATCTGTTCAAGCGTCGGATGCGCAACGGTTTTATGTGCGTCCATCGTGCGACGGACGGTAGCGGTGATTTGCGGGAAATTTATTTTACGGTTCACGAACGCTTCGACCGCGACTTCGTTCGCTGCGTTCAAAACCGCCGGCAACGTTCCGCCAATCTCCCCCGCCCGGCGCGCGAGTCCTATTGCAGGAAAACGTTCCACATCCGGCTCTTCAAACGTGAGTGTGCCGAGTTTTGGAAAATTGGTCTGCACGCGGTCGCTCGCAGCGCGCTCGGGATAGGTCAGAGCGTATTGGATGGGCAAACACATATCCGGCGTGGATAACTGCGCGATGATAGAGCCATCTACGAACTCGACCATCGAATGCACGATGCTTTGCGGATGCACCACTACGCCAACGCGCTCCATCTCGATATCGAACAACCAGCGCGCTTCGATCATCTCCAATCCCTTGTTGAAGAGCGTGGCCGAATCAATCGTGATCTTGCGACCCATGACCCATGACGGATGTTTGAGAGCACGTTCAACGGTGATCTCGGAAAACCTTTCTTTCGGCCAATCGGTCTTGCTGCGGAAAGGTCCACCGCTCGCGGTCAACAAAAGCTGACGCACGGAACTCGTCAGCTTGCCGTCGAGGCATTGGAAAATCGCGGAGTGCTCGCTGTCCACCGCCAGCACGCGCACGCCGTGCTTGCGCGCCTCGTTCATGACAATCTCGCCAGCCATGACGAGGATCTCCTTCGATGCGACGGCGATGTCCTTGCCCGCGCGAATCGCCGCAAGTGCCGGTTGCAGGCCTGCCGTGCCGACGATGGCAATCAAGACGATGTCCGCTTCCGGCAACGTGGCGAGCTTGAGCAACCCCTCGTTGCCGCAGAGAACTTGCACCGAAGCGCCGAGTGTATTTTGCAGATCCTTGGCCTTGGCCGGGTCGTTGATTGAAACGATGCCGGGCTTGTGCTTACGGGTTTGCTCGAGAAGCAATTTGGCGTTGCCGCCAGCCGCGAGACCAATCAAACGGATCTGACCCGGCAAATCTTCAGCAACTTTCACAGTGCTGGTGCCAATGCTGCCGGTGCTGCCAAGGAGAACAACGTTTTTCATGGATGAGTCAAAATGTGGCGCAGGTAGAGATACATAATCGGCGCGTTAAACAACAAGCTGTCGAGCAAATCGAGGATGCCGCCAATGCCGGGGAATAATTTACCCGAATCTTTCACGCCTGCCTCGCGCTTGAAGAGTGATTCAATCAAATCGCCAATGACCGCCGTGGAACTCAAAATAATTCCGAGGACGATCGCGTGCAGCGTGTTCATGCCGCGCATATGCGCACCAAAGAAATGCACGAACGCTAGACTTGCACCCGTCGAAACCAGCAACGCGCCCCCAAAACCCTCCCACGTTTTCGCCGGACTGATGCGAGGAATCATCTTGTGCTTGCCGATCAGCGAGCCGACGAGATAAGCACCCATGTCGCTGAACTTAGTCACGAGTAAAAAATAAAGGACATAGAATTTCCCATCGCCGTCGAGACCAGGAAAGAAAAAGATTTTCTGGATGAAGTTCAGCAGCCACGGCACATACATCAAACCAAACAGCGTCACTGCGATGGCCGTGATTCCTGCGGTGTAGTCCTTCGCCAAAAATTGCCGGACGCACAGGCCGAGCACGAACAAGATGAGGAAGCCCGTTTCAAAATCATTTGCCCGCGCCGGTGAGTTATGGATGCCGAGCCAGCCTTGAAAGTGGGCAAAGGTTCCCAACATAAGCAACACGCCGCCAAAGACGCCGGTGAATTTGAAACACGCGAGGCCGCGCTTCTCAGCCATGCCGTAAAATTCTATCAACCCAGCTAGCGCCAGCAACGCGACGAGCAAGCCACTCACGCCGTCGGAAAGGATGCGGTTGTGAGAAAACATCGCCGCGATGACCGCCGTCCACAGGAGCAGCGTGGATCCCGCGCGGCGCAGAAAAACCTGCGCTTTGTTGGGGGCTGGCGTGGCGTTGACCGGGTCGGGCATGGGCGCGGAAATTAACAGGCGAAACTTGAAAAGCCAAACGGAGATTTGGAACTAGTTTCCCGACACCCTGATGGTAAAAATAGAAAACGGGCCGATGTGCACACGGTGTTAACCGTCATCGGCCCGCGGAACCGTTTATCGACAGGAAAAACGGAGCGCCCATTTCAAGGGCAGTTTAAGCTAGCCCAAGCCATGCCACCCGCAAGCGGTTTTTGAAAAATCTTTTTCCGGCCCTCATTAGCAGGTATTCTCCAGCAAAGTTTGAAACGGCAAATCCAATTTTTCCTCATCTGTCTCGTGCTGGCTCTGCTTTCGGGACAACGCGCGGCGGCGGAATCGTCGCTCATCGTGGACTCGTGGAGCACGGCGGACGGCCTGCCGCAAAGCTCCGTCATCGCCCTCGCCCAGACGCGTGACGGCTATCTCTGGCTCGGCACGCTCAACGGCCTGGTGCGCTTCGATGGAAATTCCTTCACTGTTTTCAACGTCAACATCACGCCGGGACTCACCGGCAACGGCATCGTTTTCCTGTTCGAGGACAGCCGGACAAATTTGTGGGTCGGAACGGACGCCGCTGGGTTGTGTCTCATCAAAAACGGCGCGGTGAAAAATTTTGAGACTGGTGGCGGCGGCGGGAAAATTCTTTACGCCCATGAAGACGAGATGGGATCTGTTTGGTTTTGCGCGGCGGATGGACGGGTTTTTTGCTGGAAGGACAGGCGGTTGGATCTCGCGCCAACGGTGACGGGAGTTTTTTGGGAGCAGCTTTACTCGCGCGCGTTCCATCTCGTCACGCCGAGCCGGACCGGCGGCTTCTGGCATTTGCAGAACGGGCAGGTTGAAAAATGGGGCGGAGGCAAACTTGAAAAGCCCTACAGCGCCAGCCCGTGGACGCCTGCGCCCGTGACCGTGGTTTTTCCGGCGGCTAGACCCCGGACCTTGCCTTTCACCTTCGATGCGAACATCACAGCAGCTTGTGAAGACAGCCAGGGCAACCTGATTGTCGGCACGCATGGCGACGGAATCTTTTGGGCCGATGGGGCCGGCGGCTGGCGACACATCGCGATGGGAGAAAAGTCATCGCAAAATTTCGTGCCTTCAATGTGCTTTGACCGCGAAGGAAATCTTTGGGCGGGCACGGATGGCGGCGGGCTTTATCGCGTCAAAAAGAATTATTTCAACGCGCCGCCCGGCCTGCCTGAAGGCGTGGCCAAGTCCGCCGCCGAAGATTTGGCTGGCGGCCTGTGGGTGACGTTCAACGCGCACGGACTAGCCTATTCCCTTTCCAATTCAGTGAGCAGCTTCGGCATCGGGCGCGGCTCAAACGCGTGGTCGGTGCTGGTGGATCAAAAGCAACAAGTCTGGGCCGGCACGCGCAGCGAAGGTTTGTTCCGCTTTGACTCCGGTCAATTCAAGCCGGTCAATCAGGCGCAAAGAATCGGCCCGCAAATCTTTTCCATCTTTGAAAGCCGCGATGGAAAAATTTGGGCTGGCGGAGAGAGCGGCCTCGCCAGCTTTGACGGCCAGCAATGGAATTTGTTTTCCACCAGTGACGGC
Organism: uncultured Verrucomicrobia subdivision 3 bacterium; assembly: GCA_903847285.1. Next base: position 6,531 of record CAINDH010000061.1, on the reverse strand, counting down.
CTGCCTAACAATGCCGTGCGCGCGCTAGCGGATGACGCGCAGGGAAATCTCTGGATTGGCACGGACCGGGGCGGTCTCTATTCATTGCGCGACGGAAAAATTTCCGCCACGGCCTCACCGGTCAAAGACATTTCCTGCCTGCTCGTTGACCGCAAGAATGCGCTGTGGGTTGGCACCTCCGAACACGGGCTGGCGCGTTTTTCCCAAGGCGGCTGGACGCTTTATGCCTCGACTAACGGCCTGACGATTGACGACATCGGCTATTGCATCCAGGACGATGCGGATAATTTATGGATCGGTTCGTATGAAGGCCTGATCCGCGTGAGTTTCACAAACATCGTGGATGCCGCGCCCAGAATCGTTTCCAGCCGCACGTTTCTCACGCGCGAATGTTCCCTCGGCGCGCAACCCGCTGCCATCCGCACGCGTGACGGGAAGATTTTATTTCCAACGATTGAAGGCTTGATCGCCGTGAATCCTTCGGAATTAAAAATTAGCCAGCAAGCCCCGCCGGTGGTCATCGAATCCGTCCTTGTGGACGAAGTGGAACAAAAGGTCAACCGACTTGATTCAGCTTGGACGCAAGCCGTCACGCTCACACCAAAAAACGAGCAACTGGACATCCATTTCACCAGCCTGAATTTTTCCGCGCCCAAACGCGCTGGGCTGGGAGTGCGTTTTAAATTCCGGCTGGAAGGGCGCGACAAAAACTGGACGGACGCCGGCAGCGAACGCGTGGCGCATCTCACCAAGCTCGCGGCGGGCGAATACGTTTTCCGCGTCGCCGCCTGCAACGAGGACGGCTTCTGGAACATGGAGGGCGCAACGCTCACCATCACCGTCGAGCCGCCATTCTGGAAGAAGCCATCGTTCCTGATCGCGTTCACGCTGGTTTTTCTCGGGGTGCTCGCGGGAATCATTTATCTCGTCTCGACCGCGAAACTGAAACGCCAGTTGCGCGCGGCGCAGCAGAAGGAATTGATCGAGCACGAGCGCGCCCGCATCGCGCGCGACTTACACGACCAGCTCGGCGCAAATCTCACGCAGGTCACGCTGCTCGGCGAGATGGCGGAGATGGATAAAAATCTGCCCAACGAGGTGGAACAGCACGCGCAGCAGATTTGCGAGACGGCGCGGGAGACGACGCGTTCGTTGGATGAAATTGTTTGGGCCGTGAATCCATCGAACGACACCCTCGAAGGCCTGACAAACTACGCCTGCAAATACGCCCAGGATTATTTTGCGCTCGCCGGTGTGAGCTACCGCGCTGAACTGCCCCCTGCCCTGCCGCCCGCGACGATTCCGCCGGAAGTGCGTCACAATGTTTTTCTCGCGTTCAAGGAAGCAGTCAACAACGTCGTCAAGCACGCGCACGCAACCGAGGCGCGCGTGAAAATGGAATTGTTGCCAGGGCAATTCATCTTGAGCATCACCGACAACGGACGAGGCCTCGGCGACATTTCCGGCAAACAATTGCGGAACGGCATGCGCAATATGAAACGCCGCTTGAGCGATGTGCGCGGGGAATTTGAAATCACGCCCGGCGCAAACGGCGGAACGGTCGTGCAGCTAAAAGTTCCCATCGCTGTGCCGAAGACGTAATCTGCAACCAACTAAACCAATGGCTATTTCAGTTTCCATCGTTGAGGACAATGACAAGCTGCGAGGCACGCTCGCCAAGGTGATTGCCCGCGCTGATGGTTTTAGTTGCGCGAGCGACTACGGCAGCGCCGAGGCCGCGCTCGCCGACCTGCCCAAGATCAAGCCCGACGTAGTGCTCATGGACATCAACTTGCCCGGCATGAACGGCGTTGAATGTGTGCGGCAGTTGAAAGCTTTGTTGCCCGCCACGCAGGTGATGATGCTCACCGTTTATGAGGACACAGAAAATATTTTCAGCGCGCTGACCGCTGGCGCGAGTGGGTATATGCTTAAACGCACGCCTGCAAAAGAATTGCTGGATGCCATCCGCGACGTGCAGCGCGGCGGTTCGCCGATGACCACGCACATCGCGCGCAAAGTGGTCCTGACTTTCCAAAAATCTGCCGCTGCGAGCGCGAAAACGGCGAACGAGCTTTCAGAACTTTCCGAACGCGAACAGCAGGTGCTCGACTTGCTCTCGCAAGGATTGATCTACAAGGAGATTGCCGAGAAACTTGGCATAAGTTACGAAACCGTCCACACCTACATCCGTCGCATTTACGAAAAGTTGCAGGTGCGCACGCGCACGGAGGCCGTAGCGAAATTTCTCCAGCGCTGATTGAAGCCGCGGCGAGCGCTGGATTATTTGCATGAAACGAGCGAGAGCATTCACGCTGGTGGAATTGCTGGTGGTTATCGCCATCATCAGCATTCTCGCCGCGATGCTCATGCCTGCACTCCAATCCGCGATGGCTCGCGCCAAACGGATCTATTGCGAGAACAATCTCCGGCAAATTGGCATCGGCCTCCACGTCTTCCTCCATGACCACGGCGGACGTTGCCCTATGACCGTGCCGATGGCTAAAGGTGGCGCAGAAGAATTCGTTCAGAACGGCTACCTCGTCAACGGCCCGTTTTATTTTTCGTTCCGCCAGTTTCAAGTGCTGTCCAATGAACTCTCCAACCCGCGCGTGCTCGCCTGCAAGGCCGACGATCAGCGGGTGGCTGGCACTGATTTTGCCACATTGCAAAACACCAACTTGAGCTACTTCGTCGGTGTAAACGCGGATTTTTCCAAGCCCCAATCCATTCTTGCCGGCGATCGCAACCTCACCAGCTTCCCCTCACCCAGCCCCACCATTCTGCACACCACCAGCGGTGCAAGTTTTCGGTGGTCGCGTGATGTTCACACCTACAAAGGCAACGTGCTCTTCGCCGACAGCCACATTGAGGAATGGAACGCCCATTCGCTCACCAGCAACTTCAAATACAATCCATTTGAAACCTACGACCTTTTTTTGCCGACGGTGAAATGAAGAGGTGTTTGACGGATGCGGATGTATGCGGATGGTGGGTTCGGTCGCGCTGCGACCGAACATTGACCGCGCAGCGGTCACTTTGAGGCGTGAAAGTTTTCAGGCACGCGAAAGATTCCATCGCCTGACGCTCCGCTCGACGACGGGTTTTTCGCAGCGCGAAAAACACCACCCTAGTCGGTGTGCGACCACCGACAAGTGAACCTCACGCCAAATGCGTGAAGCCCACGCATGATTGGAAATGCAAATGGCGAATTCATTGGAAAACGGTGTTGGTATGGGCTTTGCTAAATTACAGCTATGAAACTCCAGCGCTCCACCAAAACCAATCGGGGGCTGATGCCCATCGAAGTGATCATCATCCTGTTCGTCTTGGTGGTTATCGTCGCCATTGTTTTGCCGACGCTTTCGCCGCACGGCCGACGCTCCAGCAAAATCGGCTGCGTCAATAACCTCAAACAAATCGGCCTCGCCTACAAAATCTGGGCGGGCGACAACAACGACAAGTATCCGATGGAACTTTCCATCACCAATAGCGGCACGCTGGAATGGCTCAACTCCACGGACGCCTGGAAAACTTTTCAAGTCATGTCCAACGAATTGAGCACACCTAAAATTCTCTACTGCCCCAGCGACTCTGAGCGGCGGCGGGCGGCGACGAATTTTGACGACGGCATGAAATCTCGCATCAGCTATTTCATCGGCGCGGATGCCACGGATACCAACCCGGCGGCTTTCCTGTCTGGCGATGACAACTTGTCACTCAACGGCGTGCATCCAAAGCCTGGCCTCGTGAATGTTTCCGCCAACGCCGCGCTCGGCTGGGACGATACCCGCCACAACCACACGACGCGGCAAAGTTGGTTCACCAAGACCCGCGCCGGCGGCGGCAACATCGGCCTGACCGACGGCAGCGTGCAATCCGTGAACCAGCCCGGCCTCACCAATCTGCTCCGCCAAACCGGCCTCGCCACCAACCAACTCGTGCTGCCATGAAACTGAATTGCTCAAGCCAGAGAAATGTTGCGATGAAACTCATCGAAGTGGTCGTCGTGATTCTTGTCATCGGATTTTTTGCAGTGTTGCTATTGCCAATGCTTAATCAAAGAAGCAACCGCTGTCAGAAAACTAGTTGCGCCAACAATCTCAAACAACTCCGCCTTGCCTATAAAATATGGGCGGGCGACAACAACGATAAATACCCGATGGAAGTTTCCGTGACGAACGACGGCGCAATGGAATACCTGAACACCGCCGACGCTTGGAAAACCTTCCAAGTCATGTCCAACGAATTGAGCACGCCCAAAGTCATCATCTGCCCGGAAGATTCCCTGCGCTCCTACGCGACAAATTGGGGTGAGGATTTGAAAAACAAAATCAGCTACTTCATCGGGTGGGATGCCACGGATACAAATCCCGCCGCCATTCTTTCCGGCGACAGCAATTTTCTCCTCAACCAGTCCGCCGTAAAACCCGGCTCGATCAATGTGACCACCAACGACTCACTTACTTGGGACGCCACTCGTCACGGAAGCGACACCAAAACCAGTTGGTTCACCAAGACCAGAACCGGCTGGGGCAACCTCGGCCTAGCTGATGGCAGCGTGATGGGCGCGACCAGTTCCGATCTTGCCAAGCAACTTCAGCAAACCGGCTTCGCCACCAACCGCCTTGCCATCCCATGAAACCGCGCTGCTCCAAACAAAGAAACCACGCGCTGACGCTGGTGGAGGTATTGGCAATCATTGCTACCGTCGCCATATTGGCTGCAATGCTCTTGCCAGCTAACGACGGAAAGCGCAAAGCGGTTATTATATCCTGCGCCAACAACCTCAAACAAGCAGGTCTCGCATACAAAGTTTGGGCTGGCGACCATAATGACAAATACCCAATGGACATAGCCTTAACGAACGGCGGCACGATGGAGTTGATAAACACCACTGAGGCTTGGAAAACATTCCAAGTCATGTCCAATGAGTTAATTACGCCGAAAGTTGTTTTCTGCTACGGAGATTCCAGTCGCAATATTTGCGCGACTAATTTCGGCGAGGATTTGAAAAACAAAATCAGCTACTTCATCGGCTTGAATGCCGCTGGGACGAACGCGACAGGATTGCTTTCCGGCGATGATAATTTTCTACTCAACCAAGTGCCTGTGAAACCTGGCTTGTTGAACGTAGCCAGTAACGCACCAATAGAATGGGATACCACGCGTCACGGCTACTCAATCCAGCGCGGATTATTCAGCAGAAAAAAAGTTGGCAATGGCAACCTCCTGCTCAACGATGGCAGCCTACAAATCGCGACCCGCTTAAATCTCATCCAACAGTTCAACCAAACCGGCTTCGCCACCAACTGTCTTGCGATTCCGTAATCTGGGTTTATCTGCGGCCATCTGCGGTTACACTCACGGCATGAAACATTTCTTCACCGGCCCGGTCATCAAAACGGAGTTGCTCGTCGTCATGCTCGAAAAGCACGGCATCGCCGCCACGCAGGCATTCGCCGACCCCGCCGCGCCCGACGACGGCGACCTGAACCGTGAAGCAACCGTCCTCGTGCCGGAAGCGGATTACGCCCGCGCCCATCAGTTATTTTTTACCGAACGCGAGGATGAACTTTAGCCACAGATGGGCACAATCTGAAGCATTGATTCAGATAAAAGAATAATAGCTGATTGCGGGGAAAACTGAAGGGTATTCTGGTCAAACCGGCAGAATTTTTGGCTATTGTCGACAGCTTTTACTGGAGGTTTGACTGACAGTGACATGCCCAACCGTCAGGGAATTCCACGCCTAGATAGCTACTACGATCCGAAAGAGCGCAAATACTACGTCACACCGCAGAGCGTGGAGGCGGTGATTCAGGAGGAAATTCTGCGGGCAAGGAAACCAACAGAGCCGCCGACTTCGGAAGATTTCGGAAGCTCTGTGGCACACGTGAAACATTCGTCGGCAACCGCCATGTCAAAAACCGGAGATGAACGAAAAGTTCAAGAAATGGAACGGGAAATTATGGATTCAAAAATTGCCAACCGGGGAAAAGAATATCTGATTGACCAACTCAAGGGAGAACGCACGGGATTTTTTGATCAGCTACTGTCGGCCAATAAGATGGTGGGGCAACTGGAAACGAAACTACACCAATTGGAGGGGCCAAAATTGTGATGCACAGCGGCTCGAAATCCAGCCACTCAATATTTGTTTGCTCCACAGGAATCACTGTCCTTCGATATGCCGAAGCAGGTTAGCGGCGGCTGAATTGGGGTCGAGTTCGAGGGCGCGGCGGGCGGCACTGCGGGCTTCGTCCAGTTTCCCCAATCGCGCCAGCACCGTGGCGCGGGCATAAGGCGCGCGCGCATCGGACGGATCAGCGGATTCGGCGCGCACGAGTGCGGCCAGCGCACCGGAGTCATCGCCCTGACTACTGCGAGCCAACCCTAAATTATACCAGGCGCGGGCAAACTGAGGATCGCATTTCACCGCGGCTTCCAATTCCTGCACCATCCGACTGGAGACACCCGTCTCATTCAAGGCCAGCGCGAGCGAGTAATGAAAACTCGCCTGGGTGGGGG
>CAINDH010000060.1 GCA_903847285.1 uncultured Verrucomicrobia subdivision 3 bacterium | reverse complement strand
GTTCCCGTGGTTGTAGATGCAGGCATCGGCGCGCCGAGCCACGCGGCGGAGGCGATGGAACTCGGCGCGGACGCCGTGCTGGTAAACACGGCCATCGCCGTGGCGAATGATCCGAACCGCATGGGTATCGCATTCAAGCACGCGGTGGAAGCAGGACGCGGGGCCTTTGAAATCGGCCTTGGCGCGCAAAGCGAAACGGCCAGTGCGACGAGTCCGCTGACGGGATTTTTGAACTGAATTCTGAGCCGCAGATTTTCACAGGTGAAACATAGATGATTTTCGGCAAAATGTTTTCATTCTCAACTGTGTTCAATCTGTGTTTCATCCGTGGCTAAAATAAAATGAGTGCAAATAAATTATCCGCTTCGCGTGCCAGACAGATTTTGGCCGTCGCGCAAAAGACCCGCGTGCTCGTCGTCGGCGACGTGATGCTCGACCAGTTCATCTGGGGCGGCGTATCGCGCATCTCGCCGGAAGCGCCGGTGCCGGTGGTAGATTTCCAACGCGAGAGTTTCATGCCCGGCGGCGCGGCGAACGTGGCGCGCAATCTGGTTCACCTGAAAACTCCGGCGGAATTGTTCGGCGCCATCGGCCGGGATGAAGCGGCAGCCAAGTTGTTAAAACTTTTGTCCGAGCAAAACATTGGCTGCGGCGGGTTGGTAAAATCTTCCACCCGTCACACAAGTATCAAGACGCGCATCGTGGCGCACCAGCAGCAGGTTGTGCGTGTTGATCGCGAGACGCGTGGCGCGTTGGATGCCAAGACCAATGCGGCATTGCTCGCAGAGATCAAAAAGAAAATTTCCGGTGCGGATGCCGTCATCGTCGGCGATTACGGCAAGGGCGTAGTGACACAGGCGTTGCTCAACGAAATCAAAGCGCTCTGCCACGCGCGCGGCGTGTGGCTGAGTCTCGACCCGAAGCCGGTGCATCATCTGAATCTGAATGGCCTCTCGCTCATCACGCCGAATCGCAAAGAGGCGTTTGAACTCGCCGACTTGCCGGATGACACGAAGAACGCCAATCCGTTCGCAGATAAAAACCTGATGCTGGTCGCGGAGCGGTTGCTGAAGGAATTGAACCCGGCGCTGCTACTCATCACGCTTGGTGAATTGGGAATGTTGCTGTGCCAGCGTGGGCAGAAGCCCTTTCACATCCCGACGGTCGCGCAGGAAGTGTTCGATGTTTCCGGCGCGGGCGATACTGTCATCGCGAGTTTCACGCTGGCAATCGCGGCAGGCGCATCGCCAATTGAGGCGGCAATCCTTTCCAATCACGCGGCGGGAATTGTCGTCGGCAAAGTTGGCACGGCCACGACCAATCCCGAGGAGTTGGTGAAGAGTTTTTCAAAATAAATCACCCGCAGATTGCGCCGATGAACGCAGATTTTCGATTTTGCATTAATCTGAGAAATCTGCAGGCTAAAAAATGAATTCCAAAATCACAGTTGATTCCATCCGCGCCATGAAAGCGCGCGGCGAGAAAATTGCCGCGCTCACGGCGTATGATTTCCCGATGGCGAAGCTGCTCGACGAATGCGGTGTGCCTTTCTTGCTCGTCGGCGATTCGTTGGGGATGGTCGTGCTGGGTTATCCCGATACGACGCATGTGACGATGGCGGAGATGGAGCACCATGTCCGGGCTGCCGCCCGCGCGAAACCGAATGCGTTGCTCGGTGGCGACCTGCCGTATCATAGCTACGAAACTGTTGAGACGGCCGTGGCCGATGCCGAGCGCTTGGTCGCAGCGGGCGCGGAATACGTTAAGGCCGAGGGCGGACGTGAAATTTTGCCGCAGATCAAAGCCATTGTTGCCGCGGGGATACCGTTTTGTGGTCATCTCGGAATGCTCCCACAGCATGTGCTCGAAGAGGGTGGTTATCATATCAAGGGAAAGAAGGAAACTGAGTATCAGCGATTGCTTGAAGATGCAAAGCTGCTGGCAGAAGCAGGCGCTTTTGCGATCGTGTTAGAGCTCGTGACCCCGTCGGTGGCCAAGGAAATTTCGCAGAGCATCTCGATTCCGACGATTGGCATTGGCAGCGGACCAGATTGCGACGGGCAGATTTTGGTGACCCCGGATTTGACGGGAAGTTTCCCGTGGTTCACGCCACGCTTTGTGAAGCCAAAGGTAAATTGTGCGGGAGAAATCAAGACGGCGGTGGCGGCGTGGAAAAGTTCGCTGGTTTCACCTGTAAAATAAATTGCTGCGAAACTATTTCCGGTTTTTCGGTGTTGGATGAATAGATTTCTGGATGGTTGGATGAGAAACTCTCTTTTCATTTTCTTGCTGGCGGGACTGCTCGCGACTGGCTGCACGACCAAGTCGCGGTCTCGAGCATTGGCGGAGAACGCCTATCTTGCGGGGCAGAACGCGGCGTTGCGGCAGCAACTCGCTCAATACAAGGGCATCACCTTCATCGGCGCGGTGCAAAATCCGCAAGTGCCTTGGGTCGCAGGACTCACGCTGGCGCAGGCAGTGGCCACAGCGAATTACGTCGGCTCGCAGGAGCCGCGCGCAGTCGTCATCACACGCCAGGGCGAAAGCGCGGTGCTTGATGCGAACGTGCTGCTCAACGGCACAGACATTCCGCTGGAGATGGGTGATGTGGTGGAACTACGTTGAAGGGATTTTTTAACCGCAAAATACACAAGCCGCGCGCGAGCCGTAGGTGGGTTAATGTTTCTGCGGTTGGTCTCTGACACGGCCGCGCGCCGAAGAATAAATTTTCTTTCCGTAAATTTGGTTTGATTCACGGTTAATCCCTGCCTAAAACTTTTTTTAGTAAATTTTCAGCTTGGACAGCTTTTGTCCTACCTCGTCTGCGAAAGTGTTGTCGTAATTCAAACCAAAATTATGACTACAACCAACGTGAACGACGAACAACTGGAACTAGGATTGAACCCGCTGCAAGCTCGCATCTACGGACGCAAGCGCGAGGTGCGTGTGGCACGGGCGAAGTGGTGGTTTGCCAAAATGCGCGCCGCCGTGGGGCAGGCGATGGACTGGCAGCCGTCCGGTCAAGCGCGCCCCGAACAAGTTTGGATGCCCGCCGCGAACCGCCAGTGAGAGATTTAATCTTACCAAGTCCGCGCGTCGGCGCGGCACACCACAACAAGCGAAGGCGGAAGGGGAAATTCAGAGGGAAATTGGCTGGCATGATAGGCTGCCACTTCTGCATTCAACCTTCTGCCTTCTTTATTTTCCGGCGTAGCCGAGGCGCACAAAATCACGGATGACGGAAAGTTCTTCCTCGCCGTAGATCGTGTGTGCTTTTGGAAACTCGCGCCAGGTAGTGTTGAAACCGGCAGCGTTAAGCGATCTTATCTGCTCGCGCACGCCAGTGATGGGTATGACAGTGTCAAACGGGCCATGCGTGGCCAGTAGCCGCTGTTGCTTGGCGGTAGCGGGAATTTCCACCAACAATTTTTCCATTTCAAAAACCCAGCCGCTGATACCGACGAGTCCGGCGAGTTTGTGCGGGTAGCGGAGTCCGATATCAATCGTCATCAAACAACCCTGTGAAAATCCACCAAGCGTGATTTGGTCGGCAGGGAAGTTTTTTCCGCGTAAATCATCCAGCAATTTGAATAGCAATTCACGGCTACGATAAACGCCTAGTTGTTGGTTCTCGATGTCGAACCATGAAAATCCGCCGTAGTATTCATCCGGTGCGTTGACGAGCAGATAGTTCATCCACGGTAGGTGCATGGCTTCGGGGAACCAGCGGTAACCTTCGATACTGTCGCCAAGGCCGTGAAGCATGACCATGAGCGCGCGGGAATCGGGTTGTGCCGCGGGAATGAATTCAGTGTGGAGCATTTTATTGATTCGTTGAGCTGTCGCGCAATTTGCTGGCGGCGGCATCGCTCCAGTCCATGATAAGTTTACGCTGTGGTTCGGTCAGGCGCGCTTCAGGGTGCAGGGCGGTATATTTCTTCGGTGGCATTTCGCGGTAATCCAAAACTTCATTGATGCGATCCAGCTTCTTGGCGATGCGTGCGGGTTCCCCCGGCCATTCAGAAAAATTAAAATGCTCGCGGCCTTCGTTCACGTCGGCGACGACGAGCCAAGAAGACGGCGCGATACGCGAATAGAGTGGCCATTTGGTCTCGTAGGAATGACAGTCGTAGCAGGCGGCGCGGAGCAGGGTGGTGACTTCGGCTGGCGGCGGATTAGTCGCAGCGAGGTCGTTGGCCACGGGCGGATTGGTGCGTGCGGGGTTGGTGAGTTGCAGCAGCGCGAACGTGATGGCAAGTGCACCGAAAATCCATTTCAATTTTTTCTTCATACGAAGTTAAAGCCCGCTATGAATAGGGGAAATTTCCATGCAGGGCAAACCTTGTCTGGTCACGTTGCGGTTCACCTGGTTTGCCCGAAGAGCGCTGCGTGCATCCCCGGCAGCGAGGAATTGTTTTTCTTGTCCCAGTAGCGGAAGTTTGCGCTCCAGTCCCAGATGCACCAACCGAGGTTTTCTTTTTCCGCCGTTTGCCGGAACGCGGCATAAAAATTTGCGCGCGACGGCGCATCGGCTTTGACGATAGCGCCAAACTCGCCGAGGTGAATGGGGCGTCCGTAATAATCCGACCAAGCGTGCAGGTATTTTAATTTCGCAGTGAAGGCAATCGCGCTGCTCGGATTTTTCTCCGCCGGCAGCATGTTGTATTTATTGATCCAATTTAGCACCCACGGCTTGGGTTCCAGATTCATGTTTGGCTCTAGCGGCGTCGCTGGCGGGCCGGGGAACACGATGTTCGTCTGCAAAAAATCCTTGCCCGTCCACGTCGCGCCCTCATGCGTGAAATGAAACGGCTCGTAGCAATGCACCGACACGATGACGTTGTCGTCCGCCGGCAGCACAAGGTTTTTCAGTTCGCCAATTCCACCCCAGCTGCCCGGCTCGACGACGAGCGTGCGCAGCGGGTTAGTTTCGCGAATTTCGGCGATGGCCTGCGCGTAAATCGGATTCATCACCGCCGTTGTCGCCTGATCATGCGGTTCATTGTCCAACTCAAACACGAGCGACATTGGGAAATTTTTGTAGTGCGCCGCAACCTGCCGCCAGATTTTTAAGAATTCATCCATCGCGGCTACCGGGTCTTTGTCCAATGCATCGAAGTGATGGATGTTGATCATCACGGCGAGCTGGTTGTTAAGCGCATTTGTTACGGCGAAATCAACCTTGGAAAAAATTTCCGGCGCGAGCGTGTAATCCGGCGCAGCTCCGGCGTAGCGATGCCAGCCGATCGGCACGCGCACATGGTCAAAGCCTTCGCGCGCCATCGCGGCAAATTCGCTGGCGTCCACCGTCACGGCCCAGCGCCCGGCTTCAAGGTAATCACCAAGGTTTACACCGTGCTGAAATTTTTTCGCCGCAGCGTAAGCGGGCGTGTGGCGGTTCGTGATGACTTGCAATGCCGGCGGATTGGCGGGGATGAATTTTTCTTCGCTGGCATCTGACTGTGCGTGAAGCCGTCCCACACTTAACGTCATGATGGCGAGAGCAGTCGCCAGAAAATGTCGAAAGACTAAACCATAATGACAAAAAAATGACCGATGACCAATGACCGTAGCGCCAGTTCTGGATTCGTGATTATTTTTCGTCATTATGGTTTAGTCATTAGGCATTCGCTTGCACCTTTAGCCCGTCCCACGCAAGCCAGATGCCGGGGGGCAGTTCCGCCTGCGACTTGTCGTGGTCGTAATCGTGCGTGAGGTGCGTGAAAAATGTTTTTTGGGCGTTGATGCGTCGCGCCGCCGTGAGCGCCTCGTCGAGACACATGTGCGTTGGGTGTGGCTTGTGGCGTAACGCGTCTAGCACGGCGATTTCTACGCCGCGAATTTTTTCCAGCACGTCGTCGGGAACTTCTTTGCAATCGCTCAAGTAGGCCAGCCGTTTCTTACCGTCCTGCTCAAAGAGAAATCCGGTCACTGTCATACTGCCGTGCGGCAGATCGAGCGGCGTGATTTTCAAATCACCGATTTCGAACGCGCCGTTGATGACGTGCTCTTCCGGTTTGAAATACCCTTTTGGCCACGGGCCTTGATGGAAGGCGTAGATGAACACTCGCCGCAGATGAACCATCGTCGCCTCGCTCGCGTAGATGGGTAGTGTGGTGCCGCCGCGCAGATCGCAGAAGCGACGGCAGTCGTCCATGCCGAGGACGTGATCGGCGTGCGCGTGCGTGACTAGCACGGCGTCAAGGTGGTTGATTTTTTCGCGCAGACACTGGATGCGAAATTCCGGCGGCGTATCTACGACGAGCTTGACCTTATCCGTGGCGACGTAAATTGCCGGACGTGTGCGCCAGTTTTTCGGGTTGGCCAAATACTCCGGCGGATATTCCACGCCGATGAGTGGCACGCCTTGCGAGGTGCCGCTGCCGAGAAAAGTGAATTCAAACGCCATGCGCCGACACGTTAGCAAAACTGCCGTGGACGGCGAATGAAAACGAACTTGTTCATGCTTAAAAACTTTTGTGTCCTTTGGGCTGCTTCGTGGCTAATCTTTTTTCTGTGCCGCCGCTGACCAACCACACCTGCAAGCTGACCGATGCGCAAGCTGCGTCGCTGGACGCGGCTTTGCGTGCGCGTAACTGGAAGTCGCGCACTGTGCCGTATGCCCGTTTTGCATATGAGTCTGACAAGACGAACATCGTGTTTTATGAGAGTGGCAAGCTCGTCGTGCAGGGGAAAGGGACGCGCGAGTTTGTCGAGTTCGTGCTGGAGCCGGAGATTTTGCAGGAAGTAAAACTCGGCTACGAAACTGTGTTAAATCCCGAGCTGCTTCTGCCGCGCCTCGGTGTCGACGAAAGTGGTAAGGGCGACTTTTTTGGCCCCTTATCTATCGCCGGTGTTTACGTCAACGAGAAGGTCATTACCGCGTGGAAGGAAATCGGCGTGCGCGATTCAAAAAATATTTCCAGCGACAAAAAGATTGCTGAGCTGGCAGAAAAAATTCGTAAGACGCCCGGTTGCGTGGTGGATGCCGTCGTCATTGGCAACGAAACTTACAACCGGCTTTACGCGAAAATGAAAAGCGTGAATGCCATGCTGGCGTGGGGGCATGCGCGCGTCATTGAGAATCTGATGGGCAAGCGTTATCAGATGAATCCACCGCCGGTGCGGGCTATCAGTGATCAGTTTGCCGCGAGCAAGAGTGTGATTGAAAAAGCCCTGATGAAGGCTGGGCGCGAAATCGAACTCGTGCAGCGGCACAAGGCTGAAGAAGACATTGCTGTGGCCGCCGCTTCCATTGTGGCGCGGGATGAATTTGTGAAAGGCCTTGCCAAGCTGGAAGTCCAATTTCAAACAAAGTTTCCCAAGGGCGCGAGTGCCGCCGTGGATGCTGCCGCGAAAAAGTTTGTCGATGAACGTGGCGCAGCGGAGTTGGTGAAAATTTCCAAGACACATTTTCGCACCGCGTTGCGGGCACAAGGTTTGCCGGAGCCGCCGAAGACCGAGTGGCGGAAGCGGTGACGAACATTGGTGCACCCGGAGGGACTTGAACCCCCAACATTTTGATCCGAAGTCAAACGCTCTATCCAATTGAGCTACGGATGCCCACCAGCATTTTGCTTTGAATCCGGCGCGTGTAAAGTTTGAGTTGTAAGTTGAGAACCTGTCGGGCAACTGGCTGATTGAGGTTTTTTTAAATGGCGTCCCAGCTTCCACGCCCCCTTGAGCCGGAGGATTTGACGGTGGCAAAGATTCTGAAGCCGTAGGATTGGCGATGACTTCCCTGCTTGCCTTAAACTTCTCTCCTTCGAGGGTAGAGAGGATTGCGGTGCAGAAATTTTTTCAGTGCCAACAGAATGGTAATCACCACACATCCCCAGCCAAACCAATCGCCGTGACGGTTATAGAATGTGGGCGCGGATTTTTCGGTGGCTCGGAGCAGGGGAACTTGCACGGTGAGTGCGCCGGAGCCGTATTCGCTACCGCGCGCGTCTCTGAGGATTTTTTCCACGCGCCCGTGGCCGTCTATGGCGCAGGTCACACCATTGTTGGCGCAACGGAGTAGGGGAACGCCATTTTCCACCGCGCGAAAAACGGAGTTTGCCAGGTGTTGCCACGGCGCGGAGCTGTCGCCGAACCAGCCGTCGTTGGTGAGGTTGATGAGAAAATCCAAATCGTCCTGTGCGGCTTCGCGGGAGGCGCTGGCGAAGGTGTCTTCAAAGCATATGAGCACTGCAGTTTTGACAGGCACACGTTGCGGTGATTGGTTGCCGGAATTATTTTTTTTCAATTCCGTAAAGATGTCTGGCGCATCTACTTTAAACGTCACCGGTTTTTCTCCCGCCGTCCAGCCACCTTCAATGGGGGTGAACCATTTCAGGAACGGTAACCAGCGCGCGAGCGGAACGTATTCGCCGAAGATGACGAGCTTGCGCTTGTGATATGTCGTGGTGAGTCGGCCTTGCGGGTTCACGAGAAAAGCGGCGTTGAAATAATTCGTTTCGGTCGGTGAAGTCGTCAGGTCTTCGCCGTTGAGCACGAGCCAGACGTGATGTTTCAACGCAATGTCACTGATGACGCGGCAGTTTTCCTCGCTCATCTCCGGCACAGCGGATTCCGGCCAGATGAGGACATCGGTCTGGTTGGTGAGGGCGGCTTCATTCAGCGCAAGGAACTGGCGAAAACTTTTTTCGCCTTCGTTGCGATCCCAGATGACGGTCTGCGGAATGTTCGGTTGAATCATCGTGACACGCACGGAATTTTCCGCTGCCACGCCGCGATTCAATTGAAATAATCCGCCCGTGAAACAAGCTACGACGACGACCAGCGGCAAAATGATTTCCACCTGCCAGACGTGGCGTTTGGTTGGGTTCTGCAAAATCATCCTCGCCGCGCAAAATAGCGCGAGTGAAAACCACGCAACGAGAAATGAGACGCCATAAACGCCTGTGACGGATGCGATCTGGATAAGCGGGACGAGCTGGTATTGCGAGACGCCGAGGAAGCTCCAGGGAAAGCCGCCGAGCAATCGCGCGCGGAGCATTTCTAGAGCGACCCACGCGGCGGCGGCGGCCATCATCCAGAGCATGCGCTGCGTGAAGCTTGAAACTTGAAATCCGAAACCTGAAATCAGCCAGCACCATGTGCCGGTGAACAGCGCAAGATACGCGGCGAGTAATAACCAGCCGAGTGCCGGTAGAAACGGGATGCCATGCCACGCGTAGGGAATCAGCAGCAGCCAGTATAGCGACGCAAGCCAGAACGCGAATCCGCTAACGCAGCCTACGCGGAAGGCATCCGCGCCAGATTTGCCATGTGCAGCGAACATCAGGAGCGCGGGGGCAACCCACGCGAAACCAGCGAAACTGTTTTTGGGAAACGCCAATGCGAGCAATAATCCGGCGAGCAGGGCGAGGAGATAGCCGCTGCGCCAAAATAATTCCCCAGCGACGCTTTTGGCGACGGTGAGGTGGGAAAAGTTTTCGCAGAACGTTGGGCCGAGCGTAGTGCGTTTCGCTGCCTCGCGCAGCACCGCTGAACTGGCGTTCACCACGACGGCCTGCCGCGAGCCGCGCCACACGGCGAAGTCGGCAGAGGAATTCCCGGCGTAGTCAAAGCCTTGCTCGCCGAATTTTTCCGTGAGCGCGCGGAGTTTGCTTTCGCTCCGGAGATTTATTTTTCCGTCGCTGGCGAGGACTTCATCAAACAAGCCGACACGGGCGGCTATGGGTTGCGCCATCTTCAAATCTGAAGCGGTGGCAAGAATGAGTTTGCGTCCGCCTTTTTTCTCCTCCCGCAGCCAAACGAGAAACGATTCGTTCAATTCCAACGCGGCGGGATCAACGATGACGCGGGCGGCGAGCTTTTGTTTGAGCCACGCCCGGCCACGCGTCCACCAGAAAAAGATCTGAAAGATGGTAAATGGATTCCGCCGCAGGAGTCGCGCGAGCGATTCCCACATCATGTCGGAGCGGATGAGGGTGCCGTCGAGATCAACGACGAGCGGTGGATTTTTTGGTTCGGCCACGCATCTATGCTGCGGATTGAAGCGGCGGCTGGCAAGTCATTCGCCGCCGGCTTTGGGCGCAAAAAAGCGCCGGACGAATCAGGCGCTTGAATTGTTAGTCAGAATTTTACTTCGCAGATTTCTGCGCTTTTGCCGCGTCCTCGGGCTTGATGACTTCGATCTTCGCGCCCTTCTTCATTTCTTCGGCACTGGGAACTTTGATGATGTCGCTGGTGAGCGGCGCGACGGGCGTGGCCTGGACTGGCGGCGCGGGCGATTTGGCTTCCAGCAGCTCGACTTCGAAAATCAAAACCGAATTCGGCGGAATGCCGGGGCGGCCTTGTTCGCCATAGGCAAGTTCGGACGGGATGAAGAGCTTCCACTTGGAGCCGACCTTCATTTTCTGCAAGGCCTCGGTCCAACCACGAATGACACCGGTGACTTGGAATTCCGCTGGTTGGCCACGTTTGTAAGAGCTGTCAAACTCACTACCGTCGGTGAGCGTGCCGCGATAATGCACTTTCACCACGTCGTTGGCGGTGGGCATCGCGCCGGAGCCGTTGGTGAGCACAGAGTATTGCAAGCCATCAGGCAAGGTGACGACGCCGGGGTTCTTTTTGTTGGCGGCGAGGTAAGCTTCGCCGTCGGTTTTATTCTTCATGCCCAGCTCGGCCTGTTTCTGCTGCTGCTTCACGGAGAACTCCTGCTTAAATTTGCCGATAGCTGCTTGCGCTTCTTCCGGAGTCATCAAGGTCGTGCCGCCAGCGCGTCCTTCCTTGAGGCCGCGCGCGTAAATGTCGGCATCAAACTCAATGCCTTGTTGCTGCCATTGGTGGCCGGTGAGCATGCCGATGGCGTAGCTCACGCGAGCGTTGTCATCGGCGAGCGGGTTGGTGGCATCGGCAAAAACCGCCGTGGCGGAGCCGAGACAGAGGAGGGAGAGAACTAATTTTTTCATGATGTTAAAAATGTGAACGCAGAATTTTCCCGATTGCACCGCAAAAGGCAATCCGCATTTCATTGTTCGCCAAGTCTGACCGGACGTCTGTGGAAATGTTCAAAAATTCTTCAGCGTCAATTCAACTGCGGCGGGCGCGGGGTGAAAACTTTTACATTCAGACCTTCGCCGTTGGCGTTGCCCGCGATGACGGAGCGGTAAAAATATTTTGAAACGCGCTCGTAATCCGGCAGCAGAGAAAAATCGAGCCATTCGCGGTAAGCGGGCGGGACAAGTTTCATCGCGGGATCGTTGTCCATCGCGCTTTTATAGATTTTGAAGGCAATGCGCATCACTTCGCGTTGGTTTTCGTATACGAACATTCCCGTGCCCATGCCGCCGACATGCGCGGCGGTCTCGGCGAGCCCAGCCGTGTCGCGCAGTGGCTTCACCGAGCCATCCGTGCCGCGGAGAAATTCTTCCATGATCCCAGCGTCCGTGGTGAAGGCAACGTAGCCGCTGGCGGAACTGATGAGCAACGGCAGTTGCGGCAGGCTGCCTGCCGCCGTGCGCTGTGCGCGTTGGGCGATGGAATAAATTTTGTGCCCGCGAAATTCCCGTGGCTTGGCCGAAGCATCTTGCGGTGCGGCCATGGCACCAATGGTATTCACGGCCTGAATCATCTGCTCCGCGTTGGGAGTGGCGATGAGCATGATCGAGGGTTGCCGCGAAATCGCCGCGAGCGAATCGCCCACGGGCGACTTTGCGTAGCTGATGATGTCATCGCCGAGATTGCCGAACAAATTTTTGCGAAGATCGAACGCCGGGTCTTTTTGCTGGGCGCTGGCGTTGGCGAGGTCAATAGCTGAATTGACGGCGGCCAAAGTCTGCGGCGAAACGTTGGCGAACATTTTTTCCAAATCATTCCAGGTTTGTTTGCCATCGAGCCGGAAGCGGGAAAATTTGACGACCTCCGCCGGCACGAATGGGGGCGGGCTGCAATCTTTGGAGGGAAGCGCAAGAATTTTAAGCAAGCCGGCGCGTGTCTCAGCGGGGGCGTTGATATGAAAATCCGCCGTGGCACCTTCACTTGCGTCGTGCAGTGCGAAGCTGACGGATTTCAAATTACCCAAACCCGTCGCCGCGAGAATTTTCGTGGCTGAGAAGCGCGGTAGCATGCCGTTGTCTGGCTCGGAACTATCCTGCGCTTGGGCGATGAGGTTGAAAAACACCTTGCCATTAAACCAGCCGTAGTAAGTGGGCGAGTTGCGGAACTGTGACAGTTTGTCTGCCGCAAAAATGGCGTCGTCCGCCAGCGCAGGCACGGAGCCGCCGGTCAAATGCGCGGCCACGGCCTCGGCCAGCTTGGCAGAATTGGCCGCCACGAGCAGCGATTCAAACTGTGTGAAATAGATATCTACCGGTTGCTCTGGTTTCTGGACCTTGCCGATCTCAGAAACCTGGCGGCGCTGGCCAAAAATATTTTCGAGATCGTTCGTGGAGAGCGTCACGATGGAAAATTCCAGGCCGCGAATTTTTTCCGTGCGAATAGTGCGTCCTTGGTCAGTGATTTTTTTGGTGAGTGCAGTCAGGTTGGTCTTGAGCTGGGCGCTTTTCTTTTTGGCGTCCAACAGCAGCAGCAGGCCGGGCGGAATTTCATCGTTGCCTTTGGAGCCGTTAACCGTGACAGCGAAGGTGAATTGCCCTTGTGGCAAATCGGCGAAGTCACTCGTCTTGAGGCCAAGGTCTTTTTCGAGTGGCGCAAGAAATTTCTCGGTGAGCTTGCCCATGAACTTGTCATGAAACGGCTTCATGGCCGGGTCGTTCCAGAACATGAGTTGCGGGGAAACCTTGCTTGCGGTGCGCAGGTTGTTGCAGTCCGGCACGGTGAAAAACGCAATGGTGTCGGCGGTTAGAAGATTTTCAGCGGGTGGAATCGCGGCGTGAACGAGGCTGACAGTCGTCAGGAAAACGCTGGCGACAGCCAGATGTAAAAATTTAGTGGTCATGTTTTAGTTGGCGTGGAGAAAACGATTCGAGGACGAAGGATTATTTTGCTTCGACTGCTTGCTTCATCCGGCTGGGCGGTTCGAGATAGCGGAACGGATTGTTCGGATTGTCGGTTGAATATGCAAAAGAATCGCGATGATCCAAAAAACTTTTGACGAGTTCAACCGGGATGGCGAAGCCAAGGCCTTCGCCGAAAGTGATTTTCATATTCGTCACACCCACGACTTCGCCGGCAAGGTTGAAGAGCGGGCCGCCGCTGTTGCCGGGATTGATTTGGGTGCTGGTCTGGAGATAAAGCTGGCCTTCCATCTGGCGCGTCTTGGTGCTCAAGATGCCCTGCGTGACCGTGCGTTCGAGGCCGAGCGGGCTGCCGATGGCAAAGACTCCGTCACCAACATTGAGAGCGTCGGAATTGCCGAGCAAGATGGGCTTGAACTTCGGCGCGCCCTTGTCTTCGATGTGGAGCAGGGCAAGGTCTTGAAATTTATTGATGGCGATGATTTTCACCGCACGGTAGGTCTCGCGGTCAAGCTGTAAACCGGTTTGATGATATACTTCCACGGAAATTTCCGTCTCGCCTTCAATGACGTGAAAATTGGTGATGAGATAACCTTCGTCGTTGATAAAAAATCCCGAACCAAGTCCGCCGGGCGTCTTCACCTGCACCACCGCTTCGCCGATTTGTTTGACGAGTGAACTGACATCGCGCGCGGCACTGGTCTTGGTGGTGGCGGCGTAAAACTGTCCGGCGGTTGTTGCCGGCGCGGTGAGTGGCGTGTTTGTCTCGCTCGCTTTGGAGATCTTGCTGATGGCGTTGCGGGGGATGACTAGTGCGGTGTAACCCACGTCCACGACGACGGAATCGGATTTCTCCGCGAGAATTTTTCCCGAGACGGCGGACTTATCCTTGAGCTGAATGGTATCGGCAAAAATGGATTGCACGCCACAAACAAGCATTGCGGCGAAGACGAAATGTTTCTTGAGCAACATGGCGCGACGATAGACCACAGCCTTGGATTAGGCAAGCGGTTGGGCGTTCAAAACTTTATGAGAAAATCAGTTTGTCCAAACTCCGCGCCGCTTGCCCCGCGCTGAGAAAAAATGCAAGCTGCCAGTGTGAGCGAATTCCTCCAGCGCATCGAAGGCGAAATCCAAAGTCGCCGGCTGCTTGCTCGCGGGCAGAAGATTCTCGTCGCTGTTTCTGGCGGTGCGGACTCGATGGTCCTGCTACACACGCTGAATTCACTTGCGTCGGAAAATCGCTGGCAAATTTCCGTGGCGCATTTCAATCACCAGCTTCGCGGGCGCGCCAGTGAGGCGGATGAAACACTCGTCCGGCGCACGGCGGCGAAACGGCGGTTGAGTTTTTTTGGCGGCAGCGCGGATGTGAAAACATTTGCCTCGCGGTCGAAGATCTCTGTGGAGATGGCAGCGCGAAAACTGCGGCATGAATTTCTTGCCAAGGTTGCGCGTGAGCAAAAGATTTCCACCATCGCGCTGGCGCACCATGCGGATGATCAGGTGGAGCTTTTCTTTCTTCGCCTGCTGCGCGGCGCGGGTGGCGAAGGTCTGGCAGGGATGAAGTGGCGTTCACCATCGCCGGCTGGTGGAAAAACTTCCCTGGTGCGTCCGCTGCTCGCTTGCACGAAAGCCGAACTGCTGGCGTTTGCGCGGGACAGTAAAATTCAATTCCGCGATGACGCGACGAATTTTTCGGCCGACTTCCTTCGTAACCGGATCCGCAACGAACTTTTGCCATTGCTCCGGAAAAAATACCAGCCCGCCGTGGATAAAAGTATTTTGCGCCTGATGGATATTGTTGGCGCAGAGGCGGAGTTTGTTGGAATGGCCGCTTGCGCTGCTGTGGGCGAATTTAGCGGACGCTCAACTGCAGTGCAGCGTCGTTTTGTGCAGCAGCAACTCATCGCTGCAGGTGTGGTTTCTGATTTTGATCTCGTCGAGCAGTTGCGCCGCACGCCGGGAAAATTTGTCTGTGTGAGTCCGGGCTTAGCCATTGCGCGTGACGAGGCGGGGGCGATCGAATTGCGTGAGTTGTTTCAAAAAGGATTCAGCGGCGACGCGACGAACTTGAGATTCCGGGGCAAGGCGGGGCGAGCCGCCTTGGGCGATCGTAAATTTCAGTGGCAGTTTCTGTCACAGAAAGTTTTTTCCGTTCCCCAGCCAAAGCCGGGGACGGAGTTTTTCGACGCGGATAAGGTTGGGGATGAAATTATTCTGCGCCACTGGCGGGCAGGTGACCGGTTCCAACCCATCGGCATGAAGTTGGCGGCGAAGTTGCAGGACTTGTTTGTGAACGCCAAAATCCCGGCGGCGCGGCGGCGGAAACTGGTCTTGGCGGCGACGGCGGCAGGCGAAATCTTCTGGGTGGAAGGACTGCGGATTGGCGAGAATTTCAAGCTGTCGCCGACCACAAAGCGGCAGTTGCGCTGGAACTGCTCAAAAATCACCGGTTAATTCGCTTTACAGGCTGCGTGCAAAAAATTATTCTCCCGCCTCATTTAATTTATGGAAGCGAAGACAAAAACCATTGAATCATTCAAGCTGCACACCAAGGACACCGGTTCCGCTGACGTGCAAATTGCCCTCCTCACCGAGCGCATTAACCATTTGACCGAACATCTGCAAACCAACAAGAAGGATCACAGCTCGCGCCGTGGTTTGCTCTTGATGGTCAGCCAACGCCGCCGCCTGTTGGATTATCTTTCCGACACCGACGTGAGCCGTTACCAGACGGTTACGAAGAAGCTCAAGCTGCGTAAGTAAGTTAGTCGTATTTTAATTTACGGAAGGCGCGGCTTTTTCACGAGGCCCGCCTTTCGTTTTTGGATTCCCGTCGGGCCGCGCGAACCTTCGGACTCCTCCAACCAAAAAAGCTCGCGTAGAAAATTCCGCCGTTCCCGGGAAATTTCATTCAGCTCCGAACAGGTTTGACCATTTCGGGGTTCACTGAAGTTCCTCTGGGGTGCGGCGGGTCAAAAAAGTTATGTCACATAAGATTACCGCCGCCATCGGCGACAAGCACCTCACGATTGAATCCGGCAAGCTGGCCAAACAGGCCGACGGTTCCGTTACCGTCCAGATGGGCGAAACCATCGTCCTCGTTGCCGCCGTCGCCGCGACGAAAGCCAAAGATGGTCAAGATTTCTTCCCGCTCACCGTTGACTACCGCGAAAAAGCGGCGGCGGCTGGCAAATTCCCCGGTGGCTACTTCAAGCGCGAAGGCCGGCCGACGGAAAAAGAAATTCTCACCTGCCGTCTCACCGACCGCCCGATTCGTCCGTTGTTTCCCAAAGGCTGGTATAACGAAGTTCAGGTCCAGACCGTGCTCCTTAGCGCGGACGGCGAGAACGATCCCGATATTTTGAGCATCGTTGGCGCGAGCGCCGCGTTGATGGTTTCCGACATTCCGTGGGCCGGTCCGCTCGGTGCCGCGCGTATCGGTCGCGTTGGTGGCAAGTTCATCGCCAATCCCACGCACGCCGAACAGGCAGACAGCGATCTTGACCTCGTCTATGTCGGCAACGAAAAAGACATCGTCATGTATGAAGGCGCGGCCAAGGAAATCACCGAAGCTGATTTCAATGCTGCATTGGTGTTCGCGCAGGCGGCCATCCAGCCGCAGATTGCCGCGCAGAAAGAACTCGCCGCGAAGGTCGGCAAGAAGAAGCGCGAAATCACCTTGAAGATCGTTCCCGACGACATCCTCGCGGATGCGAAGGCCCTCGCTGGTGACCGTTTCGTGCCTGCGCTGCTCACGCCCGGCAAACTCAATCGCGAAGGCGCCTGCAACGCCATCAAGAACGAAGTCGGTGAAAAGCTCGTCGCCAAATACGGCGCTGAGAAGGTCACCCCGTTCGTCATCAACGACGCTTTCTACTACATCCAGAAAGAAGCCGTTCGCAAATTGATCCTCGAAAGCGGCAAGCGCCTCGACGGTCGTGGCTTTGACCAAATTCGCGCAATCTCCAGCGAAGTCGGCATTCTCCCGCGCTCCCACGGTTCCGCCGTGTTTGCCCGTGGTGAAACGCAGGCTGTCTCGCTCGTCACGCTCGGCACTGGCGATGACATCCAGGAATTCGATTCCTACACTGGCGGCCAGACCACCAAGAAATTCCTGTTGCACTACAACTTCCCGAATTTCTCCGTCGGTGAAACCGGACGCATTAGCGGCCCCGGCCGCCGCGAAATCGGCCACGGTGCGCTTGCCGAGCGTTCCATCGAACCGATGCTCCCGAAAGATTATCCCTACGCCGTGCGCGTCGTCAGCGAGATCATGGAATCCAACGGTTCCACCTCGATGGCCTCCGTCTGCGGCGGCACGCTCGCGTTGCTTGACGCTGGCGTTCCGTTGATCCGCCCGGTCGCGGGCATCAGCGTTGGCATCTGCACCGAATACAGCGGTGAAACCATTTCCAAATACAAACTCCTCACCGACATCATCGGCTGGGAAGATGCGTATTGCGACATGGACTGCAAGATCGCCGGCACCGAGAAGGGAATCACCGGCTTCCAACTCGACCTCAAGCTCAAGGGCATTCCCTTCGCGCTGATGACCGAGACGGTTGAGAAAGCCCGCATCGCGCGCCTCTCGATCCTCGCCGACATGGCCAAGACCATCTCCACCGCCCGCACCGAGCTCAGCAAATACGCTCCGCGCATCCAGGTGCTCAAGATCAACCCCGAGAAGATCGGCGCGCTCATCGGACCTGGTGGCAAGAACATCAAACGCCTCGTCGAAGAATCCGGTTGCGAAATCGACATCGAAGACGACGGCACGGTCAACGTGTTCTCCGTTTCGGTGGAAGGCATGAAGATCGCCGTGGACGCCATCACCGGTTTGGGCGCCGAGGCTGAGATCGGCAAGATCTATCGCGGCCGCGTCGTGACCATCAAAGAATTCGGCTGCTTCGTGGAATTCCTCCCCGGAAAAGACGGCCTCGTGCACATCAGCGAGTTGGCCAACTTCCGCGTGAAACGCACCGAAGACATCGTCAAAGAAGGCGACGAGATCACGGTGAAATGCCTCGGCGTGGACGAAAAAGGCCGCGTGAAACTCTCCCGCAAAGCTGCGATGGAAGACCGCGACAAAGAAGAAGCCGCCACCACCGAAGCCCCGGTGAAGTAACCTCCCGCTAACAATTCAAAAGCGCGGATGGCGAAAGCCGTCCGCGCTTTTTTTGGTTTTGGAAATCCGTCGAAGGTTGGTCAGCCTATCCTCTTATTAGGCAGCATTGTGATCCTTTTCTGGCCAAAGCTTCCGAGCATAATCTAACTCCTTCAGCCAATACTTCTGCTCATCTGTCATCTCAAGCTCTGGTGGCACATCTGGCGGGCCGAAAAGCCGCCATCTGATAGCCTCCTCGACTGTAAGCTTACGAACTCCGCACTGCGGAACTCCGCAATTCCGAGGGAAAGAACCGTCAACTAGCGAAATGCCATCCACCATCCCCATGCCTTTGCTTACGCAGAGACACGGATGAAAGGCGCAATCTTCGTAGTAATCGCCTGGCTCAATCTCGTCTATGCTTCTAATTTCAATCGGCATAAATCCTCGTTGCTGCCTAACTAGTAATGTGCAGCCGGTTGTTCAGCCTATCCTTTTTCATGGAGCGACTCTATTGAGGGGGTAAGTTTCTGTCCACCCTAATTTTATTGTTGAAATGAGCCGGAAACGCGTCCGAGCCAAGGCGGCGCCGTCGCGGAGGGCTGGTGGAAGTTGTCGCGCTGCGGCAACTTTTGACTGCGAAGCAGGCACTTTGGGGCGTGGTCACGATTTTTGGCGCACGAATGATTCCGTCGCCTGACGCTGCGCTCGGCGACGGCGTTTTCGCAGCGCGAAAACGACCACCGCACTGCCATCCGCCGCGCCGCTGTCCAAAGCGCCAGCCGCCGTCGCGCCGAAGCGGCGCTATGGCGCGCCGCATAGGCGGAAGGGCTGGCGCACTCCAAGACGCTACGCGTTCGCCGGGGGGCGTTGAGCATTGTCCACGCTTCATCCGACAAGCCAGCTTGGAGATTTGTGTTATCTTCTTTTCCTTGTTCACAGAAATCTTTGCCAGCGAAGCGCCGTCGCACTTTTGACTGATGGATGTCGTAAACTATCCGCCATGATTTCCGTTCACAATTGAAGCTCCCTCTGATAAAAGCCATAAGACTCCCATGAAAAACAGCTTGTTCCAAAAGTTTGCATCCAAGTCATCCAGCCACTTCCCGCAGCGCATGAGCCATCCGGTCGCGCTTGGTCTTTTACTGGTGGCGTCGTCGCTTTGCGCAATCCCGGCGATGGGTGGGATAAACATTCTGACTAATGGCCCCTCGTTGAGCGGCAGTGCTAACTGGACTTTGGCCTCGGCTCCAACGACCAATGCCAATGCCGGTTCGCATCAGGACATCGTGATCCAACCTTTGTCCACGGCGATGACGAATTTCTACCAAGCGGCTGGCAACACTTACTCGCAGTCTATCAACGTCACGAACGGTCTGGCCTACACTCTGTCCGTCAACGCCACGAACGCCGCTGCCGGCAGCCCGGTGCTTCGTCTCGGTGACGGTATCAGTCAGGCAAACAGCGGCACTTCGTTCAGCAATTCCATTTCCGGCGTGACCAATGACGCCATTTACCTTGCCAGTAATTCCTCGCTCACGATTTTGGAAACCAATCTGAACAACGCCACGAATTCGGTTCAGGGAAATCCGCTGACACTGAGCATCGTTTGCACTAACGGTATCAACTTCAACGTGCAGACAGGTTCGATGCTGACCATCAACGCGCTCATCACGGGCAGTTCCTCTAGCAAGACGCTTACGTTGACCGGTGGTGGTGTTTTCAACTACGGCGGCAATCCGTATGCGCCCAGCAACATTGTGACTGCACAGTTGCCGTTCAAGGCGTCGTTCACCATCACCAACGATTCCACCTGCAACTTGAGCGGTGTCATCAGCAACGGATCTGGCAATGCAGTTATTTTGACCACGGCCAATTCAGTGCTCAATGAGACATTGACTGGCTCCATTCAGGGAAATACTCCGCTTACAATCAACAGCGGATTCGCCGCGCTCCACGGAACCAATACCTACACCAATCTGACGACGATCTTCGGCCCTAACGCGATGTTGCAGGTGTTCGGTCGGCAGTCACTCTCCAGCGCTTCCAGTCTGGCGCAGGGTGGCAGCACGGCATTCAACAGCACGTTGGCGCTCGCCACGGCGGACAGTTACACGATGAATCAGCTGCAGTTGACGGGAATCATCATCGTCACCAATTCCGGCGCGGGTTCATCCACGCTCACGTTCACGAATGGTGGTTTTCAAACCGGCACCGCTACGAAACAAATCACCGTCACCTCAAATACTACCCTAGTCATCGGCGGGGCGAACTTTGACCTCATCGGAGTCACCGGCAACAAGAACCGCAACGTCAGCCTAACGCCAGATACCGGCGGCGTGATCACATTCAATGCCGTGCTGCGCGACAACGGCGCGTTTCAGGGTGGCGTGGAAAAACACGGCCACGGCATCGTGAATCTGAACTCGGCCAATACTTACACCGGCGGCACGACCAACACGCGCGGCGGCACGTTGCTCGTGAACGGCTCCATCGGCGGCGCATCGGTGTTGTCAGACGCCACATTGGGCGGCACGGGCACGATCTCCGCGCCGGTCATCATCACCACCAACGGCATGCTGGCTCCGGGAGCATTGAGTGCCGTCGGCACATTGACCATGAGCAGCGGCCTCGATTTGGGTGGCGATGTTCTCATCAAGGTTAAGAAAACGGCGTCGCCCTCGAACGACCTCGCGGTCGTGAGCGGAACAATAACCAATTCGGGTAATGGAAAAATTACCGTGACCACCAATCTGTCCGGCGCAACCGCGCTGGCACTCGGCGATAAATTCAAAATCTTCAGCCAGGCCGTTTCGAACGGCGCAGGGATGACTGTCAGCGGTGCATTACCCGCTGGCCTCGCATGGCAAAATGATTTGGCGGTAGACGGCAGCATCTCGGTGGTGAGCGGCAGTGTGAGCGCGCCTTTGCTGAGTGTTTCAAAATCGGGAAGCGTCCTGACCTTCAATTGGACCGGCGCGTTCAAACTTCAATCTCAGACTAATTCCCTGAATACTGGCTTGAACAACGCATGGTTTGATTTCCCGGGTGGGAATGTGAGCGGCGTGACTGCTACCATCAATCCGGCGAATCCAACGGTGTTCTACCGTCTCTCGCAGTGATACATTTCCAGCCGATGAGAATTCACAACTCATGGCTGGTCATCGTTTTGATCGGGCTTTTATCGGTAGCAGCGAACGCGGCTACCAATTTGAGCGCGTGGTGTTTTCCGGGCGCAAGTGGGCGGATGATTCGTCAGCCCGATGCGCTCGGCAATCGCGTGCTGGATTATTCTGCCGTCGGTTACAAAGGCGGCGGCGTAGCGATCCCCAACATTGCGACGAAAACGAATGTCACACCCGTCGCCGGCGATAACTCTGCGCGAATTCAAGCCGCCATCAATTATGTTTCCAGCCTTCCGCTCGATGCGAATGGATTACGTGGTGCCGTGCAACTTACTCCCGGTTTCTATCCCGTCTCCAACACATTGGTCATCGCGGCGAGCGGTGTTGTGCTGCGTGGAGCAGGGGAGGGCAGTAACACGAACAACAACACCGTGCTCTATGCGACGTATGTGGGAGCCGCTCAGCCAAGCCTGATTTTGTTTTCCAACTCATCGGCCTACACCACCCTCACCACGCACAACATCACGAACGTTTACGTCCCCGTCGGTGCGCGCAGTTTCAATGTGGATAGCACGAATGGTTTTTCCGCTGGCACGACGGTGTTCGTTCGCCGCCCGAGCACGTCGCTGTGGATCACGAATATCGGGATGAATCTGGTTTCCCCGGCGTGGACGGCGGGGAGCTTCGACATTTATGCCGACCGCACCATCACGCGCGTCGAAGGCAACTCCATCACGCTGGACGCGCCGTTGACGTGTGCCTTGGAACAGCAATACGGCGGCGGAACAATTTTCAGTTATTCGTGGCCGGGGCGCATGACGAATGTGGGTGTGGAAAATCTGCGCGGCATCTCCTATTTCAATCCGGCAGTGGTCACCAATACCAGCGCCACCACCAATTATTTTGCGGATGAAAATCACGCCTGGGAGTTCATCCAGTTTGACGGCGCCATTGCAAATGGCTGGGCGCGCAATGTGACCGCCAGCAATTTCGCTTATGCCTGCGTGTCAATCGCTGGCACTTCCGCTTCCAGGCCAGGAGTGCGCAACATCACCGTGCGCGATTGCACTTCGCTGGATCCGGTTTCTGAAATCACCGGCGGACGCCGCTACGCTTTTGTTCTGAACGATTGTCAATTTTGTCTGAACCAGAATTGCTACACGCGCAATGACCGTCATCAGTTCGTCCTGCAATCACTCACGGTCGGGCCGAATGTTTTTGTGGACGGCTTGAGCGACATCGCGTGGAACGATTGTGGGCCGCACTTCCGTTGGTCCACCGGTGCAACTTGGGACAACGTGAATGTTCACGGCGACGTTGCCAGCGATGGAGTCCTAGCGATTCGTAACCGGGGTAATCTCGGCACCAGTCACGGTTGGGCCGGTGCAAACGAAGTCATTTGGAATGCCACTGCCGACGGATTGGTGGTCGAGAATCCGCCCACCGCACGGAATTGGCTCATCGGCAGCATTGGTCCGCTCGTGGCTAATACCGCTGCCATTCCGTATCCTGCTCCCGCTGGCACTTACGATTCACCCGGCACCAATGTTTTTCCGAATAGTCTTTACTATTCGCAACTGCAAGACCGGCTCGCCGCGCCAAATTTAGATACACGCGAATACTGGATTGGCGACCTAGATAATTTTTCCACGAGTAGCCCAACAGGCGAAGTAGTGAACGTGGATTCCACGTGGCGCGCAAGCGTGCAATCCGCTGCTGGTTCGGCGGCGGTGAATGGATTTGATTGTGTCGCAACGAATCAGTGGGTTCCATTCACGTTTAATTTTTCGCTGGCGACCACTGACCAAATTGCCGGCGCGACACTGGCGCTGGCGATGCGTTCGGTCAGCGGCAATTCATCCAACGTCGCACTGTATCTCGAATCCAACGCAAGCAGTAATCGCTTTGCGAATCTCGGCTGGTCGCCCATCGGCGCGGGAACCAATACGACCGTTCGTGTTTTTGATTTGGGAAATCAACTCAACCTACTTGCTGATGGAAAATTGAATCTCGCGGTCGCGGGCGATGTGGGAATTGATTGGGCGATGCTGGAATTTCAAGTCACACCAGCGGTCGCGTATGTGACGAATTCAGTTTTTCCCGTGGCCGATGCCTACGTCCGTGGAGGCGTCAACGCTGGTTTAAATTTTGGAACCAATTCCACCCTGCTCATAAAAATTGATGGCACGGCGGACAACCAGCGACAGGCTTACTTTCGCTGGAATTTGGTGGGCGCGCCGACAAATTTTGTGCAGGCGCGAATTCGGTTCACGCCTGTTAGTGTTGGCACGAATGGAATTGAGAACGGCCTCACGCTTGTGACGAACAGCGCGTGGAACGAGAGCACGATCACGTGGAGCAATCAGCCCGGCGGCGGCAAACGTTTTGCCACGTGGATTCCCACGACCAATGCGCCGGTGGAAATTGTCATCACGCCGCAGGTGCAGGTCGCTCTCGCCGGTGACGGCCAGTTGTCGCTGGAATTATTTTCATTAAGCAACGTCGGCGGCCCGGGCACGGTGAGCTACGCCTCGCGCGAGAGCAGCAATGCCGCGCAACAACCGCAACTGTTGCTCCTGTCCGTCGCGCCGCCGCAATTTACCAATGTGACCTTCAATGCTGGCGGCAGTTTTTCGTTGTTCGGCACTGGTCCCAACGGCGGGGGGTATCGCATTCTGGCCACAACGAATCTGGCGCAGCCAATCGCGAATTGGGCGTCGACCATCACCGGGACATTCAATGGCGGTGTGTTTAGTTTCACGGATCAGCAGACTACCAATTTTCCGCAGCGGTTTTATCGGGTGGTGACGCCGTAATTAATCTAAAACTTCTGGATTCATAATATTTTTGCCTTGTCCCCTTTTCATCCGACAAGACGAAGTGGGGCTTTTTGTTATTGTTCAAACACACCTAGAAATTTAATCAATTAAAACCCACCAATTGTGTCTATGAAAACCCCAAAAAACATCGTCAGCTTCACTATGCCGCGCTCTTTTCAAGCGTGTTTGCGACTTTCAATGTGGTTGTGCCTACTCGGTTCGGCTATGGCGGTTCAGGCTGGCAACTACTATTTTCTTGGTAACGGCAACGGCACGGGGGCGCGGGGCTGGACGAATGCCGGGAACTGGACGTTGAGTTCATCTGGCGGGACGGGCGGGACTGGCCCCACTTGGACCGCGACTGATAACGATCTGGTTTTCGGAAATTACCACACGACGGAGAACACTCTGCGCGCGGACAATGGTGGTGCGTTTTTTTCTGGAGCCAGTGCCAATGCTCATTCGATTACCTTCACCTGCAACGGTTGGTTGATGCAGGTTAAAGGCCCCGCCGACAAAATCATCCTCGGTTCGGGCGGCATAACGAATAATCTCGGCAATGTGACGGGCGCTCCCACCGCAGGGGCGCCAGGATCGCAAATCGTCAATTCATTTCGAAATTACCTCGAATTGAGTTCCAGTTGCACCTTCTGGAACTTCGACACCAGCCAGCAGATGACCATCCGCCAAGATGCTGCCCAGTTTGGCGCGGGCAATATGTATTGTTTGGATCTGAAAAATTTCACCCTGACTTTCGACGGGCCGGGGACAAATAATTTTAACACGATAACAGCCGGCACGCACGCCGGCGGCGCGCTGAAGGGAACCGGCGGTCTCATCAAGAACGGCACGGGCGCGACGACTTTTGGCGCTACCAATTCCTACACCGGTTCGACGGTGATCAACGCTGGCTTGCTCGGGGTTCGCAGTATGTGCAACGGCGGCGGCTCCTACGCTGTGGCTGATGGGGCGGCATTCCAAGTCACGATGAATGCCCCAAACACGTCCTTGAATATTTCAAGTTTGACCATCACTTCGACGACTACTAACTCGCTCCAGCTCGGCATGACTTCTTCAACATCCACCGGAAATCCTACGGCTCCGGTAATTCATGCCACCAACCTGACCTTGAACGGCACCATTTATGTGACTTTGACTGGCTCCGGTCTTTCGCCCGGCACCATCCCGTTGATTCAGTATGACAATCCCATTTCCGGCGGCGGCACCTTGGTGACGAACATCATCCCTTCGGGCGTGGTCGCGTATCTGACCAACAACACCACGGCGAAACAATTTCAACTGGTCGTCTCTCAGGTTCCCAGTTTGGTCTGGGTCGGAAAAACAAATTCCACTTTGGCGGGCAACTGGGATATCGGGACGACGACGAACTGGGTGGATACGGCGCTGGGAGTTCCGGCAAATTTTGCCAACGGCCTGCCGGTGAAATTTGATGACACCGGTTTCACCAACTTTGTGACGCTCGTCACGAACGTCACGCCGTTCAGCCTTACGGTGAGCAACAACGCCAAGACCTACACGTTGACTAACGATGGCATCAGCGGGTTTCAAGCGAATCCTAACGGCGGCATGTTCAAGGATGGTCCGGGCTTGTTCATCCTCGGCACGACCAACAGCTACACGAGCTTCACGTCCATCAAGCAGGGAACGTTGCGGACAGCTATCGCCAACGCCATCGGCCGCGGGCCGGGCAATAGCGGCGCGACCCTCACGAATAACGGCGTCCTTGATTTGAACGGCTTCTCCCAAAACATCGGTGCACTGAATGGCAATGGCGTGATTACCAACAGTTCTCCATCGGCCGTCATCCTGCAATCTCAAGCGGGGGCTACGGATGGTGGGACATTCAGCGGACGGATTGATGAAGGTTCTGGTGGGGCTATTCAGTTAAACAAGAGCGGCGGCATTTTGACGATGTCTGGTGGCAGCCGTTACTCCGGTGGCACACACTTGGTGACTGGTGGAGCTGCGGCGAGCCGCGGGATTGTCTTGGGTGGCAACAATGTATTGGGAACCGGTCCAGTGGTTTTTGAACTCAATGGATTCTTATCTGCGGATTCAAGTTCGCGCACTTTGACCAATGCCATTTCAATTCAGAACATTAATGCTGGCTTCACGCTGGGAAATGCCGGTGCCGGGCTTACGACTCTTTCAGGACCATTTGATGTTAATGCCAGCGGTGGCGACCAAGCGATTGTTTTCGCCAGTGGCGTAGTTCTCTCCGGACCTTTCACATCAACGAGTGGTGGCTTTTCCACCAAAGACGGCGCAGGCACGCTGCGGTTATTGAACAACACAGTGAATTGGGTCAACCTCACCAGCGATACCAGAATCAGTGATGGGACGATGATTATTGATGGCGCGAACGTAACCGTCAGCGGTGCTACCACGCCCAATTTCCGCGTGCAAAGCCTGATCACGAACGGTGTTGCGAGCCTCTTCATCACCAACGGCGGTTCACTGACGGTGGGCACAATCTTCGGATATGGACGCGTTCGACTTGGCGACACGACCTCGGCTCCCGGTAGCACCAACATAGCGGACATTCGTGGCACGTTGATTGCCGATGTTGTGACGATGGGCTACTCCAATACCAATAACGCCGGCGGCGGCAAAATCGCCCGCTTGAATTTGCAACCCGGCAGCCAGTTGACCGTTAGCCAGATCAGTGCACCTTCCTCGAATTGCACAGCCATCACGGAAATCAACCTCGATGCTGCCACAATCAACGTTCCTGACGCTGCCTCCAGCAGCTTTCTGCAAGGCATGACGAACGTTTTCGTGAAGAGTGGTGGTGTGACCCTGAATGGTTCTAATACGAACAGCATCCATATCCGCCAAAATCTTTTGAGCGGCGGTGGTAGTGGTGGGCTGACTTGGAACGGAACTAATTCGGCGGTTCCAGATTCTACGCAGTTGCAGTTGGATGGAACGAATACATACACCGGCACGACTTTGATCAATGTGGGCATTTTGGGAGGTGTCGGCACGCTGTCTGGCCCGCTGGTTTTTGCTGATGGAACCCGGCTCTATCCCGGCGGTGGCGGCAACCTCGGCACGCTAACTGTCAACAGCGGCGTTACCATGAACAAAGTCACTTGCTCCTTCGAATTGAACACTACCAACTCACTGGCCCAGTTTGACGAGTTTGGGGCCATCACCAATTATGTTCGTTTGTCGAACACCAACGATATGTTGGTCGTCAGCGGCACCTTGAGCATCACGGACGGAACCATCAACGTGAACAACAACGGCACGAACCTCGTGTTGGGCGATACGTTCAAGCTGTTCAGTAAACCGGCGATTGGCTTCACCAACGTCAACCTGCCGACTTTGGATGCCGGTCTGGTCTGGCAAAACAACTTACCGGTGGATGGCTCGATCAAAGTCGCGGTGCCGACCACCACGCCGCCGACGCTGTCCTTCACCCAATCTGGAAACGTCTTGAACTTCAATTGGACGGATGCGAGTTTTCACCTGCAATCACAAACGAACCCCCTCAGCGCAGGGCTAAATTCCAATTGGTTTAACTATCCGGGCGGCGGCAGCAGTCCAGTCGGGGTGACTATCAATCCGGCGAACCCCTCGGTGTTTTTCCGATTGAGCCAATAAAAATTAAGACTGCCGGGAGCGCTTGCTTGCGCTCCCGGCAAAAATAAAAAACTCGCCTGCTACTGATATGAAAATAAAGAAAACACCAATTGCCAAAACAGGTTTTACGTTGATTGAACTTCTGGTCGTCATAGCCATCATAGCTATTCTTGCTGCGATGCTTTTACCTGCACTCGCGAAGGCCAAAGAAAAGGCCCGTCAGATCTCCTGCATCTCTAACTTGAAACAGGTGGGAATTGGCTTGGCCATTTACACAAGCGACTTCAATGAATTATTTCCGCCCATCACGACCTATCAGATTCCTGGCAACCCGGCCAGTCCCAGTATCGGCTGGCACAAAGCGCTTGGACCTTATCTAAAGCAGCAGGGAAGTTCGTTCACGGCACAGGCCAACAAAGCTTTCATCTGTGCTTCCGCAAAGTATGGCAGCCCTAACAACTCCGGTCCGATGATTTTGAGCGGGGCGGATGATTTATCCAACACCTATTCCGCTGCTGGTTCTTTGAACGGCATCAACCCGGCCAACGGCAAGGCCACCCAAGAAGAAATTCCTCGGAAAGCCAAGTTTTCTTACGGGCCCGTCACCGACACAATTCTTATAGTGGAGGCACAATGTCTTAACGTTCAGAACGGCGGCACCAGCACCAACTCCTGCCGGAGTCATATAGACTGGGCGCTGTCCAGCGGTCTAGGTGTCCGCAACGATTTGCTCTCGCCAAACGCCGCCGGAGCCCACTATATGGATTTCCGTCACGGCTCTGGCAACTCGATGGGTATTCTTTACGGTGATTACAGTGTCCGTTCTGTAAAGTTCAAAGCTTTGTATGACACGCTGATTGGCCCTCCGTCTCACCAAGAGCTTTGGGATAACAATAATATCTTCTGAAGCATCGCACAGAACATTGAAACCAATTTGGCAGGAATGGGCCGCGCATTTGGAATCAATTTTTGCCCTTCAATTGAAAAGTTGAGGGGCAATTTTATTGCTAGAGTGTTAATTTGAATCGTTGAATCGGCCAACCACAACTGCTAAACCATCGCATCACTCGTCTAACAAACCTATGCCTGAATTATCTCAAAAAATTGCCCTCGTCACCGGCGGAGCCCGCGACATTGGCCGTGCCATCTCCGTGCGGCTCGCGGAAATGGGCGCATCCGTTGTCGTCAACTACCGCTCCAACGCAGAGGACGCGGAAGAAACACTCCGGCAAATCACAGCGAAGAATGGCAAGGCTATCGCAGTGCAGGGCGATGTGCTCGTCGCTGCTGACATTGCGAAGATGGTGAAGGCCGCGACGGAAAAATTCGGTGGTAAGATTGACATCCTCGTCAACGTCGCTGGTGGCTTAATCGCGCGCAAAACCATTTTGGAGATGGACGAGGCACATTGGGACGCGGTGATCGACCTGAATCTCAAGAGCGTTTTCCTCGTCACTAAAGCCGTGCTGCCACACATGCCGGACGGTGGTGCGATTGTAAATTTCTCCTCGCAAGCCGGCCGCGATGGCGGTGGACCGGGAGCAAGCGCCTACGCCGCCGCTAAAGCCGGTGTCGCGAATTACTCGCGTGCCCTTGCCAAGGAGCTCGCGCCACGCCGTATCCGCGTGAACACCGTTTCACCCGGCATGATCGCCACGAAATTTCACGACACATTTACCAAGCCGGAAGTTCGTCAACGCGTTGCCGGCATGACGCCGCTCGGTCGCGAAGGCACAGCGGAAGAGGTGGCTAACCTCGCCGCGTTCCTCGCGTCGCCGCAATCTTCCTTCATCAACGGCGAATCGGTGGAAATCAACGGTGGTATTTTCTTTGCCTGATTCGCCACGCGCGCATGAAAAAGATTTATTTACTCGCGCTCGTCTTGAGTGCGCTTGTCCTACCGTCTGTCGCTGCTACCAATGTGATTCAACATCCGTGCCTGATGTTGACGCCCGGCGAAGTCGCGAAAATCAAATCAGGCTTGGGTCATGCACCACTATTCGACGCCTCATTCGGTGAGGCGAAGGCGCAAGTCGAGAAGGCTCTTGCCGCGCCGCTGGATGTGCCCGCTCCGCTCGATGCTTCCGGCGTCACGTCACAGCGTCACGAAAAAAACGGCGGCGAGATGCAGTTGGCGGGTTTTCTGTTTCAAATCACCGGCGAGAAACGCTACGCCGGCTTCGTCAAAGATTTGCTCGACCGCTACGCTGAACTTTATCCCACACTCGGCAAACATCCCGCCTCGAAAGGAATCACGCCGGGGCGTTTGTTCTGGCAGCCGCTCAATGAGTGCGTGTGGCTCTCGCGGGTCAGCCAGGCTTATGATTGCATTTACGATTCTTTGACGCCGGAGGAGCGCGCTCGATACGAAAAAAATATTTTCCGGCCGATGGTTAAATTCATCACTGAAGACTGTAAGCGCGAGTTCGATAAGATCCACAACCATGGCACGTGGGCGGTGACTCCAGTCGGCATGATCGGATACGTGATGGGCGACGAGACGATTGTGAAGAAAGCGCTTTATGGTTCCAAGATGGATGGGTCGGCCGGGTATCTGCGCCAACTGGACGAGCTGTTCTCGCCCGATGGTTAT
This sequence comes from uncultured Verrucomicrobia subdivision 3 bacterium, assembly GCA_903847285.1. The sequence goes on along the minus strand of CAINDH010000060.1, from coordinate 3,039 downwards.
TACTGCGAAGGCCCTTACTATTCCCGCTACGCGCTGATACCGTTTTTCCTGTTCGCCACCGTCATCCAGAACAACCAGCCCGAGTTGAAAATCTTCGAGCGGCGCGACGAACTGTTGCGCAAATCACTCTACGCCCTGATCCAGCAGACTTACAACGGAGCGTATTTCCCGATCAACGACGCGATGAAGGAGATGTCGTTTTACAATCTCGGCACGGTCTTCGCACTGGATCACGCCTACTCCAAATACGGACAGGACGCCCGCTTGCTCTCGGTGGCGCGTCTGCAGGACCACGTTTCGCTTGATGCTGCCGGGCTGGCCGTTGCGCAAGCGCTCGCGACGACGCCGGAACAGCCGGCATTTCCCTTCGCCAGCACCGAGTTCACTGATGGCCCGCAAGGTTCTGGTGGCGGTCTTGGAATTTTGCGTTCTGGCGCGGGCGCGAACGATTCTGCCGCAGTGATGAAATACACCTCCTTCGGCATGGACCACGGCCACTACGACAAGCTCGCATTGCTCTACTACAATCAAAGCCGCGAAATTCTTCCTGACTACGGCTCGGCGCGCTTCGTGAACATCGAGCAGAAATTTGGCGGACGTTACCTCAAGGAGAACGACACTTTCGCTCGGCAAACCATTGCGCACAACACGGTCGCGGTGGACGGTCTCTCGGACTATCGCGGCAAATTTGCCACAGCCAATACGAATCATTCCGACCGGCAGTTTTTTGACACGCACGATCCTGATTTTCAAATCATGAGCGCGACCGACACCACCGCCGTTCCCGGCGTGGCGCTGCAACGCACCGTTGCGATGATCCGCGACGCGCGCCTCGAACATCCCGTGGTCATGGATGTGTTCCGCCTGAACTCGGAAAAACCGCATCGTTACGACTATCCGTTTTATTTCCTCGGCCAATTCATAGATGTGAATATGAAACTGACGAATTATGTCAGCGAGCGTCATCCGCTTGGCGAAAAAGACGGCTATCAACATTTGTGGCTCGAAGCCGAAGGACAAGCCGTTGGAACGGTCTCATTCACTTGGTTGTCCGGCGAGCTTTACTACACGATCACGACGGCAGCCGATGATTCCACCCACGTGCTGTTCACCCGCATCGGTGCGAACGATCCTGAATTCAACCTGCGCAACGAACCCGCGTTCATGCTGCGCCAGGATGCCAAGTCGCACGTGTTCGCCTCGGCCATCGAGCCGCACGGCCGCTGGGACGGCATGCGCGAATCCACTTCCGGCGGCGAATCTAATCTTCGCACTGTGACCGTGCTCGCGTCCACCGACGAAGGAACTGTCGTGCGCGTCACTGGCAAAAAGAAATTGGAGTGGACGCTGATGATCGCCAACGGCGCGTCTGACCGCGCGAAAAAACACAGTATTAAAATTAGTGAGGAAACGTTTACTTGGGAAGGCGACGCGGCGCTGGTCAAAAAATAATTTGCCGATTTATGTTCGTAAAAAAAGAGCAGCTCCACATCGAGTTTCAAAAGATTGACTGGGAAGACAAGGGCGGTGGCGTGCGCCGCAAGGTGATGGCCTATGGCGATCAAATCATGGCAGTCTATGCCGAGTTTAAGCGCGGCTCAGTCGGCGCGTTGCATCATCATCCGCATCTGCAGATCACCTACATCGAGAAGGGATCGTTGACGGTTCACATCGGAGCTGAATCGAAGATGCTACGTGCCGGAGATTTTTATTACATTCCTGCGAATATCGTTCACGGCGTCGACGCTCACGAAGATTCCATCCTGATCGATTTCTTCACGCCCATGCGCGAGGATTTTGTTCCCGCCACCTGATTTCTCCGAATTGAATGAGCGCTTCCGAACAACGTCCCGCGAATGGTGCGGGGATACGTTTTAATCTGCGCTGGCTCATCATCGGACTCATCGGTCTCGCCACCATCATCAACTACATTGACCGCGCGTCGCTCGCGGTGATGTGGCCGGCGATCTCCAAGGACACGAATCTTTCCAAAGACGCCTACGCCTCGATCATTGCGACGTTCATGATGTTCTACGCCATAGGTCAGGCGGTGTCCGGCCGGTTCTTTGACCGCGTCGGCACGCGCATTGGTTTCGTGGTGACGATTGTCGTGTGGTCTTCCGCGTGCATGGCGCATGGCCTTGCGCGCAGCTTGATGAGCCTCTCCGCTGTGCGCGGTCTGCTCGGTTTCAGCGAAGCTGGCAACTGGCCGGGCGCAACCAAGGCCGTGGCCGAATGGTTTCCTCGCCACGAACGCGCGCTCGCACAAGGCATCTTCAATGCTGGTGCGTCGCTCGGAGCCGTCGTCTCCGCGCCCTTGATTGCATGGCTGTTTCTCGCGTTCGGCTGGCGCGCAACGTTTATCATCGTCGGTGGACTCGGATTCATCTGGATCATTCCGTGGTGGTTTCTGGCGCGTTCCACGCCGGAAAAACATCCGTGGCTTTCTGCGGAAGAACGAAACTACATTCTCGATGGAACTTCGGTCGAACTAACCGCGCAAGCTGCACCCGCGATGCCGTGGGCTGCCGCGCTGCGGTTCAAACAAACCTGGGCAATTATCACCGCGCGTTTTTTTCTCGATCCGATCTGGTGGCTGTTCATCAACTGGCTTCCCATTTATCTCGCCGACCGATTCGGTTTTGATGTGAAACAGATCGGGATGTTCGCGTGGGTGCCGTATCTCGGCGCGGCAATTGGCAGCCTCGCGGGCGGCTGGTATTCCGGCCATAAAATACGTCAGGGCTGGACCGTGGATCGCGCCCGTAAACGCGCGGTCATCATCGGCGGTGTTCTGACGATTCCCGGATTCATCATGGCCGCGTTCGCCGCGCAGCCGTGGCTCGCTGTGCTGGCGATGGCGCTCGTGCTCTGCGGATTTCAGGTGATGATCAATAACATTCAAACCCTGCCGAGCGACTTCTTTTCCGGAAAATCCGTCGGCACGGTCGCTGGCATTGGCGGCATGAGCGCGGTCTGCGGCGTGTTGGTGTTCAGCACCTGGCTTATTCCCGCGTTGAGCAAAATCAGTTACGTGCC
>CAINDH010000059.1 GCA_903847285.1 uncultured Verrucomicrobia subdivision 3 bacterium | reverse complement strand
CTGCTCCGGCGGTCGCGCCGATGCGCGCGCCTTGCACGCCGCCATGGACGGCACGCTGACGCTGGATGAGATCAATCCGTGGCATTTCTGTGCGCCCATCGCGCCCGTTCTTGCCGCGCGGCGGGAAAAACGGCGCGTGACCCTGCCGCAAACGCTCACGCACATCCGCAAAGTGCAAAAGCGTTTTGACGTGATCTTAGTGGAAGGAGCGGGTGGCCTGTTGAGTCCGCTCGGTGAAAAATTCGATTCGCGCGACTTGATCGTTGCCCTGCGCGCGACGCCCATCATCGTTGCGACCAACAAGCTCGGAGTGGTGAATCAACTCTTACTTACGCTTGAAGCTTTGCCACCAGAGGCGATGAAAACGGCGCGGATAGTTCTGATGTCGCCACCCAAACCGGATGCGGCTTCGAAAAACAATCCAAACTTGTTGGCGGAATATTTTGAAGCGAAAAGAATCTTTTCACTGCCGTGGTTGGGAGAAAAATTTTCGATGGTAGCCGTTTTGCAAAAGCCGCAAGTGAGGCGGACGCTTCAAGGCTTATTGGCCGCACTGAAGGATTCCCGCCAAGGCTGATAGTTTCGGTAAAGCTCCAGCCGTTGCCGCATAGTGGTGATGTCTTCCTGCTGACCTGCGGCATCGGCCAGACTGACGGCCTGCTGCTGCCATTTTACCGCCTGCTCAAAATCTCCCGTTTCAGCGAACGCCATCGCCAAGGTATCGAGCGCCACCGGTTGTGGTCGCGGCGTCAAGTGATTGGCCTGGACGGCGAGCGCCAAAGCTTGGCTACCGTTGCGTGCCGCCGCGTTTTCATCCGCCGCCAGCAATCGCGCTACAAAAATCAACATCGCCAGATTGTTCGGCTCGATTTGCAACGCGGCTTGGAAATGCGGCAACGCTTCCGCATCGCGTCCCTGTTTGAGCAGGACTTTTCCGGTTTGAAAACGTGGCGGCGCGTAAGTGGAATCCAGTTTCACCGCGTTGGCGAATTCGCCCAATGCATCATCGTAGCGCCCAAGTTCCGAGAGCACGATGCCGAGATTGTTGCGGAGCGTGGCGCGACCGGGATTCGCCTGCACGGACTGGAGGCAATAGTCAAGCGCTTCGCCGGGCTTGCCTTGCGCGAGGAGGATTTTGCCAAGGTTGCTGTAAGCTTGATACGACTTTTGATTCAGCCGGATGGTGGCGCGATATTGAACCAGTGCGCCTTCCAAATCGCCTTTCGCTTCAAGCGCCGAACCGAGATTCAGCCGCGCGGTGTCGTTGTCGGCTGTCACGGCGAGCGCGTGTCGGAAAAGCAACTCACTATTCTCCCAGAAACCGAGTTGACGATTCGTCAAAGCCAGACACGCCCCGAGCACGGCGATGGCCGCTGCGGGCAAAATCATTTTCGGAAGTTGAAAACGTTTTGCCAGATCAACAACGCCAAAGGTGAGACCAAGGAAAATTCCCGTCGCGGAAAAATAGGTGTAACGGTCGGCCAGCGCCTGTTCGCCCACCTGCACGAGGCCGATGACTGGCACCAGCATCCCCAAGAACCACAACCAACCGACGATCAGATATGGACTGCGTTTACGCGTCTGCCAAACCGCGACGGAAATCGAAAGCAGCACAATGACAGATACCGATAGGGTAATCACCGAGATTTTT
>CAINDH010000058.1 GCA_903847285.1 uncultured Verrucomicrobia subdivision 3 bacterium | reverse complement strand
TCAAAGGTTTTCGCTACACACCGGACATGGCGGGAGAAAATTTCATGGGCGTTGAAATCGGCACGTTGCGTGGCGACACCATTTCGCCCAAGCTCGGCGACCTGACGTGGGAATTTTGGGAGCAGCAATAATTTATCGTGACACTGAAAGTTCCATACCTGCGCTGGTGGATTGCCTTCGCCCTCTTTCTGGCGGCGGTGCTGAACTACATTGACCGCAGCGTGCTCGGCCTGCTCGCGCCGACGATTCAGAAAGACCTCGACATCTCTGACGATCAATACGCATCGGTCATCAATTTTTTTCTCATCGCCTACACGATTGCGTATCTGCTGTCCGGTCGCATCGTGGACAAGCTTGGCGTGCGCGTGAGCCTCGCGATCTTCGTCGCATGGTGGTCTATCTCGAATGCGCTGACGGGCCTTGCGCAATCGGTGCGGTCGCTCTCGGCGTTTCGTTTCATGCTCGGGCTGGGGGAGGCCGGTGGATTCACAGCGTCGCCGAAGGCCGTTGCAGAATGGTTTCCGCCCGCCGAACGCGGCGTGGCCATTGGCCTCTACAGCATTGACGGAGCGATTGGCGCGACGATTGCGCCGATTCTCGTTTCCGTCATCGCCGTCCACTACGGCTGGCGCTGGGTGTTCGCAGTATCGCCGGTGCTGGCGGGTCTGTGGTTGATTTTCTGGCTGTGGCTGTATCAGCGTCCGCAGGAACATCCGCGTATCACTGATCGGGAAAAAAATTATCTCGCCGCGTCCATCGCGCCAGTGGTGCAGACGGCGGAGGAGAAAAATGAATCCGAGTGGTCGCGCTGGGCAGCGATTTTCCGCGAGCCGTTCGTATGGCAACTCATGCTCGCGCGGATGCTCACCGATCCGGTCTGGTATTTTTATCAATTCTGGATGCCGAAGTATTTGCACACCGTGCGCGGCGTGGATCAAAAAGGCTTGTCCATCATGTGGATTGTTTTTCTCGCAGCGGACATCGGTTTTTTGTTGAGCGGAATTCTGGCCGGGCATCTCATCAAACGCGGCAGCACGCCACCAGCCTCGCGTTTGAAAATTATGGCCGTTAGCGCGTGCCTTGTGCCATTGTCGTTTGCCGTGCCGTATGCGCCGACTCTCGCGACCGTCATCGCCATCGGTATGGTCGTGGCCTACGCGCACACGGCGTGGCTGGCGAACCTCACGTCGCTCGTCGTGGACATCACGCCGAAACGAATTCTCGGCACGGCGTTCGGCGTCATCGCGTGCGGCAGCGTTCTGGGTGGAATTTTCATGAACAAACTCGTGGCGTGGTTCATCGCGAACCGCTCCTACGACGAATGTTTTTACACGATGGCGTTCGTGCATCCGGTGGCGTTGCTGTTGATCTGGCGGTTGCGGAAAAAACCGGCGGCCGTGTGAAGCGGTTTAATTTTAGGTCTTCAGCTTGCCGGCAGGGCTCACGGCATTTGGCGAACGAATCGAGCCTCGAACTTCCTTGCGAAATTTCAACGGCGTGATGCTAAACTTTTTTCGGAAGAGAAAAGCCATGTGATCAGGCGATCCGAAGCCGGCGATTTCCGAAACCCGTTCGATGTTGAGGTTCGTGTCCATCAGGAGCTGTTTGGCGCGATCGAGTTGAGTAAAACGGATGTGCTCGGCGGGCGTTCGACCAAGGCTGGCTTTGAAACGCTTTTCCAGCAACCTTCGTGAGATACCTGCGTGACGGGCGATGCTTTGCACATTGATGTTGCGCGCTGCATTTTCGCGGATATAGGCGAGCGCCTTGGCCAGATGTGGGTTCGTAATCGCCAAGGTATCGGTGGATTGCCGGGTGATGACGCGCAGCGGCGGGATGAGAAGCGGTTGCTTCGGCGGGCGGCCACCAATCATGAGGCGGTTCAATAGTGCCGCAGCTTCGCTGCCGATAGTTTCACAAGCCGACTGCACGGCGGAAATGGGAACGCGTGACATGTCGCAAAGAAAATCATCGGAGCCGCTTAGCAGCGCCACTTCCTCCGGAACCCTCAATCCAGCCGCATCGCAGGCGTGGATAATTTCCCGCCCGCCGCTCCAGATGAGGATCGCCATCGGCTTGGGCAATGTCTTGAGCCACGCGGCTAGTTCGCCGATCTGTAGGTTCCAATCTGGAGTCTGGGCGCCATCATGGGTCTTGATGGCGCGCACAAAATACCTGCCGCCGGTTTTGGCCACCGCTTCGGCAAAAGCGATTTGCTGGCGCGAGGCGTATTCCAGTCCACGCAGGCTCAAATACGCAAAATTGCGGAAGCCGCGTTCGAGAAAATAATTCACCGCCAGCTTTGCCGACCCGGCCACGTCCGAGTTAACGCGTGGGAAAACCGGCGCGCCGGGAAGCTGGATGGCTGATACGTTAACAACCGGAATTCCCCGCGCCTTCTGTGCCAGCTTGCGTGCCATTTCAACATTGACGATCCGTGCGATGACGCCGTCACCCTCCCAGCCAGCCGGCAGTTCAAGCCCCTCATCCACGCCGCGAGGCTCAATGAAGACATGCCAAAAGTCATGCGTGCGGATGTATTGCCGGATGCCAACGATGACCCGCCGGGACCAGTCGGTGGAAGTGTCAATCAGAATGGCGACGCGGGGAATGCGCCCTGACGCAGGCTGGGATGCAGTTTTTGTTCTCACGTGAATTCCGCTAAAAAAGCTAACCGGTTATCGCCAGATTGTCGCCTTGAATTTTTTCCAAATCTACCTTTGAGAGGCAAAAATCTGGTGGTTCGCAAACACTAGGAAAAAAAGCGCAAACCACTCTATTCCGATGCTCCGTTTAAATTTATTGTAAAGTATCACCTAATACCATTTGCCGCGATGTTTGTGGATGTCGTCGAAAAATCAGGCCGAGGTATCGTGATTTTGTGGATCCTGAAAAAATTGATTCTAAAACGTAACCCAACTAACTCGAATGAAACTGATTACTAACACCGTGGCCAAGGCGATGTTCTTGGCTGTTTGCGGCATGACTGCCGCCATTACCGCTCAGGCCACCACCTATACCTGGCGTGGCACGAACAATGCAACTTGGGGCAATGCCGGCAACTGGCTGGCGGGCGCGATTGCGCCGACCAACATCACCGCCGCCCATCGCCTGGAGGTGAACAACATCGGATTCACTCCGATGACCTACGATGCGGGTGAAGGGACCACGACTTATGGTTCCTCCGCAGTCCGCGGTTTGGTCGTTGCCAGCGGTGCGAACGGCAGTGGCACGATGAACATCACTGGCGGCACGTTCATCAGCGCCAACGGCAGCACCGGTGACGTCGTGGGGAACAGCGATAACAACGTGGGCATTCTCAACATTAGCGGCGGCACGTTTGTCTCAGGTAGTTTTCTTTTCAACCTTGGACTTGGTGGCGGACCAGGTCGCGAGTCAGATTTAAATGTGAACAGCGGCTCGGCCACGATGGCGACCATTTCCATCAACTCCCAACGCAGCACCATCAACTTCAACGGCGGCACAACAATCTTTAGCAACATGACCGCGAACATCATTGCTGGTCCTGTCGTCACGAACAATTTTAATGGCGGCACTATCAAGCCACGCGCAAACAGCACGGCTTTCATTCCCGCGCTGACGCAGGCGAATGTCCGCAACGGCGGCGCGATTTTTGACACGACCGGGTTCAACATCACCGTCCTCGCATCACTGGCGCACAGTGTCATCGCGGGTGACGCCGCTGCTGACGGCGGTGTGACTAAACTCGGCTTGGGCACATTGACTTTGGCCGGGGCGAATTCTTTCACCGGCCCGACCAAAGTGAGCCAGGGCACGATGACGATGTCGCTTCCCAGCAGCAGTTCATCGCTGGTGCTGGCGTCTGGCAGCACGTTCAGTCTTTCGCCGAACGATAGCAACTGGTCGGTTGATCCCGTTTCCGTGACCAATGCGACACTGCAATTCGACTACGGCTCGTTTGATGGCTACACCTCAACGGTCATGAGTGTGAACAATCTTAATATCAGCGGCACGGTCACGGTCAATGTCGTTGGCTCGGGCTTTCCTGTCACCGACCTCACGCTGTTGACCTACAACACGAAGAGTGGCGGCGGTTCGTTCGTGCTCGGCACACTTCCATCGGGCGCGACGGCGACGTTGCAGGACACCGGCTCGTCCCTCATTTTGCACATCACCACCGGCTCGATTCTGAATCTGACGTGGACCGCTTCCGTGGATAATCTCTGGAAGACCAACGGCGCGGCGAACTGGAATTCTGGCACCGGGACGTATCAAGAATACAACGCGCTCAATTCCGACAACGTCATCTTTGATGACACGCTCGGCGGCGGCGATGTCTTACTCGCTAGCTCGGTGCGGCCAAACTCCATCAAAGTCATCAACAATGCGGGTGACTATAATTTCACCGGCACAGGCAGCGTCGTTGGCAACATCGCGCTCGGTCTGGTGAAGGGCGGCAGCGCCGGATTATTCATCAGCACGAGCAACACGTTCTCCGGTCCGATTACGGTTACCAACGGCACTTTGTGGGTGAATCACTCGAATGCTCTCGGTTCGACGGCTGTGGGCGCGACGGTTTCCGGTTCATCGAGCACTTTGGAAATCGGCACCAACGGCGGTGCGGGCATTCGCGTCAGCGGAAAATCTGTGACCATCAGCGGCACGGGCGTTGGCGGCTCGCGTGGCGCATTGCGCGGTGCGGCGACTGTTAGCGGCACCAATATCTGGGCTGGCCCGGTCGCCATTGCTGCGAATCAAACGCGCATCGGCACAGAAGACAACGGCAATCTCACGGTCGCCGGCGCGGTCACGGACAACGGCAGCGGCTACAGCTTGCTGCTGCGTCCGGGAATCGGCGGCGTCCTCACGATGGCCGGCAGCGGAACTTACGCCAGCACGCTTACTTTTGGCGATGTGACCAGCCTCATTCGACTAGGCGCGAACAATGCGCTTTCGACCAATTCACTTCAGATTGGTCTGGGCTCGATTGATTTGAACGGCTTCAGTCAGTCCTTCGCCGGAATCAATAACAGTGGAACTCCGGGCACCATTACAAACGGTGCGAGCGGCGCAAGCACCCTGACGATTTATTCCGGTGCTCTTGCTGGTTTTTCAGAGTCAGGAGATATCATGAATGGCAGCGGTTCGCTCTCCGTCGTCAAAACCGGTGCGGGCACGCAGACGCTTTCGGGCAACAACCTGACTTACACCGGCACCACGACTATCAACGGTGGCGTGCTGAATCTCGCTTCTGCAAATCCAATGACCACGGCCATCACGGTGAACAGCGGCGGCAGTTTGGGTGGCGAAGGCACGACGACGGGTTCCTTGACGTTGAACGCTGGCGCGGGCTTATCAGTTGATCCGAGCACGCCCGGTAGTTTCACCGCCGGTGCTGTAACTGTGGCCGGCTCTCCGGTCAACGTCACTTTCACCGCGATACCGGCGAACAATGCAGACGTTCTGGTGCTGACCGCCACGGGTGGCTTCACTGGCAGCGTGGCCAATTTTCGCGCGGCGAACCTGCGCGGTGGTATATTCTCTTACGCCAATTTAAATACGGAATTGCACTACTCCGCCACTGGCACGCCCGCATCGCTGGTATGGAAAGGGAATAATTCATTGAAGCCTACATTCTGGGATATTGTCACCACGACGAATTGGAGCAATGGCGGAACACCTGATCTCTTCTACTCGGGCGACAACGTGTTATTCGACAACACCGCGAGCACCAATTTTGTGGACATTCAAGGTGGTTCAATTCAACCGGGCAACATCATCGTGAACAGCACGAACGACTACACCATCAATGGCATCATCGCTGGCGCGGCCACGCTTACGAAAGGCGGCACCGGCACGTTGCTGTTGACCAACAACAACACCTACTCCGGCCTTACGCTGATCACAAATGGCGTTGTGAATATTCAACCGAGCGGCGCACTCGGCAGCACGGCTTCTGGCACGGTGATTTCCGACAATGGCACGCTGGACATCGCAACGGGTGCCTTCTATGCGGACAAAGTTAATCTTGGTGCCGAAGTGCTCACCATTTCCGGCAATGGATTTGGCGGCAATGGCTGCATCGTCAATAGCAGCCTCACCGCCAGTCAGATCAACGCCATGCAACAGATCGTCATGGCCGGCAACGCCAGCATCGGCGGCAACCAGCGTTGGGATATGCGCAACAACTCGCCTGTGCTCGACATGCAGAGCACCAACACGTTGACAAAAGTTGGCGTGAACCAAATCAGCTTGGTCGGCACGCTGGTAAATAATCCAGGCAACATCGTCATCAACAGCGGTATTCTGGGCCTTGAAACGCAAACTGATTTGGGTGGTTCGTCGGCCAACACACTTACGGTCAACAACGGTGGCACGCTAAGATTTTGGTCGTTACAAAACGCCGGACAATGGACGATGGTGTTGAACGGTGGTTCGACTGTGCTCGGTGTGGTGGGCGTTGCTGCCAATCACTGGGCCGGGCCGGTCACTTTGAACGGCGCGGCGACATTGGATGCCAGCGGCGGCAACCTCTACTTCGATGGGCAAATCAGTGGTTCCGGATCACTCACCAAGAACGGCACTTCAAGTGCGTCGCTCACGGTTTCCAATTCCTACACCGGCAACACGACGGTCAACGCCGGCACGCTCAACCTCGACGTGGCCTCGCTCGCCAGCAGTTCGACGATCAGCATCGCCAGTGGCGCAGTGCTGAACTTGAACTTTGCGGAAACCAACACCGTGGCCGCGCTCGTGCTCAACGGCACGAACCAGCCCGCCGGAGTTTATGATGCGACCACGGGTGCGCCCTTCATCACTGGCACTGGTGTGTTGCTGGTCGCGCCGTCCGCGCCGCCGACACTGAACGTTGTGAGCCTCGGCGGTAACCAAATCCAATTCTCGTGGACCGGCGGCGGCACGTTGCAGGCGCAGACGAACAGCCTCTCCATCGGCCTCGGCACAAACTGGGTGAATTATCCCGGCAGCAGTCCAGTGACGATCACAATCAACCCGTTAGCGGGCAGCGTCTTCTTCCGCGTGAAGCAATGAGTTGGATTCGACTGGCTGCAGCGTTCAGTGACCGCAGCCAGCCTTTGAAATTTAATTGAGCCGGCGACCCAAAATTTTTAACGGCTAAAATATTTAATTAAAATTTGCCGCCGGTTGGGTGGCGGCAGACGACATGGAACAACTGTCGGATTGGGGTGAGGAGGCGGCTATGGGTTGGCCGCCTCCTCTTTTTAATGAAAACTAACATGAAAAAACAAAGCCATCGGGACGGTTTCACGTTGATCGAGTTATTGGTGGTGATCGCCATCATTGCCATCTTGGCCGCGATGCTGTTGCCGGCTTTAGGCAAGGCCAAGCAAAAGGCTCAAGGCATCAAATGCGTGAACAATCTCCGGCAAATGCAGATTGGTTGGCTGATTTATTCCGGCGATAGCGACGACCGCATTGCGCCGACGGGCGGAATCCCGGACACCGCCACATCGCTCTCGGATGCGAACATCAATAACGGCAATTGGGTGCATGGTGACATGAGTTCGGGAGGAACGGCGTCCACCGATCCAGCTTTGGTCAAAGCAGGTTCGATGTATTCATATTTGAAAAGCTTGGCACTTTACAAGTGTCCAGCCGATGTCAAAACCCAGCCGGGAATAAACGGCATCAAGGTTGCCACCACGCGCAGCATTTCTATGAACGGCTGGTTTAATCCGTTACCAAACTCGGCCGGTTACTTCGGCGGCGGCGTGGCGCGCACCTACAAAAAGCAAACCGACATCCGCTCGCCGGTGAACACGTTCGTGACGATTGACGAATCGCCTGGAACCATTAATGACGGCTGGTTCATGTGCGATCCGTTCGGCTACCCGACCACCTGGGTTGACATCCCCGCCTCCTACCACAATCGTGCCGGGGGCATTTCCTTTGCGGACGGTCATGCCCAAATAAAAAAATGGACGGACAGCGCGGTGTTGACCTATGGCTTGCCGGGCGGGCCGACGGGAAATTTTGTGCCGGAAGGAACGCCCGCCGGGGATCTGAAATGGCTGCAGGCACTCAGCACGGAAAAGAAATAATTACAAACCGACAGTAAACGGTTCGCCTATTTCGCTGTTTTCGAAGTGGCATCGAAATTTTTACGTTCGGGGAGCGTGAGTCAGACTACGCTTTTTCTACAAAAAAATCCGCAATCTGGACTTTTTTGCCCCGCCAGTTCGTAGCAAATTATTCGCACTTGGAGCGCCACGACGCAAACGCTGCGGCGATGCGTTTCCAAAAAATTAATTTCCATGAAAACCGTTAATGAAAATTACGACATTGTCGTCTGCGGTGGCGGACTCGCTGGCTTTTGCGCGGCGGTGGCGGCGGCGCGCAATGGTGCTAACACCTGTCTAGTTCACAATCGTCCCGTCCTCGGCGGCAACAGTTCGTCCGAAGTTGGCGTCACGCCGCACGGCGCGGCGGCGTTTCACGCGTATGCGCGCGAGACGGGCATCATCAGCGAGGCGCTCATCGAGGAACGCGCACGCAATCACGCCGAGATTTACGAGAACGGCTGGACGAACAGCGTGTGGGACATGGTGCTTTACGACCTCGCGCAAACGACGCCGAATCTCACGCTGCATTTGAACACGGACATTCGCGACGTGGAGATGCGCGATAAGAAAAATATTTCCGCCATTCTCGCCGTGGTGCAGAACGCGGAAACCGAACTTCGGCTCGAAGCAAAAACTTTTATTGATTGCACTGGTGATGGCATTGTGGCTGACAAGGCGGGTTGCCAATGGCGCATGGGCTCCGAAGGTCGCGCCGAATTCAACGAGCCGCACGCGCCCGCCAAAGCGAGCAGCGACACGATGGGCAACTCGATTCATTTTCTTTGCCGCGACATGGGCAAGCCGATGCCATTCACCGCGCCGGACTGGACGGTGAAGCACGAGGATGCGAGTTATTTTTACAATCAAGGCCGCCTGCCGAAGGACGAACGCGGCGGTTTTTGGTGGCTGGAAATCGGCGTGCCGCACCACACGATTCACGACGCGGAAAAAATCCGCCACGAACTCACGCGCCACGCACTCGGCGTCTGGGACTGGATGAAAAATCGCGATCCGAAGATGAAAGACCGCGTGAAAAATTACGCGCTCGACTGGATTGGCCAAGTCCCCGGCAAACGCGAAAGCCGCCGGATTCTCGGGCGTTACTTCATGACTGAGCAGGATGTGCTGAACAAAACTGTGTTCCCGGATGAAATCGCGTTCGGTGGCTGGTTTGTGGATTTGCACACGCCCGGCGGTTTGCTCGCGAAAACTTCCGAGCCGTCCGCCGCTGCCGGTGGCCACGAAAACGAATACGACACATTCAGCGATTATTCCGCGATGTCGTATTGCGGACCTTACGGCGTGCCGCTGCGCATATTGCTCGCGAAGGACTGTGATAACTTGATGATGGCCGGTCGCAACGTGAGCGTCACGCACGCCGCGCTCGGCACGGTGCGCGTGATGGGCACCACGGCGTTGATGGGCGAGGCGGCGGGCATCGCAGCGGCGGTGGGCTTGGAGCGCGGACACGGTTTTGATGAACTTGTCGCGCAGGACATCGGCGAAATTCAGCAACGGCTGCTGGCGAACGGCTGCTTTCTGCCGAACTATTCCAGCGCGGATGGAAAAGATTTGGCGCGTTCAGCAAAAGTTTCCGCGAGCAGTGAACTTGCTGTTCACGGCGTTGCGGCCGAAACAATTGGCTTTCACGAGGGCCTTAAAATCTGGCGCGACCAACCGCAATACGGCATCGAGAAACTGGAAACCCGGCGCGGCCAACTCATTGCGACGAGCGGTGGAAACATCAACAGCCTCGAACTCTGTCTGTCGAACAATTCTGCCACGGCAGAAATTTTGGAGGTTCAACTTTTCGCGGCGGAACACATCTGGGATTACCGTGCCGAACCCGGCGCACCGCTCGCGAACGGAAAACTTTCCGTGCCGCCTGGAAAAAATGTGTGGGTGAAGTGGACGCTGAACTTAGATTTGCCCGCGACCGTTGCGCCGGGAAGTTTTCTGCGGCTCGACGTGATGGCCAACAAGCATCTCTCGTGGCACGCGTCGCAGAAAATCATTCCCGGCCACATGGCGATGTATGCGATCTCGCCAAACCGGATGCGCCGCTTCGGCAACGGCCACACCCTGGCCTACCGCATTTCGCCGCCGCAGAAATCTTTTGCCGCCGCGCAAGTGTTGTCCGGCGTCACGCGCCCGCATCGCGCGACGAACCTGTGGATTTCCGACGCGACGCAACCGCTGCCGCAGTGGTTGGAACTGACTTGGCCCAAGCCACAGAAAATTTCCGAAGTGCAACTCGTGTTTCCTGGCCATCTCATCCGCGAATATCACGCCTACGCCCCGTTCTACCGCGACCCGCAATGTCCGCGCGATTATGCCCTTGAAGTTTTTGCGAATGGAAAATGGCAGCGCGTGGCCGAAGTAAAAGATAATTACCAACGTCTGCGCCGCCATCAATTTGCCGAAATTTTGACAGCCGAAAAACTTCGTATCGTCGTCACCGCGACGAACGGCGATCCTTCGGCGGCCATTTATGAAGTGCGGTGTTATTGAGAAAAATTGAAATGAAAAAACTATCCATCATCACTCTGGTTGCCCTTGTCACCGCCGCGTGCATCGCACAAACCAACGCACCGCGCGAACGTGTTTCCTTGAACAAAGGCTGGCGTTTTACCAAAGACGATACGGCAGAGGCGGGCACGAATTTAAATTACTCCACGCTGCGTCCGTGGATTTTGCCGACGGGAAATGCGTTCACGACCAACGCGCCTGCCGTGCGACCTGACGGTGAACCGACGGTAAATATTTCTTTCGCCCAATCAGATTTGAACGACAGCCAATGGCGGTTGCTGAATCTGCCGCATGATTGGGGCATCGAAGGTCCGTTCCAGCAGGACTATCCCGGTGAAACCGGCAAGCTGCCGTGGTGGGGCGTGGCGTGGTATCGCAAACATCTCGAACTGCCCGCCGCCGATGCTGGCCGCAAAATCTTTCTCGATGTGGACGGGGCGATGTCTTACGCGAGCGTTTGGGTGGGGTTGGTGGTCGGCCATGGTAATTGAACGTCGACCGTGCCAGCTTCAGAAACTGGCAGGCCTTGCGTTGGGAACACAGTTTCTTGTCTACCACCTCGTGTGCCAATGCCCGGCGCTGAGCCGGGCTCACAACTTTTT
>CAINDH010000057.1 GCA_903847285.1 uncultured Verrucomicrobia subdivision 3 bacterium | reverse complement strand
GCTCTCCATCGCACCCGGCAGCGGCAACGCCGTTCTGAATTGGGCGGCCCCGCTCAACCCGACCATCTTGGAGACCACCACCGCGCTGGAAATTTCAAATTCGTGGACGACGCTGTCCGGGACCATCAGCAACACCAACGGCACCAATGCTCTCGTCATTCCCACGGCTTCCACGGACCTGTTTATCCCGACCGAACCGCAGCGTTTCTTCCGACTGCGCGGTTACTGATTGGGGCGGCTCCGCCACGCAAGCCACGACGGCACTGGATGCACCGCGCTGCATCCGGAGGAACCGTCATTCGTAACCATCGCCCGGCGGAGCGTCCGAAACGTGTCGGTGTTTTTTGCTGCCATGGAGTTCGCGGTTAGGAGAAAATCTTCGGGATGAGCGGCGGCAACATTCTAAACTAAACTTTCCCCCCGGCTTTCTCTGGGGCACGGCCACCGCGCCTGCCGCTTCGGCATCGAGTGGGGCCGGCAGCAATCTGCGCACTTAGCCCCGCTGAACCCAACCGAACTGGCGCGTTACGTTGACCTGCTCAAGGCCTCTTTTCCACTTCGTCCGGGAAGATTGCTGCCATCGGCAGGGCAAAATGTTCCGCCCAACCGGCAAAAAGGCACAGGGGCTGCTTAATAGCCGGTATGATTAGCAGAAAAGCCATTATCGTGTGGTTTTGCGCCTTGGCAGCCGTGCTGCCGGGGATGACCTTGTCCGCCGCAGATGCAAATGCGGCGGAAGAGCTGCGTTTATTGCGGGAACAGAACGCTCTACTGCAATCCCAAGTGCTAAAACAAGGCACTGCGTTGGACACTCTCTCGAAAAAAGTCGGCCAATTAGAGTCTGCCAATGCCGCCCGCACAGTGGCCGCCGGCGAAAATCCTGCGCCCGTAACATCCGGCTTCAATGTGGGCGGTGTCCATCTCAGCGGCGAAGGCGGCGTGGCTTTTTTTAATACCGGTAAAGACGGGTTTGCTCCGCATTCGGAATTTCGCGTGGATGAGGCGCGGGTTTTTATCGAGGCTCCGATCTGGGAGAGCGTTTATTTTGTCGGCGAGTTGGACGTGGCCATTCGCGAGCAGCCGGGACTGTCCACCGAACTCGGCGAACTGTATCTCGATTTTGAGGATGTGTCCCAGCTTTGGGGCAAAAACGGTCAGGCGAACATCCGCGCGGGTCGCATCAATTGCCCGTTCGGCGAGGAATACACGAAGCGCTATGCGATGGAAAATCCGCTCATCTCTCATTCGCTGTCAGATTTCTGGGGCATAGATCCGGGTATTGAACTTTACGGCAAACTCGGGAAATTTTCCTACGTCGTGGCCGTGCAGAACGGCGGCGTGAGCGGCGTGCAAGATTATGATGGCGACAAATCCGTGATGGGGCGCGTCAGTTTCGACCCCAACGCCAACTGGCATTTCAGCGTGAGCGGTATGCGCACCGGCGACCTGAACGCGCAAAAAGATTTTCTCTCCGCCATCTGGTTTGGCAACGGCTGGTTCCGCTCTATCGGCTCCTCCGCCACCACGAAGTTTCACGCGAACGCTATAGAAGGCGACATCACGGCACGTTGGAAGACCGGACACTTGAGCGCGTTTGGCGGTTATGTGAGCTACGGCGATAATGACCCGACGGCAAATAATTCCCGCGACATCTATTACTACTCCATCGAGGCCGAACAAAAATTGCCGCACAAATTTTACGTCGCCTCGCGCTTCAGCCAACTGCTCGCGCCGAACGGTTATCCGCTCGTGGGCTTTGGTGATTTTAATAATTCCTTTTTTGGCACACAGGCCACAAGCCTATGGCGGTTCTCGTTCGGCGGCGGATATCGTTTTAGCAACCGGCTGCTCATCAAGGCGGAATACTCCGTTGAACGGGGCACAGAAGTCGGCGGCGGGCATCGCCAGCATGAAGATTTCTTCGGCACCGAGGCAGCGTTCAAATTTTGACGCGCATGAAATCAAAAATTTTACGCAACCCCACCGATGAGACGGGTAATGCCCCCGCTGCGCCGGCGGCAGAAGACCATGCCGTGCAGCTCGCGCGTTGGCAGGCGCTGGCGGATTTTCGTTCACGCTCCTCGCATCTGCGCCAGCATCGTCCGAGCACGCGCATCCGTTACGCCTTACGCGATGCGGCCATCAGCCTGGCCTGCGCCGCGCAACTCGCACTGCAGCCAGCCTGCGGCGGCACGATCACGGGAACGGTTCACGCCGAAGGCAAGGCTGGCACGGGCGGCGGCGGCGATGGCGGCGCGTATGCCAGCCATAAATACAGCTTCGTGCAGCCGGTAGATTATTCTGCCCTGAAAGATTTTATCGTCTATGTGGATGACTTGACGCTTACCAATGCTGTTGAGACGACGAACTTGGCCGCCGTTACCACCAGCAAGGTCGCGCAACATCGCGCGGAGTTTTACCCGCATGTGTTGCCGGTGCTCGCTGGAACCACGGTCGAATGGCCGAATAACGATGAAATTTTCCACAATGTTTTTTCCATGTCCGACGCCGCCTCGTTTGACCTCGGGCTATATGAAGGCAATCCGCCAGACAAACACGTGACTTTTGGCCAGCCGGGCAAGGTGGATGTTTTCTGTTCCATTCATGCTAACATGCACTGTATCGTGCTCGTGATGTCGAACCCGTATTTCGCCGCGACCGATTCGAACGGCAATTACAAGATTAAGAACATCCCGCCGGGCAAATACAAATTAAAGGCGTGGCACGAACGCCTGCCCGCTGACGTTCAGGAAATCACCGTGCCGACGAATGGGGAAGTGAACGTAAATTTCACGCTCGGCATCAAAAACCTGCCAAAGATTTGAACAATGCAACCGCTCAGAAAATTTCTGGAGGCTAATTTCCGCATCAAGGTGCTGATTCCGGTGGTGGCGGTGATGGCGCTGATCCTCGCGACGACGGTGTTCATCGTGAACCAGCAGTTCTGGAGTTACGCCAAGGATAACGGCTTGATCAATTTAAAGTCGGCGGGGCTGGCGATGAATAAAAATTTGGTGCGATACCAGCAATCACTCAATACGCGTTTCAAAACCTTGGGGCATGTCTCCATGTATCGGGCAGCTTTTGAAAAGGGAGACGTCAAGACCATCCGCAACCAGTTGGAGCTGATGTATAAAGATGAGGACCTTCGGCGCGAGGGAATCGAATTTGCTTTTTACACGCCGGTCAAATCTGCTCCCAGCGGCACCAGCGCCGACATGATTTATATTTATTCATCCGGCTCTTTATCGCGGATGGACATTCTCGACCAATCGGCGAAGGCGGTTAAAGAGGCGTTTAAAGGCACGATTGCCAACGACACCATTCTCATCAATAAACAGCTTTGCGAACTGGTCTCGATTCCGATCTACAGCCGCACAGACGAGTGCATCGGGGCACTTACACTGGGACAGATGATTAACGAACAAGTTTTTCAACTGTTATCCCTCGGCAATGGCGGCCAGATGGCATTGATCGGCGGCGACTCCGTGATGGTCTCCTCCTTCAACGACTCCGAGATGACGGATGAATTGAGAATCAACCTGGTCCAAGGCTACCAACAACTGAGTCGCAAGCCTACAGCCGATGCACCAAGGATTGTAATCAGTCGGAACCCCTATTTTTATTCTTGCGGACAACTCCCTTCGTTGACTGGCGACCGCTCGCTCGGCTACCTCTTGTTCAGCCCCCACGAGCGCGATATTAATTTCATGCAAAACACCCAGCACCTGCTGCTGGCCACGATCATCATCATGATTATTCTTGGCGCGGCCCTGGTGCTGTTCTTCATCAACCGCGCCACTGCGCCGTTGCGCGAACTGCACGCCGCCGCGGTGTCCGTTGGACACGGCGATTTTTCCCAGCGCGTGCACATCAAATCCAAAGACGAATTTGGCGAGCTTGGCTACGCCTTCAACCAGATGACCGAGAACATCGAGCTGTCGCAGTCGAAATTGAAACAGACGGTGGACACGCTCAAGTCCACGCAGTCGCAGCTCATCCAAAGCGAAAAACTTTCCGCCGTGGGTGAATTCGTGGCGGGCGTGGCGCATGAGCTGAACAACCCGCTCGCTGCCGTCCTTGGTTTTTCCGAGATGCTCAAGAACGCCGACGTGGGCGAGAAACACGCACGTCATTTGGATTTGATTTACAAGTCCGCTGAGCGCTGCAAGAAGATTGTGCAATCGCTCTTAAGTTTTGCCCGCCGCCAGCAGCCGGAACGCAAGCCCGCGCAGATCAACAAACTCATCGAAGATGTTTTGGACATGGTCGCGTATCCGCTTCGCACGAGCAACGTGAAGGTCGTCACGCAATTTTCCACCGGACTGCCCATCGTCCTCGCGGACGGACACCAGGTGCAGCAGGTCGTCCTTAACCTCATCAATAACGCGCGGCAGGCCATCGAAACCGCCTCTGGCTCCGGCCGCATCACCATCACCACGCAGCACGACGCGCAAATTGTCCGCATCATCATTCAGGACAACGGCCCCGGCATCTCGCCCGAAAATCTCAAACGCATTTTCGATCCGTTCTTCACCACGAAAGAAGTTGGCCAAGGCACCGGCCTCGGCTTGAGCCTGTGCTACGGCATCATCCACGAACACGGCGGCAACATCCTCGCCACCAGCGCGCCCGGCGAAGGTGCCACCTTCACCATCGAGTTGCCCGTCGCGGACGAAGCCGCGTGGTTTGAAACCGCTTTCACCACCAAGACCGCCACGTCCCCTGCCCCGACCGATGTGCGCGAAGGTGCCGGCAAAAGAATTCTCTGCGTGGATGATGAAGAATCGCTCCTCCACATGATCAAAGAGGAATTGACCGCTCACAGCTACGAAGTCATCACTGCGCCCAACGGTGAAGCCGCCCTGCGCGAAGTGCGCGCGCAAAAATTCGACGCCATCATCTGCGACCTCAAGATGCCCGGCCTTAACGGACGCCAAGTTTACGAACGCTTGCGCGAAGAAAATCCGTGGCCAGCCGCCGCATGGTTTTTGTGACCGGCGACATCATCGGCGATCAGTTAAAGAATTTTTTGGAGACGGAAAAACGTCCGTGCCTCACCAAGCCATTCTCTCTTGCCGACCTGCGGCAAGCTGTCAGAAAGCAATTGGCAGAGAAGTGACCGGCACGCTTGGGTTAGTGCAGCGGATTATCCTTCAACCGCCGTTCCGCTTCTTGGTTGGAAACATTTTCTTTCGTGCGCACCACGGCCATGCCCACGACTGGCGGATACGCTTGATCGCTCTTCATGCGCGGCTCGACGTATTCGATGATCTCAAACAAGAGTTCGTTCGCCGCCTCATAATCCAATCCGGTCAGCTTGGTGATGTAGCGCGTGGCCCGGTCAATCAACTTCAAATTGCTCGGCACCACCCAGACCATGTAGTTGCCTAGCACGCGACCCAGCCGCACCATCGTGCAGGTCGAAAGCGCATTCATCACCAGCTTCACCAACACCCGCGTCACCCCGTCGAGCTCAAAATTCTTTTCCGGCAACGGCATAAACACCGTCACGCAGCCGGGCACGCGCTGCTCAATGGTCGCCGCGTTGGCCGCCGATGACGGGGGACCAAAATAAATCAGCCCCGCCTTTGACTTGCCCACCACAGCTTTCTCCAATTGTTTCACCAGCGGCTCGGCATCATCGAGGTGGGATACAATCGCCACTGCCGTGTCGCCGACGCCTTGCGAACGGTAGCGCAGTCCGTTGATGCCGACTTTGAATCGCGTCAACTCCGTCGAGCTGATCTTCGCGATGGTCTCCGACGTGCGCTCAAATTTCTCCTCGCCGACCAGCGACATCACTTCATCGCGCTCCCATTCAACGCAGCGTGGCTTGCGCTTCAAAATATTTTTCCATGCGCTATCCGTCCAGTCGTTCGGCACAAAGAGATACGCCCATGAATCGGCCGCCTTGGCATCGTCGAACTTGCGGAACGGCGGCGTGCAATACGTCGGCGAACGCTCCGTCGTGTCCGTGAGCACGTCAATGCCCAGATGGCTCGCGTGATAATTATTTTGAAAGCCGGCGCGGTAAACTTTTTCCTCCAGCGCGACAAGCCTGGCGAGTTGCTCCAGAAAACCGGGTGAACGCAGTGTGGCATACCCCTCCTCCAGCGTAGTGAGAAATTCTGCCGCCACGTTTTTCGCGCTCACCCCGGCGAGTTCGCGCACGACGATTTCCAGAATCGTCGTCACCACGCACAGTTGAATCGAAGTCGCCTGCATCCGCGTGGAACCGGTGACAGCCATCGGTCCGGTAGTGAGATTTATTTTCTCGATACGGGCGTCCTCGATGACCTCGCGGCTGCGCTGGACGTGTTCGCATAAAATGTCATCAGGATTATTATAAACGAAATAGACTTTTGCCCCCGCTTCCACGCCCGCCCACGCCGTGCCAATGACGAACGAGGTCTCGCCGCCTTCCGTGATGGCAAACACCACGTCCTTGGAAGAAACCCCAAGGTCGTTGATCTGTTTTTTACCGAACGCTGTGAAATCTTCGAAGCCTTCCACCGACTTGATTAGTGCATAATCGCCTCCCGCCATCACGCTGAACGTGCGGCTTTCCAGATCGGCTACCCGATTTTTTTCCGTCTCCGACACCGAGTTGATGCGGTTGAACTCATTTTTTTTCTGCCAGAAATCACGCCAGATGGAATCCAGCATGATGCTCAAGCGCCCCGTCGAACCGCAGCCGGTGAAAAAAATCTTTCCGCCGCCTTGCACCGCTTTCAAGACCGTGGCCGCAACCTGCTCCGCGCGACCCGACGCGGCGAACTCACGGAATTTTTTCACCACGTCCTCGTCCGCCTGAAATAGCAGCCCCAAGGCAGCGGCGGTATCCTTGCGCGCCACGCTGCTCAAGTTGGCCGTGACGGGATGCGATTGCTCCGTAGTCAGTGCGCCCAACTTGAACTGGCTGGCCAGCTTTAAAAAATCTTCCGAACGTTCCCTTGATGTGTCGCTCATGTGAAAAGATTAAATGAAATTCTATTTCGCGTGTCACGCTGATTGCAGCTTCCTCGCCGCGCGCGTCAATCCCGGGATTTTTTACCGCGCCGAGCAGAACTTTTTTTGAGGCCGTCTAAATCCCACAACAGCCATTCGTCGTTGGGAACATATTTCTTCAGTTTGTTATCCCAGCGCGGCGGCACGGCGCGGATGAGTTTATCCAGATACGGCAGCAGTGGATTTTTCGGCGGATGTAGTTTTTCCTGCTCGTCCATCGGAATGGGTTTCCAGCCGAAGCGTTTGACGTAGGGCGCAAAGCCGAAGCCGTCAAAGAAATTGCCCGCGCCGATGAGCGGCATATACCACATGGACGGAATCGCGCGCGGATTGCCCTTGATGGGAACCTCGGCGGCGAGTTTTTCCAGCAATGCCGAACCAGCCTTATCCTTCGCCAGATGCTTTCGCAATTGTTCCAGTGCGGGGAAACTGACCGGCGGACTGACGAACAGCACGGGCTTTAATTGCTGGCGTGAGAGGATAATTTCATGCGCCGTGCCGACGGAATAAATATTCGTCGGACAATACGCGATGGTGAAATCACTTGTATCCACCATGCGCAAATCAATGTGCAGCGTCTCCCAGAATTTTTCCGCGATGGCCGCCCGCGTCGTGTCGCCCTTGCGACCCGGCTGAAACGTCCAGTGCTCGCGCGCGTCAAGTGACTTCAAATCTTCGCGCCCATACTCGTGCAACCCGCGCACCGCGGGCTTGAACCACGGATCAAAAACAATCCCCTCGAATGCGCGGATGAAATCGCCCACGCGATTGCGCCAGCCGAATTTTTTTTCCGCCGCGCGCGACGCCACGAAATCCATCGGGCCGGAGAGATATACGCGTGCGCCTTTGAGGTGGTTGTGCGATTTCACGGAGCCGACTTTAACAACGTCGCCGAAAAAAGTCAGCCTTGGGAAACCGTCGTCACCAAAAATAATTTCACCTCCGGTATTTACAAGCAGCGGGCGGGCGAGCAGGATAATCCTGCCTCCGGTGAAACTACCATGCCGCAGGCAAGTCAACCCGCAGTAAAATAAAAACTATGGCTACCAAACCAAAAGCGAAGAAGTCCGCCGCCAAACGTCCCGCCGCTAAGAAAAAAGTCGCGGCCAAGAAGAAGTAGTCGACGGCTTACTGCTGTCTCCTTTGATCTCGGATCAAGGGAGACAGATTTTTTTTACCCCCATCCATTCAAATGAAACTTTGCCAAGGCCAAATCTGGAAGCAGGACGCGCAGTTCATCCGCGTCGTCCGCGTGGAACGCCTGGAAGTGGAATATAAATCCCACGCCAGCCTCGCCAGCAAAGCCGGCACGAAACACGTCACCAGCAAAAAAGATTTTTGCCGCCTGCTCAAAGGCGCGCACCTGCTGGCGTCCGGCAATAAATCTGCCGCCGTCTCCGAGGCAGATGTCGAAGCCGTCTCACCGTAATCCCGGCCCTTGCTTCGCGCAGCCACCAACCACTACGCCACGCTCGGCCTCGACCGACGTTGCTCGCCCGCCCAAGTTCGCACCGCCTACCGCACGCTCGCCCGGCAGCATCATCCTGACCTGAATCCGAATTCACCCGCTGCCGTTGCCCGCACGCAGGAACTGAATGCCGCATATGAGGTTTTAAGCGACCCCGCACTCCGTGCCGCCTATGACCGCGAACTCACGGCCACGGAAAAAACGTCACCGCCGGCACGCCCGCCTGCAAAAAAGGCCGCCAATGTGACGCAGGAAATTTTTTTGCGGCTGGAAGAATTTCTGCGCGGCACAAATCTGGAGGTGCGGGTGAACGACCCTGGTAATCCGGATGGCGCGGAAATTTATCCGCTGGCCGTGCCGCCGGAAACCGCGCCGGGCACACGCCTCCGCATTTCCCGCACGGGGCTTTTCGCAGGCGGGATTATCTTGGTGCGCGTGAAGGCCCGGCCGGATTTTCGATTCAAAGTGCGCGGCTCCGATTTGCGCTGCGACCTAAAAATCAATTTTCAGCGGGCACTGGCCGGCGGCGTGGAATCCGTGCGCGGCTTGACGGGAAATTATTTGCGGGTGACGATTCCTAAAAAAGTTTCGCGCGGCGAAGTTTTAAGCATCCCCGGCGAGGGTTTACCCAAGACACGCGGCGGACGCGGCGACCTGCTCGTGAAAATTGTTTATTCCCCTGCCGTGCAAATTCACCGCCGGTGAATTATTTCACTTTGCTGCCCGCGTAAGTCAGACGGTCAATCCACGCCAGCGCCATGGCGGACAGCACAAACGTCATGTGGATGACGACCTGCCAAAGCATCATCTTGGGTTCATTGTCTTTCGCGCTGATGAACGTGATCAAAAGATGGATCGAGGAAATGCCGATGAGCGCCGTGGCGAGCTTCACCTTGAGCACGCCGGCGTTGACATGCGATAACCATTCCGGCTGGTCGGGATGCCCGTCCAGTCGCAGCCGCGAAACAAACGTCTCGTAGCCGCCAACGATGACCATGATGAGCAGGTTCGCAATCATCACCACGTCAATCAAACCGAGCACACTCAACATCACCACCGTTTCCGCGTCCTTCGCCCCCGCCGCCGCCCCCGCCGCGGGATGGTCAAAAAATGAAAAGCCGATGAGATGCCACAACTCCAACATGAACCGCCAAACATAAACCGCTTGTGCGACAATCAGCCCCAGATACAACGGCGCCTGTAGCCAGCGGCTGAAAAATATCATCCCGCCTAAAATATTTCGCGATTGGTTCGGGTCGTTGATGTTCATGCGGCGCGAATTATTTCCTGCCGACGAAGCGATGTCCAGACACTAGCGAGCATTTACTGAATGCCGGCGCCGGTAAAACTATCATCCAATAATTTCGCGTCTGGCATTTACAATTTGCGCGCCGACGCGCACGATGCCCTTCCCTTCGGAGAAAATTCCATGCCGCAGGCAGTTAAACCGCAGAAAAAAATAAAAGTTATGGGCGACAAATCCCCGAAAGCCAACCAGAAGAAATCCGGCCAGAAAAACGTCAAGGCCACCAGCGCGAACCAGAAGAAAAGCGCGGCCATCGCCGCCAAGTCCTCCGCTGCGAAAAAGAAGTAATCCCGTCCGCTGTCTGTCGCTCCCGAAACAATTCAGGAGCGACAGATTCATTTTGGCCTCTAGCTCGCCACGGTATTCAAGCTCGCCAGCCCTTTCTCAAATTGCCCGCCCACCATCTTGTCGCAGTTGACCAGCAAGCCAAACACCTTGCCCATTAAATTATTCTTTCCAGTCATCGCCCAGGTCACCAGTGTGCCGCCGTCTGCGGGCTGGAAAGTAAATGTGGCAATATTGGTGGCAACCATCGGCTTCAAAAATTCCAAGCGGAAGCGAATCAAATGACTTGGCTCGCTTTCGAGGATGGTCATCTTCCCCTGCCCGACCTTGTTATTACCCGACCACGCCATCGCCGCTCCCAGGCCCGCCGCCGCCCCGCTGAACGACGGCGTGGCGTTTGGATCCAGCTTGGCCCACGGCGACCATGTTTCCCATTTGTGCAGGTCGTTGACGTGCGGGAAAACTTTTTCCGGTGGCACGGACATCTGCAACGAGCGTGTATAGGTGAATTCTCCCGGCTGACCGGTGATAAGGATGACGAACAGAATGACGATGAACGCGAGGGCAAGTATAACGGATAGCATAGTATTTTTTAGTTGGATGTCTTAGTTCAGCAGTCCGGCAAATTTCGCGCGCGCCTTGCCGAGCAGATACAGCGCGCACAAGACGATGACGTAGAGCAGCCACATGTGTTTGTAATCTAGCAGGCTTGCCGGCCCGGTGATGAAGACGTGGAACGCGATGATATTTACGATGACCGGACCCAGCAGGAGCAGCCCGATATTACGCAGACGGGGAATCATCACCACGATGCCGCCCGTGAGTTCAAAAACTTTCACGAAGGTCATGTAGCCCGTGGGCCCGAACGCCGCCATGAAATGCGCGATGGGCGAACCCTCTGGAAATTCCGGCAGCGGATCGAGTTTGATGAAAAATCTGACGCCGGCCATGACGAACAGTAGGCCGAGCACGATGCTGGCTATACAGGGGAGATATTTTTTCATAGTTAGTTTTAGTTAGGTTTTGGTTGGTAAAATTTAGCCGCCCGCCATCGCGCCGACGATCAGGACCGGCTCGCTGCCATTCACAATCTCATCCGGCAGTAATTTGTCTGGCGATTCCAGAGACCAGTCTTCTTTGCAAACGAAGAAACGGACAAACGCCCGGCGCTTCAAAGTGCCGTGGTCCCGGATGGTTCCGCGCAACGCCGGAAATTTTTCCTCCAGCGCATGCAGCACTTCAGGAATCGTGACTGGCGCGGCAAGATGGAGCGTCGCCTCGCCGTCCACGCGGGCGAGGTTGCGCAGATGAAATGGCAACACGACGCGGATCATTTCAGTGTTTGCACTTCGACGGAATAAACCGCCGGCAGGTCACGCATGATGGCGCTCCAAGTATCGCCGCCGTCGGGCGAGCAATAAACCTGTCCGCCGGTGGTGCCGAAATAGATTCCGCATTTGTCGAGTTGATCCACCGCCATCGCATCACGCAGCACGTTCACGTAGCAATCTTTTTGCGGCAGCCCTTTGGTCAGCGGC
The DNA here is from genome assembly GCA_903847285.1 of uncultured Verrucomicrobia subdivision 3 bacterium. The sequence continues at coordinate 52,971 of CAINDH010000057.1, read as the reverse complement.
TCCCATTCGCCGCCGCCGGTCTTGCTGCGATAGACGCGCAGCTTCCCTTCCGGCGGATAATGCAGCGAATCGCTCGTGATGGGCACGACATAAATCGTCTCCGGCTCGTTAAAATTGACATCAATCGGGAAACCGAAGTCGCTCGGTAGATTGCCGCTGACTTCGTTCCATTGGTCACCCGCGTTGTCGGAACGCAACACGTCCCAATGCTTTTGCATGAACAGCACGCCTGGCTTGGACGGATGCAGCGCGATGCGATGAACGCAATGGCCGACTTCGGCATCCGGGTCGGGCAACTCGTAGGGTGACTTCAAGCCCTTCGTGATCGGCTTCCAAGTTTTCCCGCCGTCATCCGTGCGGAAACAGCCGCCCGCCGAAATCGCGACGAAAATCCGTTTCGCATTTTTCGGGTCTAGCAGAATGGTGTGAACCCCCATGCCGCCAGCTCCGGGTTGCCAAAGCTGGCTTTTAACCTGACGTAGCCCTGAAAGTTCCTTCCACGTTTTCCCGGCATCGGTAGTTTTGAATATCGCCGCGTCCTCCGCTCCCGCATACGCCGTATCGGGATCGGTCAGGGACGGCTCGATATGCCAGATGCGCTTGAACTCCCACGGATGCGGTGCGCCGTCATACCACAGGTGTTTGCCGACTTCGCCTTCATAGATAAACTTGTTGCTCTCGCCTTTCGGGAAACCGCCTTCGCCTTTCAAATCTTCCGGACTGCTGCCGGGTGTATTCCACGTTTTTCCGCCATCGTCAGAGCGCTGGATAATCTGGCCAAACCAGCCGCTGGTCTGCGAGGCGTAAATGCGGTTGGGATCAGCTGGCGAACCTTTGAGGTGATACATTTCCCACCCAGCGAAGTGCGGGCCGGAAATTTTCCAATCCTTGCGGAGGCCGTCCGCCGTCAAGATGAACGCGCCTTTTTTTGTGCCGACTAAAACACGGATAGTGCTCATGCTGTTTATTCCTTCAGCCTGGTTGAGATATGCGGGCAGCAATTTATGCCCGACGCGCTACGTTGATGTCAACTCTGACGCATTCGTCTATGAGGCCAAACTTGCACAAAGTGCTCCGTTGAGTTCCCAGCGGGAATATTTATATTGTGCGGCTTATGAGCAAACCTGCCTGCCCCATGTGCGAGATGACCGAGGTTCTGGAATTTCCCGATAAATGGGAATGTATCACCTGCGGTCACGAATGGCCGCGCGCTGCGGCACCCGAAATCGCCGACGGACCGCGCATCGTCAAAGATGCCCATGGAACCGTGCTGACAGACGGCGACTGTGTCATTCTCATCAAAGATTTGAAACTTGGTGGGTCACAAGTCCTCAAAGGCGGTTCCAAATCTAAACCCATCCGCCTCGGTGACGGCGACCATGAAATTTCCTGCAAGGTAGATGGCATCGCCGTCGGCTTAAAAGCATGCTTTGTAAAAAAGGCTTAATAAAAGCGCATTGAAAATAGAACGAAACGTATTTAGCCATCGAAACAACTTGCCCCGACGCTGTGTGGCCGCTAGATTACTCATCCTTGTTCGCGGGGTGGAGCAGCCCGGTAGCTCGTCAGGCTCATAACCTGAAGGTCGTTGGTTCAAATCCAGCCCCCGCAACCAATTTTAATATCCCGCCCCCCCCTGTAAACGCAGGGGGGTTTTGTTTTCCAGAATACCGTGCACCCTTAATTATCTTATAGAAATGAGACCCAAGCAGCGTTTTGTTGGCTGTTTTGTGACTATTAACCCCTCAATTCAGACCATTTGAGGTCACATAAAAACGCCACCACCCACCGCCAAATAGTAAAAAATACAAATCAACCCGGCGCGGTTACGGCAGGTCCCGCATAAAAAAGCCCGCTCTAGTGAGCGGGCTTTTTGTTTGATGAAGCTTTAAATCAGGTGCCAATGGCACCGGTGTTGCCAGAACTACTGGGGGCTGGCGGCGGCGTCACGGGTTTGGGCGCGGCGCCATGATTTTTTTCCCGGTCACCATCGCCGCGCGGTGCTGGCGTCGCAGGTGGATTACCGGTGATGATGAGACTGCCATCGCTACGCTTTTGCACATCAGTGCTGTCAGAATTAGCGATGCCAGTATTAAACGTGCCACCAGCCACCGCCGCCGTCAGGCTGGCAAAAGAAGCGAGCGTAAGAACTGCGAGAATTTTTTTCATTTTCATAACAAGTTTGTTGGAGGTTAATTGAACCGTTGCGTTGACTTGATTAGCAGTCGCCATACCAACCGATTTGGCCGCACACGCCGCCCAAAATCGTCCATGAATATGACAAAAACTGTCCCTATTTCTCGCGTCAATTTTTTATGTCAGGCGAAGTCGGACAAAAAACTCGCCACGGCAAAAATGTATGGCTTAACTGGTCGCGCTTGAAATCATTCATCAGACTGTTGTTCTTAGCCATGGCGGTTGCCAGCCGTGCGCAATCGCAATTCATCCCGATGGAGTTGACGGGCCAGACCTTCACTCACGACCCGTCGTCCATCGTGAAAGAACACTCAAAATTTTATATGTTTGGCACCGGGCCCGGTATCCGCACCAAGTCGTCGCCTGATTTGCGGCTCTGGGAAAATGGCCAGCCCGTCTTCGGAAACGTGCCGAAGTGGGTGAATGACTACGTTCACGATTATGACGGCGTCGTCTGGGCACCAGACGTGGTGCGAGTGCGCGGAATATTTTTTCTCTACTACTCCTGCTCCAAGTTTGGCAAACCCACTTCCGTCATCGGCCTCGCCACCAGTTCCACGCTGGATTTTTCCGCGACTAATTATTTCTGGCAAGATGCTGGAGCGGTGATCTCCTCCACCAACGGCAGCCCATTCAATACGATTGACCCCAGCGCATTTTTAGATCGGGACGGAAAGCTATGGCTGGCATTTGGCTCTTACTGGAAAGGGATTTTTCTGATGGAACTTAACCCTCAGACCGGCAAGCGCACGAACACCAATGCGCCGCAGCACCTTGCCTGGAATGAATCTATCGAAGCCGCGTGCCTGACGCGGCACGAGAATTTTTATTATCTCTTCGTGAACTGGGGTCAATGTTGCAAAGGCACGAACAGCACCTACGAAGTCCGCGTGGGCCGCGCCGAAAAAATCACCGGCCCGTATCGCGACCGCGATGGCAATGACCTCGCCACCGGCGGCGGTTCACCCTTCCTCGAAACGTTCGGAAGATTTATCGGCCCCGGCCACATCGGCATCATGGACGACGGCGGCACGAATGGCCTGACGCAATTCAGCTATCACTACTACGACGACGCATCGCGCGGACGCTCACGCCTCGCGATTGGAAAAATAGACTGGTCGAATGGCTGGCCCGTAGCGGTGCGGTAGTCTACCTGAATCACTTCGCCTGCGGCTGCGGAGGAATTCCTTTTTGCGCGAACGGCAATTCGTCATCTGCATGAACGCGGTTGGCCGCCGGGTCTACTATGGTGGCGGTAATGAATACTATGATTTCATTTCCTTCCACATGTTTTTTCTTTTTGCCGTCACGAATCCAGTTGGCAACCGCTTCTTCACGTAGTGCATCTGGCGGAGCAAATTTTACCTGCTCTGGATTGCGGAGCACCAAAACCGCAGTCTGATTGTCATACAAATTGACGTGAGCCGATTTGCGATACACCTGCACGGCTGGCCAGACCGAAGGTAGATTGATTATCTCACCGGCGGAGTTGGTGGCCGTGACTGGCACCATGTTGGAGGGAATTGTCGAGTAGCCAAAAAACTCTACGCTCGAAGCAGTCATGGTCAAATCCAACGTATTGCCATCCGCAAGCACCGTTGGCACCACATCAAACACCGGGCCAGTTTCGACTGGCATAACGGCTGGCCGGATGGCGGTAGTTCCGTCCAATTTGCCATTAATGTTCGTGAAAACCTCTTCCACGTAAAAATTTGTGAGCAATGTTATCACTTGCGTCTGTCGCATCTGACATTGCCGCCCGCTCGTCGTCACAACTTCCGGCTCGCCAATCACTTCAATCCGCTGACTCTTTTCCAGCGAGCGCAGGGAAGCCATGGCATTGGTGTTGGAAAGAATCCCTACCAGACCGCCGCTGATATCATGGGTCTGACCGGGAAATAAACTCACACCTTTCGGCACGCTAAAAAATCGGGTCTTGATGTGGATTTGCGGCGGCGTGTAGTTGAAAGTTTGAATGGCTTGTTCAATCACCTCCAAATCTCCCGTCGTCGCCCGCACAAACAGCATCCCGTTCCGGTCATTGTAAAAGACCGACTTGCCCACCGGTGTTTCCCAATCTACGCCAAGACTGGCAAATAATTTCCGCACCGCAGCGGTGACGACCCCGGGAGAATTAGTAAGGTCGCTGATGTCCGCCCCGGTTTTCCGCAGGCTGGCGCGAAACTTCCACTCGTCAGTTTTGAATGTCCGCGTAAAAAATAGATTCGTCGGGTAGCCGTGATCCGGCTTGGTTTCTTCCAGCCGCTTGCTGAAGCCAGTCATGTTCGCCTCGATTTCTGCGGGCGAAGTCCCGTCGAGCTTTAGCAGCACACGATTAACCAACGCCAGTTGCTCAACCGAACCGCGCACCAGCAGGATGCCACCGTCCGAGTAATATAAAACCGTTGGCGGCATTTTCACCCCGGCAACGAGCAACGCCCGCCGCAATGTGTCTTCGCGCACCGTGCCATCCAGCTTGAAGGCCATAACCCGCGAACCCTCGCTCGCGCTTTTTCCGGTTCCGATTTTCTTCGGCTGACTTGGACGCCATCCGTCAGCGTTCGTAATAATCTCAACACTCGCGAGCACGATGAGATTGGTCAGGCCAGAATTGCGCGGATGCACCACGCTGATCATGGCGGCTCCATGATTCTCCACCGTTGCTTGACTACTCTTGAACAGGTTGGTAGCCTGCCTGCCGTTTAACGCATAGACGACCCGACCCTCCAGCAATAGTTGAATCAGCCCGTTGGTCACGGTCGGCTGACAGGAAAAACTAGTGCTGTTGGTTCCGTTGCCGACATACATATCCGCCCGTTCACCGCTGATGGTCAACACGCGTGGTGCGGAAAATTTCCGGTAGCCGTCCAAGTCCAGACTCGTTTGCAACCGTGTCAACTCCGCTGGCTGCACAAGCAAGGTGCTAATGGCCGTGCTAGTATTCTGGCTAGATTTCATAGCCGACGCCGCTAGGTAAAACCGCGTCGTGACCAAAATCTGTGGCACGTTGGTGTTGATGCTTGCCGGTTTCGGAGGGGCGGCAGGCACAGCGATGGCGTTCTCGACCAAATTGACCACGCGCATTTGCGGGTGCAGTACGTTGCTCGTGACCGCTTCTGGTTCGCTCAACGGCTCAAACGTGCTTCGCTGCTCCAGCGCGCGAAGCACCGTGCGAAAATTTGAGTTAGTCAGCATTTCACTGACTGCGGTCGGACTGGCATTTGTATTCAAAGCGGCGGACTTAGTTTCCTTTTCCACCGTCGCTGGCTGGTCACCCATCGGCACGGCGACGGCGGTGAAGGCCAAAATTCCCAGCAGCGACACCAGCGTCAGTCCCGCGTGACGCGGTGCACGGAAATCCACCAGCCGCTCGATGCGTTGCCGCAACGCGTGGCGCGATTCCATGATTCCTACCAAACCGAGGCTCACCAGCGGACGGTTCAGCGCGAGCTTCGCCACTTCCAGCAAAGTCGGTGCGTAGGACTCCGCCTCGTCGCGGAGCGCGAGCATCACGGCATCGTCCACGGCCTCTTCGCGCACGCGACGGATGCGCGCGTTCGCCATCCATAGCAGCGGATGCCACCAGTAAAAAATCTGGAGTAACGCCTGCAAACAATTCACCCAAACATCCCAGCGACGCAGATGGATCAATTCATGCAACAACACCGCGCGTAATTGTTCGCCCGAGAAATTTTCCGCAAGCGTAAGTGGAAGCAGAATCGTGGGGCGCAACAATCCACACACCGCCGGCGAAATCCGCCCCGCAACAATTTTCAACCGAACGGACGGAACGCCGGCTTCCGGCGCGCCAATCAGCCGCAACGCATCGGCGAGTTGTCCTGAAAATTGTTCGGCCGCCGTGGCTCGACGAACCAGCCGCGCCACTTGCCACCAACGCACGAGCATCCAGCTGAACAACAGCGCGCTGATTGTCACGGAACCAGCCAGCAGCCACGCGGCTTTAGTCAGCATTGGTGCGGGCGGAGCAAACGCTGGCAGCGTGACCAGGGGCAACTCCGGCATTGGCGCGTCGGCGTAAGTAACAGTGTAGTGCGGCGCGGGTTTGGCCACGACTGGCAGCGGGGTGACGTGCCACCACCACGCCGGACTCGTCGGGAACGCCAGCGTCGGCGACACGCACAGTTTCACGAGAACGACCAACCACAGCGCGTAACGGATTGATGCTCGCAACTTGCGCCGCAATAAAAAATCAAACGCGAACAAGCCCGCTATGAGCAGGCTGGATTGCCAGAGCATCGGCCAGGCGAAGACCAAAAAGTTTTCGCCCCACTGGTTCAAAGATTCGATTAAGGAATTCATGTCGCGCCTTGAGGTGGATTATTTCTTCGCGGATTTTTTCTTCGCCTTGATGAGCGATTCCAGTTCCGCTAGTTCCACTGCGTTCAAATCATTGCTCTCCAAAAGACATTGCACCATCGGCGTGAGAGCGCCGTTGAAAGCATGCTTGAGCGCGTAGATCAGCTCGCCGTGCTGCGCCTGCGCGCGGGTAACGGCTGACTGGTAGATGGTCAGCTTACCCTCCTTCTTCGCCTTGAGCACACCCTTGACAACCATGCGATCCATCAACGTGCGCACGGTCGAGTAATGCCAGCCAGTCGGCTTAAAAAGCTTTTCCTGGATGACGGGCGCGGTACAGGGTTCGGCATCCCAAACGGCCTTGATGACGGACCATTCGGACTCGGTAAGCTCAACAATTGGCGCAGGCATGGCGCGACTATCTCTACAAATGTAGATTTGGTCAAGGGCAATCTTTACAGATGTAGATAATAGTCGTGTTGCGCTAAGCACGTGAAGGCAGCGAAGGATTTATATGTCGAACAACTTTTTGATTAGCCTGTCGCTTTTCCTCTGTCTGTTTTCGCTGGTTAAAATGAAAAAGGCGCGTCTTGCGACGCGCCTTTGAAATTTACGGCTGAACTTACTGCAACTTCGCCAGCGTTGCCTTAATGGCTTCAAAGTTCGGCAAATCTTTCGGCGTCGCCGTCTGTTCGCTGTATTGCACCACACCGGCTTTATCAATGACGAACGCAGCGCGCGCGGAGGTGTCGCCCACACCTGCGAGCATCGGGAACACCACGTCGTAGGCTTTGGTCACGGTCTTGTTCAGATCGCTGGCAAGCGTGATGGTAATTTTTTCCTTCGCGGCCCAAGCAGCTTGCGCGAACGGACTGTCCACGCTGACGGCGATGACTTCCGCGCCGAGGCTGGCGTAAGCGTCGAGGCCGGCGGAAAGGCTGCACATTTCCGTGGTGCAAACGCCGGTGAAGGCGAGCGGGAAGAACAGCAGCACGGTGTTTTTCTTGCCGAAGTTGTTGCTCAGTTTTACTTCCACATCGGCGGGCGATTTGGATTTGAGCGTGAAATCAGGGGCTTTGGAACCGACAGCGATAGGCATAATTATTTTTAGTTTGGTTTCAGTTGTTAAAAACGGACTGAGTTAATTCTCTGAATTCAAGCGGTGCGTGTCAAACGGGGATTTGCCTGTCCCGCCTCACAGCCGCAGAAAAATTTTTCGCTGATATAAGAAGCGCGCGAACCACACGAAGAGCAAAACACCCACCGCCGAAACCACCAGCTCGCCGCAACCTTTGGCAATGTGTGCATCAAAGAAACTTTTCACCGGACCGCCAGCCAGCCGGTTCGCCAACTTGTGAAAGCCAAGGCCGCCCATGAAATTGCTCGCGAGGTAGAGCGTGATCGGATTCATCCCAATCCAAATGAACGGCTGGCACCATGTCGTCTTTTGTTTCACATCCACGATCCAATAAAACAAGCCGAGCAACATCATGCTGTAACCACCGGCAACAAGGACGTAGGATGAAGTCCAGATTTTTTTGATGACGGGAAATTCAACTCCCCACAGCCAGCCCACCGTGGCGCTGACCGCACCTGCGCCGATGAGCGTGAAAACTTTCTTCATCTCCGGCACGTTCGAGCGGCGGAGAAATAGTCCGGTGAAAATTCCCAGCAGTCCGGTGACGATGGCCGGCAGCGTGCTCAAGAAACCTTCCGGGTCATAGAACAAATCGTATTTGCGCGCCGGCAGATGCTCGTAGTCAAAATGGTTCGCCAGGTTGTAGCCCGGCTCGTATTTGCCAGTGACGCGCGCGGTCGTGGCGAAATACATTTTCTCCGTGGCTTGCCAGAGCGATTGGTCTTTGGTGGCAGAAGGGTTTTTCGCCGACGGACTGTCGGCATCGCGAAATTTTTCGGCGAGCTTGGCGCTACCTGCCGTCTCGGCCTGCAAGGCGAGCGCTTCCTTGTCCAGATGGATGTCGCGGATGGGTATGTTCGCCATCAGCGCCCAGTAGCCAAGTAGCAACGCTGCGCCCGCCGCTACCAGCATGCGCACGTTGCAAAAAATAAACAGCAGTCCGCCGACCGTGTAGCAAAGCGAAATACGGTTCAGCACGCCCATCAACCGCATGTCCGGCCACGGGTTCGTAAAACCGCCGGAATAAATCAGCGCCACAATAAACAGCAGAAGCCCCCGGATCAAAACGCGTTTCACCGCCGCGGCGCGGCCCTCGCGCTCAATAATTTTCGTCAGCGAAAAAACCGTGGAGACGCCCATGATGAAAACGAAGAGCGGAAAAATCAGGTCGTAAAACTTGAAACCCGCCCACTCCGCGTGATCCAATTGCTCGGCGATAAATTTCGTGACGGGGTTGTTGCTCGTTTCGTGCAGCGCCAACGCAAGCGAGTCAGCGCCTAGAATCCAGAACATATCGAACCCGCGCAGCGCGTCGAGCGAAGTGAGGCGTTGGGTCGGGGCGGAAAATTTATCGGTAGGGCGAGCGGTTTCCATGTCATTGAGGTTAGGATTTTCCCGCGCGGCGTGGGAAACAAAAAGTTATGGCTTTTTATGCGGATTTGTAACAAGACTTTCACCCGTTCGATTTATATGGAGAAGACATTTGCCCTACTGTCCGCAGCACTACTTTGCGCCGTCATTGGCCGTGCTGAAACGCCGCTCGAAACCGCACTGCTCAATGCCGTGCGCGCAGAACATTTTGAGCACGTCATTGATTTTGGCGCGGGCAATGAAAACCGTCCCGTCAAAGCGCACCTAGGGTTACCCGCCAAACAAATTGCCCAGCCGCCAAACGTGAACGTTGCCGTCCTCCAGCTTGATGCGCAGGGAAACCTCGTGGATCGCGCTTACGTTTTGCTTTCGCGCGATTATCCCGATGGCCTCGTCGTGCCGCTGGACAAAAATCTTGGCGCGAGCAGCATGCGTTTTTTGCGCTGGGACATTGACCGCTCCAACGGTGGAAAATTTTCCGGCGACGGCACGCGCACCAGTGAAAAGGGCTGGACAAACAATCCGCCGCTCACCGATGGCGACGAACTTGTGCCAGGACGGACAAACGCGACCATTCAGTTCATGGCCCCCTACCCCGCCTCGCTTTTCAAAAGCATGGTGGCCTTTCACGTCATGCGGATGATTGACGCCGGAAAAGTTTCGCTCGATTCGGATTATGTCTTTCAGCTGCCTGACGCCAAGCCTGACACGCGCAGAATCCGCGATTGGCTCGACGCCATGATTACCATCAGCGACAACTACGCCACGCAGGCGTTGCTGAAAATGTTTCACGACAAAAATGAAATTGAGCCGCTCAACCGTGAGTTCCGCGAACTCAATTTGCCCACGTTGCAAATTAACGCCACCGATCCCAAAACCGGACGCGGCTGGGACACCGCCAAGATCAACCTCACCGCCTGGGACATCGCGCGGATGTTTTGGTTGATTGACGGCGGCGCGGGTGCTTTTTGGGATGACGCGAGCGGCAAACCCGTGACGGGGAAAATTCTTTCGGAGGCTTCCCGCGCGTTTCTGAAAAAAACGTTGTCCGAGCAGGCATTCAACGACTGCCTCACCACAGCGAATTTTCCCGGAGCAAAAAATGTTCGACAAGGAATTCCCTCGCGCGTGGCCGAGCGCTGGATCAACGCCACCAACGGACACGTCTATGTAGACGGCGAAGATTTTGGCGTGGACATTCGCGCCGCGAACGCGCAAGCCCAGGTGAACTTTGCACACAAAACCGGACTCACATTCAATTACGGCTCAGATGCAGGCATCGTGACATCGCTGCCGGGCAAGCCGTTTCGGCACTATGTCATCGCTATCGTCGGCAACCTCGGCCATCACTACGCAGAAGAAACGTTTGCCACGCGCACCAATTTTCCGGCCTTCGACAAAGTTGGTCCGATTGTCTATAGCCAACGAATCCCCGCGCTGGGCAAGGCGACGGATGAGGCACTGATTAAACTTTCAGCGGAGAAAAAATAAAAGTTGCCTGGAAAATTTCGGGAGACGCTGCGCAACAATTTTTAGCCACATCATCAAATGAAATCACTCAAACCTGAACGCCTTTGCTTGGGCGACACCGTCGGCCTAATCGCTCCCGCCAGCCCGCCGCAGGCCCCGAAGGCGATTGACCGCGCGGCAGAAGCTCTGGAGGAATACGGATTCAAGCCCAAGCTCGCCAAAAATGTCCGCGCCCGCCACGGTTTTCTTGCGGGCAGCGACCGCGAGCGCGCGGCCGATTTCATGGCAATGTTCACCGACAAAAATGTGAAAGCGGTTGTTTGTGTGCGAGGCAGCTACGGCTGTTATCGGATTTTGGATCGGCTGGATTACGATATTCTCCGCAGCCATCCAAAAATATTTTCCGGCTACAGCGACATCACTGCGCTGCACAGCGTGTTGGCAACGAAGTGCGGGATGATTTCTTTCCACGCGCCGATGTGGAATGGCGCGCTAGCCGACCCCAAAGTCCCCACCTTCACAAAAAAGTCCTTTCTGCGAACGGTCACGGAAGCAAAAGCCCCCGGCAGCATCTGCGCCGGCTACGCTAAAAAAGCCGTTGCGATTTTGCGCGGTGGCACGGTAGAGGGACGGTTGGTCGGCGGCAATTTATCGTTGCTTTGTGCGAGCCTAGGCACGCCATTCGCACCGTCTTTCAAGGGTAAAATTCTTTTCTTTGAAGACATCAGCGAACGACCAGGGCGCGTGGACCGAATGCTCACGCAGCTATGGCACGCGGGCGTTTTCACACAGGTCGCTGGCGTGGCCGTGGGCGTGAACGCAGACTGCGACGAGCCGGGCAAAAAGAAATCGCGCGAGTTTCAGCAGAACGGCGCAGAGGTAGTGCGGGAACGGCTAGCCGCCCTGCGCGTGCCGGTAGTCATCGGCCTGCCGTTCGGACATATGGATTTGAATGCCACGATTCCGGTGAACGCAATGGCGCGGTTAGATGGCCAGCGTGGAGATTTAATCATCACTGAAGCGGCGGTGAAATAGTTAGACTCGGGCCACAATCTGTCTGGTGATTTCCGAGATGATACTCTTCTCATCTGGCCGTGTGGTGAAGATCACGAGCGTGAATTTTTTACCGTCAGCCAGCTCCACAATCGCGGCATCGTGGCGAGCGGTGCTCATGTAGCCTGCCTTGGACCACAACTTTGAAGTCGCCGGCAAACCGGCACCGATAAATTCGCGGCCTTGATGGTCGGTGGAATTGGGATTCGCAAAATCGCGACTCATTAACGCCAGCATCTCGTCGCAACGAGCAGTAGAAACGCATTTGCCGGTGGCGATTTCCACGAGCAGGCGCGCGGTGGTGTTCGTCGTGAGAAAATTTCGCGACGGCGTAAAACTATCTACGGCCTGTTTATCGCGGCCATAAGGGCCTTCCCACCACGTCTTACGGTTCGCGTTAAGATCGTAGCCGAGCGAGTGGAACCAACGATTGACGGAGTTTCGTTTGTCATGCCACGCAGCAAGTTCAGCGGGTGGAAGCTCCAAACCGCTGGTCGTGTTCGTGAGCGCATCCAAAACGTAGCCGGTGGCTTCGTTCCCCGAATCCACAATCATATCGCGTAGCGCGCGACGCAGCTCTGGCGTGTCGGATATTTTCCCATCTTCCAGCCATCGGTGCACGGCGGCGAGGTAAAACATCTTGATCACACTGGCGGGATAAATTTTTTTATCACCGCGATGGTGGACGAGCGGGGAGTTTTCAGCCGACAAGTTGACGAGCGTGACGGCCACCTCATCGGCGCGCAGGCCGATGGATGAAAACTTTTCCAGCACGGCGGCGATGGCGGCGTCTAGAATTTTTGGTAGCGGTGTCACACCAAGATTTTGCCGTGGATTTCGGACCTGCAAAGCGAAATAAATCATTTCCCAGCCTTCGAATATCTGGTTGAATTTGCGGGTGAAAATCATCGCGCGTGCGTGCGAGCTGCGGCTCGCCAACCCGTGGAAGATTGCCAGCACACAAGGATCTGGCACCCACCGGACAGTCATTGTAGAACTAACGGATACCCATGGCATCACCGCCATCGGCGAAGCGGCGCCATCGCGTCTTTACGGCGAATCGGTGGAGACGGTGCTGCCGGTAATCGCGGCGCTAGACGCGTCCAAACTTTCTTTTGCTGACGTGACGGGCAGCATGAAGTCTTTGGAATCAATCCCGAAAATTCCTTTTGCCGTGAAGTGCGCGTTGAACCTGGCGCTGCTCGATGGCGCAGCGAAAAGCGCAGGCAAACCGCTCTACGATTTTCTCGGCCTCGGTTTCCGCGAAAACCATCACGTCACGTCGTTCAGCATCGGGATTGATTCGCCGGACATCATTGCTAAAAAAGTTTTAGAAGCGGCTGAATATCCAGTCATCAAGCTGAAGGTTGGCGACCCGCGTGACAAAGAAAATTTCGCCGCCCTCCGCAGCGTTGCGCCCAGCAAACCCGTCCGCGTGGATGCGAACGAAGGCTGGAAGACAAAAGAGGAGGCGCTGCGGATGATCGAATGGCTGATGTCTGTGGACAAGAACTTGCAATTCATCGAGCAACCGATGCCGCGGACATCCAGCGACGCGGATTTGAAATGGTTGAAGGAGCGTTCGCCGCTGCCGATTTTTGGCGATGAATCCTGCCACACTGTGGCGGACATCCCGCGCTGCGCGGAATGTTTTCACGGCGTGAATGTGAAGCTGGTCAAGACCGGTGGTGTGAGCATGGCGTTCGACACATTACAGGCCGCGCGCAAGGTGGGGTTGCAGACGATGCTTGGCTGCATGATTGAAACCAGCGTGATGATCAGCGCCGCCGCACATCTGGCAGAGCTTTGCGACTATCTCGACGTGGACGGCAATCTGCTGATTACGAATGACCCGTTCGCAGGTGTGACGGCGCGGAAAGGAATTCTTTCTTTCGCGACGGCCAAAGAAAAACGCGGACTCATGGTAAGTCCGCGTTGAAAATGACTACTTGGAACATACATTTAGTTATTTACTTGCGGCCGCGTGGCTCGTGAACCAAATCCAGTCTGGATTATTTTTTCCCAAAGGGCTAACGGCTACGTTACCTCCGGTTACGTTGTATTTGTAGGGAACGTTCTTCAAGCTAGTTGTTACCCATTTTCGGACCTCCGAATGTCCGTCAGCAAAAGAAAATTCATTCCGATTTCCAAGATAAGCTCCAGGCACATCTGGCCAAGTTCCGTTATTGCTGTCAATTTGGAGATAGCCGTCTTGCATTGAATACATATTTTCGTCGCAAAAAATAAAAGCGTCTACAGGTGGAAGTTTGGTCAACTCACTAACCTTTGCATATACCTGGAAGTTGGGGTTAAAGGTGAGGGTGTTAGCTTTAGGGGTTGGATACAACATGCCCATTTGCCCATTCATGGAATAACTGCGAATACGTTGTCCATTATCAGATAGGATGTTGTCCCCAGGACACCGGTAAACGCCAAGTTGGTTGCCCATGTAAGGCCCCATGATGGAGGCGGTATAAATTGCCGGATTAGTATTAGCCCCCGAATTATGCCAATCCAAACCTTGCGTGCCGCACCAAGTGTTGGCGGCAACGCCCGTAAGCGGGGCGTTTGGCACCATGACATCATTATTGTCGCCGGCATACATCGCCCACCCAAGCTGAACCTGTTTGACGTTGCTTACGCTCTGGATGATTTGAGCCCTGATTTTGGCGGCGGATAACGCTGGCAACAACATCGCGGCTAGAATAGCGATGATAGCAATGACCACGAGCAGTTCTATCAATGTAAAAGCAAAACGATTCGCCGGTGACCTTTTTAAACCATTGGTTGCCATTTTAATATTCATCGGGGCTTGAATTTGATTGAAAAATAAAAGGGCATCCGCCGATTCACGACGGATGCCCTGATTATATTATTGTAGCCGGATGCGGTAGAAGCTTTGGGGAGCTGTCATCGCGTTGGTCACGTTGATGACGTTACCGGTGCCGGTGTTCGTCTTAATAATGCTCCACGCTGGCTGGAGCAGATTCGTTTTGAATTCCGTGACATAGTCGGGGCCAAACTCGGAGTTGAAACTTAATTTGAGTCCACCCGTCACTACGGACGGCGCAGTGAAGGCCGGCGAGACGGCCACGGTAATCAATGCCGCCGGACTGCTGGTGACGGAGGTAAATCCGTCGTTCACCCGGACAGTGTAGGAGCCAAAGCTACCCGCTTGTATGTTCGTCAGCGTGAACGTGCGGCTAGTGCCACCGATCGCGGCACTTACCGGAACAGAGGCGAACAGCCACTGAACATTCGTGGTCCCAGAGAAGGTGCTGGGAACCACGACCAAACTAGGCGAACTGCCGATGACTGCCGCACGGCTCGCCGGCAGCGGCGCTAGAATGCCCGGAGCCGGAGGAATAAAGACGGCAGCCGTGCTGGTATTCGTATTCCAACCGTCATTGACGATGACGGTGAAGGAACCGTAATTCGTCGGGCCAGCGATGAAGTTATATTTGTTCGTGGTGATACCAGTGCGACTCACCCCGTTGAACAACCACTGGAAGTTGGTGACTCCCGAGAAAGAATTCGCCACCACGGAGACGTTGGTCAAGGTTCCCGCCGCCACTACATTGGTGAGAATCGGCTGGGTTGTAATGGTAAAATTCGGCGGCCGGAGCGTGGCATTGGAACTGACCACAGTATAGTTGCCGTCATTCACCTGCCACGCGTAAGTTCCATAGCTGGTGTTTGTCACCGTGAAACTGTAGGTGGTATTCGTGGCACCAGTAATCGCTACGCCATTGAAAAGCCACTGACCATTGGTGTTCACCGAAGAACTGTCATAGCTCGTGCTCACAGAGAAGTTCGTGGTCAACCCCACCGCCACAATCATGTTCGTCGGTTGCTGCGTAATCAGCGGTGCGGCCATACGGACAACTTTGATGTCCGAGAAATAAACCGCGCCATCTACACCGCCAAGCGAAGAGAACGGATCATCATAGCCTAGCATGATGGTCCCGTTCGTCCAGACGGTGGTGTTGGTGTAGGTAAAGATGGTGCTCTTATTGATGAGAAGCGTTACCTTCTTGTTGACCGTGCGAATTTCCACATCGGCCCAAGAATTAGTATAACCACCTGAAAGTCCGTTGACTGGCGAGCTGTTAGCAGGAAGACCAGTGGCAGGAACACCAACATTGAGGGTGCTGTATGGGCCGGGATTATTTTTGAATATGTTGAGTAAGCTTGTGCGGGAGGCTGTGGCAATGTTCGTCCAACCAGTGTTGTTGTTGGTTCCGGCCGTGCCGGTTTTCTCAATGTAGTCACCGGCCGTGGTTCCACCATCAGCCGCAATCCAATACCAAACGCCGTCGGCAGACCAAGTTTTGTTGGTGCCATCTGGATCCCACCCACTTATCAAAGCACTACTAGTCCACCAGTTCGTGTAAAGTCCCGTATGGTTAATGCCAAAAATCGGCCCTTCGGTAGTGACGGTAGGACTGGAATTTTCAGCTATGTTCATTGCAAAACGAACTGCATAATCCCCACTAAACGTTACGTTGGTGGGATAGAGGCTTACACCTGCAGCTCGGCTGATATTTTTGTTCACCGTAATGCGCAAACAGTTAGTGGCTCCGCTCGGTGGCAGAGGAATCAGACCATTGGCCGTGTAGTTCGGGTTGTTAACGGTGAGGTCGTAGCCAAAGTCAACCGTGGAATCCGTTCCGGAATTAAGCATATCAACGCTGGCGCTCATTACGGCCCAGTTGGCGGCATCCGCCGGGTCGGTTAACGGATTAGCCCAAAGCACAGTGGCGGGCAGGTTTGCATTGTCAATGATAGTCAAGACCACCTTGTTCGTTCCAGCTGTATAGCCTGCACCAGAAGCCAGACCGAGAGTGAACGTTTTGTTGCCCACATAATTGGTCGTATCCACCAACAGCGTCATGGTGGTGTTAGTGATGTTGATGTCGCCAGGGTTAAAGGTCACACCCTGCGCCGCTAAAAACTGGATGTTTGATACAGCAGTTCCCGAATAGGTGAAGTTGCTCACCGAGTAGCTCGCTGCATTGGTGTCGCCATAGCGAGTCAGAACGAAGGAAACGTAATCATTCGTCGACCCCTTATACATGGATGAACCGGGGGCAGAAGATATGAAAACAGATTGCGGTCCGATGTTTTGAATGGAAATAGTGGCACTCACCGGCGCTGTAGAGGCGTAGTTACCATTGCCCGCAATTGTCAAACTTACCGTCGTGGTAGGACGTGATGCACCATCATTCACTGGAGTGATAGTGATGTTGGTCGAGTTTTGACCAGCAGCAAACGTGACAGAAGTCGTTGTCCCGCCTGAAACCGTGTAGGTGCCATTCGTCGCCGTCCCACCCAAAGTGTAGAAAACAGTGAGGGGAGAGTTAGTATCGCTCGAAACAGCACTATTACGTGTGATGGTAAATACGCCGGGTGTTGGACCACTTTGAGACGCAAATGGCGTGGTCGCAGTAACACTGACTTGAGTTGAGGGCAAAACCAACGCAAAATTAGTAACGCCAGTGGCATTACCCTTGGTCACCGCCTTGGCGGAAAGGCCCAAAGACCACTGCTGGATTACGCCTGCGCCAGAACTGCTCACATAGACGTTGTCGGCAGCATCCCAGCAAATACCACGAGATTGAGTGGTGGTGTTGGTGTTGACTACTGTGTAAATCGTTGACGCGTCAGGAATACCGTTCGTCAAAGAACAAATAATCAAATGGTTGTCTGAGATGCCAACGCCAGCAAAAAATTTCCCGTCGGGAGAGACTGCGCCGTCACCCAGACCAACCGAAGAAATCCCTGTGCTGGCAGCTGGAATAAATAGGTCACTAGAACCGCCAGTAATGGAAACTGAATCCCAAAGAAGATTAAAGTTTGCATCATACACCTGAACATTTGCTTTGCTGGTTACATCACGGCGATTGCTCGCATAGAAATACCCGTTCGGACCAACTGTGAGACCTGGAAAATTATTGTTCAAAACCAGATTCAAACCCGTGGCTGGTCCGAGTAAATCTGGAGCAGTGTTCCGCGGTGCGGTCGCAAGCGTGATGTTGCTGTAGACGAGAATGGAATTGAGCTGCGCCGAGTTGAATGCAAAATTACCGGCATCTACCTGATAAAGAACGGCGCTGCCGCCGCTCTGTAGGTTGCCAATCAACAAGGGGCGTGAAAAAATAGATCCGTGTGAATTGGCTGTAGCCCCGGCTGCGTCGCTGACGGGGCCGAGAATGAGTTGATTACTAACCATTGTGGGATCAATGCGCCAGACCCCAGAGTTTGCTGAGGCAAAGCTGCCAACTGTCAAATAACCATCGTCATTCACTGCGAGGCGGTAAGGCTCGCTCGTGCTGGTGGTCCAAGCCACCCCACCACCGTTAGTGCCGTTGGCGGTCATGTCACCGTTCAGGCGTCGCAGCCCCGTTGCCTGCCCGCCGCGGGAGGCGGCATAAACTTGACCGAAGAAACTTGAGTTTGGGGCCTTGTTTACATCAACACCACCAGCGTTGTTAATGGGATAAGTCGCCAACAAGCTTGACGAACCGCTGCCATTCTTCGTGACGGTGATCGTATAGCTGGAATGCGCGCCCAAGCTGAAAGTTTTTAGCCCCTTTAACAAGTTCGTGCCAGTGTTGATACCATCAAAGTTTGCATTGGTTGAACCATCCTCGAAGGTGACGCAAATCGTGGCGTTTGATTCGTTTAGGTAAAACTGAATCGTTCCGGCGTTGTTGGTCAAGGTAGATGCGTAGGGTGTCGCAGCTGCTTTTTGTGACATAATCAAGCCAACCGCTATTGCGGCGAGGGTGAAAATGAGGCTGGGAATTTTACTGATGTTTTTCATTGTGGTTTGTCTTTGGGTTAATGCGCAGCCCTGATTGTTTATCAAGGCATTTTGGTATGTTCCTTAATATGCACACCAAAATCTTGGTAAGTTTTACGCCTGTTCAAAAATAATTGCAATAGATTTTTGCAGTTTTGCTTCAAGAACAGATTTCAATTGCTTTTGATTTCAAAGCTCAAAAGCAATTGCCTTCTGATCTAAGCCATGTATTTTGGGACAAATTACAAGGATATGAAACAATCGGTTAAACATTATCAGGCGCGAGCTTTCACGCTCATCGAATTGCTAGTAGTAATCGCCATCATCGCCATTCTTGCGGCCATGCTGCTGCCCGCCCTCGCCAGCGCTAAAGAACGCGCCAAGCGAATCAGTTGCTTGAATAATTGCAAGCAATTCGGACTCGGCAGCTCGATGTTTGCG
Organism: uncultured Verrucomicrobia subdivision 3 bacterium; assembly: GCA_903847285.1. The sequence continues at coordinate 34,180 of CAINDH010000057.1, read as the reverse complement.
GAAGAGGATCCTTCCGGCGCCTACACCGGCGTGGTCAACTATTCGGATGACGATTTGAACTGGCTCTACAGCACCGTGCAAAATCTAAAATCATTTGTATGCTCGTCAACGCTCAACAATGTCCGAACAAACGCGAACACGTTCCTCCCGCTAGCCGCCAGCCCAAGCCCTGCATATGGCGGCTTCAATCAATCTGGCATAAACACATATGCCGAGCGCACCCACATCTCCGATGGAAAATATTGGGTTGATTTACTGGACAATGCCGCCGGCAAAAAAGGAGCTACCGGCAGCAGCTACGAGGTGACAGGTTTTTTCAATGGCGGCAGCAACGGTGGTGGAAACGCCGTTCGTAAAACGGAAAGAAATATCGCCAGTTACACCGCAAAAAACATCCAGTTTGGAGTGACGGCTGGGCAGAAGTTTTCCACGAGCGACGTGTGGATTCTCTATGACGCCGATGACCGTGTAGCCGCCGATCCTGAACGTCAACACGAGGATTACCCCGATGTGGGTGATAACCACGGAACCGCCGGCGGCAACGTGGTGTTTTGCGACGGCCACGCCCAGTGGGTCGCCCAGAAAAATTATCTGCGAATGTGGGCATTGGGCACAGACGAATTGCACGGCCCGGTTCCTTAAATCAAACCAACTAAAGTCCCACGGCTTGTGCCGCTAGCGTGCCGAGCTTGTGCCGCAAGGCACCTACGCTCCCCTGCTCCGTCGGATGATTCCGGTTTGATAAAAAAATCACGAACGTCTTTGACGCCGGATCAATCCACAACGAGCCGCCGGTCCAGCCGGTGTGTCCGTAAGAGCCAACCGGAAAAATATCTCCGCGCGGGCCGCTGAAACTCGTGGCGATGTCCCAGCCCAGCCCGCGCTGCGCGGAAATTTCCGGTGGCGACTGCACGCTAGTCATGAGCTTCACCGTTTCAGGTTTGAAAATTCGGACACGGTTAAGCTCGCCATTGTTGAGCAACATCCTCGCGTAGCGTGCCAGGTCGCTCGCAGTGAAAAAAAGCCCAGCGTGTCCCGCCACGCTACCCATGTGTCGCGCGGTCGGGTCGTGGACGATTCCGCGATACGGAATGCCATTCACCACTTCCGTCGGCGCGATGCGGGATATTTTTTTTTGCGGTGGCAAAAATCCCGTGTCAGTCATTTTCAGCGGCTGGAAGATTTCCCGCTGCACAAAAATTTCCAGTGGCACGCCGCTAACGCGCTGAACGATTTCGCCGAGCAGGAAAAAATTGATGTCACTGTATTTGAAAACCGTGCCGGGCTTGGTTTGCAATTTCAATTCGCAGGCCTTGCGGATGGCTTCAGCCTGGCCATGCCAATCGGTTTTCGTCTCGATGTCCGGCGGCAGACCGGAGACGTGCGTCATCAATTGTCGCACGGTGATTTCATCGCGCCCGTTACCGGTGAATTCGGGAACGTAAGTTTTTATCGGCGCATCCAGCTTCACTTGTCCACGCTCGACCAAAATCATCACCGCTGGCGTGCAGGCGACAACCTTGGTCAGCGATGCGGCGTCGAAAATCGTGTCCTCCGTCATTGTCTCGCGCACTGGAACAATCGCGCGGCAGCCAAACGCCTTGTGATATGCCATGCCGTTATGCTCCACCCATAATACGCCGCCGGGAATCTGATTGCTGGCGATGGCGGAATTAATCGCCGCATCCATCGCTGCCAGCTTGTCGGTGCGGAAGGTTTTGGTGAGTGTTGGTTGCGTCGCGCAGCCGGCGACAAGCAAGCAAACCCCAAGGATGAAAATTCTCCCGCGCATGGCTCAGCGATACAACAAATATGGTTCGCGCGACTTCGCGAACTCGCTCAAGCCCGGCTTAAACTTCGCCGCGATTTCTTCCACCGGCTCGCCGCGCTCCAATGCCTCGCGGACGCTCGCCGTGCCCATGACGTGATCAAAATAGCTTTTGTGCAGTTCCAATTTTTCGCCGTAAAGTTTTTTGATCTCGGCCAAAATATGCAGCGTCGTGGCCACCGAGTTATATCTCTCGCGATCGGTCACGTAAAGTTGGCAGCCGCCGCAGTTTGTGCCTTTCCACTTCGAGAACGTTGGCGTGAAATAAACTTCGCGGAACTTTGTGCCGGGCAAATTTAGGTCGTTCAATTTTTTCGCCAACACATAACCGTCAATCCACGGCGCGCCGAAAAATTCGAATGGCTTCGTCGTGCCGCGCCCTTCAGACAAACTTGTCCCTTCCAAAATCACCTGTCCCGGATAAATCGTCGCGCTGTCCAGCGTCGGCAGATTCGGCGATGGCAACGTCCACGGTAGCGACGTTTCATCGAACCACTCGGCGCGCGTCCAGTTTTCCATGGTCACGACAGTGAGCTTCGCCTTACCGCCAAGAAATTTGGCGTTGATGAATTGCGCCAGTTCACCCGTGGTCATGCCGTGCCGCAACGGAATTGGATAATGGCCGATGAATGAGCTGAACGCGGGATATTCTAGAATCGGGCCTTCCATCGCGAGGCCGTTAACCGGATTCGGCCGGTCGAGCACGATGAAGGGAATCCCCGCCTTCGCCGCCGCTTCCATCGCGTTCGCCATCGTGGCGATGTAGGTGTAGACACGCGTGCCAACGTCCTGCAGATCAAACACCATCACATCCACCGAGTCCATCATGCCGCGCTCGACCTGCTTGCCCTCGTGCTTCGTGTCGAACGTCCGCATGTATTCGTCGATGTTCGTCATCATATCCGGCGGCGGCGTGTGGGTCTGGCCGTAGAGGCTGAACACCGGTAACTTGAAATGTTCGTCGAAATAAAACGCCACATACTCGCCCGCCTGCGCGTTGCCGCGAACGCCATGCTCCGGTCCGTAAAGCGCGACGAGCTTCGTGTCGGGACACGCGCGAAATTTTTCGATGATGGAATCCAGACCACTGTCGAGTCCGGTCGGATTCGTGATGAGTCCGACGTGTTTGCCGCGAATCAGGTCGAGGCGTTTTTCAAACAGGACTTCAACGCCAAGTTTCACCGGCGGATGGGAATGTTTTGTGTTCATGGTGGTGCAGCCAGCGAACAAGGTCGCGAGGCCGAGGAAAATGGCAAGCGGCAGCGGTTTCATTTGTCTTTGAGGCAACTCGTCTTGAGGAACTGTGAATATTCACCGCGCCGGAAAATCACCTCATCATGCTTCAGGTCGGAGTGGATGAAAACGATTTTGGATTTTGCCAAAGCTCTCGCCACGCCGTTCGCTTCATCCAGCGAAACAAAATTCACGCGATTGGTTCGATACAGACCTATCAAGTTTTCGGACTCGCCCTTCGTGCCGCCGTGGTCGGTGAAGATGTTCACCATGCGCCCCTGCTCGCGCTTCTGCCACGCGACAAAATATTCAACGTTGCCGTAGAGCGCATCGAACAGCCAAGCCTCTGCGATCGGCAAGCCGCCGCGATCCACAATGCCCGCCATGACGTGATAGCCACCGCTGTGGCCGGACAAAATCACATTGCCCAATTTGAAATCTTTTCCAACAGCACCGCTGGTCCGCAGCTTTTGCATAGCCTCGGTCATGAAAGCTTTGAACCCGTTCGTATCCTCCAATTTCCCACCGAAGGAATCCGGTGCGAGGTGCGGACCTTCCGGCACGATGAAAATCGCGTTCTTGCCGCTGTCGCAAAACTGCTGCACCAAATTAAATTGTTCCAGCGTGCCCGCGACCGTGTTGCCCCAGCCGTGGAAGTGCACGACGAAATCAATCTTGTCCGTCACTCGAAAACCTTTGGGGATAAACATCGCCACCGTGCTGTCGGAGTAATGCTCTTTCGCCGAATAAAACTGGCCATTACGCGTGTAACCGCTCGCGCGATCAGGATGCGGGAACGGCGCGTTGACGAATTGCGTGACGATGAGCGTGCCGAGGGCCGAGAACTTTTTCCCCAAAGGTTCGTCCGTGCGGAAATCCGACCGCGCGAGCATCACGGCGATGTCATCCAACTCATCCGTGCGCTTACGATTTGGCGGCGAGTCGTAGCGATTGAGCATGAGGCTGAAAACCAGTTTTTCACCGGCTGCATTGGTGACGTAGCCAGAGAGCGCGTTCACCCAACGCAGCGTGCCGGTCTTGGCGTGGACATTTTTCTCAGCAGGCGTGCCCTTCATGCGCCGCCGAATCGTGCCGTCCACGCCGGCGATGGGCAGCGAATCTTCCCAGGCCTGCGCCGCCGGATGCTTCGCCATGAATTGCAGCAGCGCAAGCGAGGCGTTGGCCGTCGTGAGATTATTTCGCGAAAGGCCAGAGCCTTCATCGAAATGCACGTCGGCAGCGGGCAGTCCATTGGTCCGTAAAAATTTTTCCAGTTCAGCAACAGCGCTTTGTTCAGAAATCAGCCAAGCCGGAGAATTTTTCTCGCGCAACATTTCGCCGGTGTGGTCAAAGATCAAATCCGTCTCCAGATTTTGCGACGGCTTCATGAAATCTTTCACAAGTTCGCGCAACGGCGGCGACACGATTTCGCCAATCTTCTCTGCGGTAGCCGGCGGTGTATCCGGCCAATTGACCGCGCGCGCAACGCCATCGACCGCAATCCCATTTTCCATCAGCGCGTTTTTCAGCGCCGCGACAAACCACTCCGCCGGATGCGGCACGGGAGCATCCAAAATCTCCGGTTCGCCTCCAACGGGAAGAACACCGAACACATGCAAAATATTTTCTCCCGGCTTGCGCAGCATCTCGACGTGGCGTGGCGCGCCGTTGGTCGCCGTCGTGACGCGATTATCAATCTCCAGCTTGGTGAACGGTGCCAGCACTTCAATTTTGCAGAGCGCACCGCTCTCGCCGGCGGACGTCACGCGAATCTGCGTAAGATTATCGTTGAGCGTGATGGCGGAAATTTCCGCGCCCTCGGTGTCGGACAAATCTTCCACCGTCCAACTGCCGCCGCTGGCAGGCGTGCGGAAAAATGTTGTATCGCCGATCAGATCGCCGCTGACGCGGCGGACGCCAGCCTTTTTCAATTCGGCCACGAATGGTGATAACAGTTCTGAAAAATTTGTGCCGAGATACTTTGCCTTCCAGCTTGGATCGCCGCGGCCGCTGATGACGAGGTCACCGTGTATCGTGCCAGACGCATCAGGTTTAGCACTCGCGAGAATCGGGGTGATGATTTTGTAATCCGCGCCGAGCCGGTCCAGCGCGAGCGCGGCGGGATACATTTTGCTGTTCGAAGCCGGACTCATCAACCGGTCGGCGTGATGCTCAAATAGAATTTTGCCGGAATCCAGCGAGGCCACTTTCACGCCCCACAGTGCACCGCTGAAACGGTCCTGTTCGACGTGCGCGGTGAGTTGCGCCTGAAGTTGAGCCAATGTATGCGGGGCGTTGGCTCCCTGTGCACGCGACAAAATCGCAGTGCTGGAAATCAATAACCCGACCAATAAAATTTTAATGCGATTCTCCTTCATGGGTTTCGCGTTAGGCGAATCTAATCTTACCCATACGCAAAAGGCAATCTTGAACCAGACGGATTGACACGCGTCGCGGCTATGATAGCGTGGCAAAAATTGCACGAACAAAAGGAAGCGTGCGTAACGACAACCAATCCCGCCGCCGGCGGAATATTTATTTATGATCATTGGCGTTCCGAAAGAAATCAAAGTGCAGGAATATCGCGTCGCGTTGCTGCCCAGTGCGGCGTATCAGCTCATCAAGCGCGGTCACACGGTCATGGTCGAGCGCGGCGCGGGCGTGGGCGCGGGCTACCCAGACGCGGAATACGAGTCGGCGGGCGCGAAACTGGTGGCTACGCACGAGGAAGTTTTTGCGAAGGCCGACCTCATCATCAAAGTCAAGGAACCGCTACCTGCTGAGTATCCATTACTGCGCAAGGGGCAAATCCTGTTCACCTACCTCCACCTCGCGGCGAGCAAGCCGCTTACCGAGGCGCTGATGAAATCCGGCGCGACGTGTATTGCTTACGAGACAATTGAAGTGAACCGCCGCTTGCCGCTGCTGGAACCGATGAGTGAAATCGCTGGACGTATGAGCGTGTTAGTGGGCGGTTATTTTCTCGCGAAACATTTTGGCGGCAGCGGCACGTTGCTCGGTGGGGTGCCGGGCGTGTTGCCGGGAAAAGTCGTGGTGCTCGGCGGCGGCGCGGCGGGCGTGAACGCCGCGCGCATGGCGCAAGGCCTCGGCGCGGATGTGACGATCCTGGAAGTGGATCTGGAGCGGATGCGTTTCCTCGACATCACGCTGCACACGGCGCACACGTTGTTTTCCAGCGAGTCGCATCTGGCAGAAATTTTGCCGAGCGTGGATCTCCTCATCGGCGCGGTTTTGGTTCCTGGCGCGAAGGCTCCGAAATTAATTTCCCGAGAGATGCTGCGGCGGATGCGCCCCGGCAGCGTCTTGGTGGACATCGCGATTGACCAAGGTGGCTGCGCCGAGACCTCTCGCCCGACCACGCACGATAACCCGGTGTATGTGGAGGAAGGCGTGACGCATTACTGCGTTGCGAATATGCCCGGCGCCTACGCGCGCACCGCCACGCAGGCGTTGACGAATGTGACCTATCGCTATCTTGAAATGCTGGCGGACTACGGCGTGGATGAGGCGTGTGCAAAAAACCCTACGCTCATCGGCGGCATCAATGTTCGCGACGGCAAGGTGACTTATAAAGCCGTGGCCGAAGCGCATGGACTGGTGATGTGATAGATTAGCCACAATGTCAGTCGCATTAAAAAATTACGCCACGCAGATAGCGCTGGCCTTGTTATTTCTCGCTTTTGGCGCGGAAAATATTTTCGCCCAGCGCCCGCTCGGCACAGATGTTTCAGGCTACCAGCCTACCATTAACTGGCAGGCCACGGAAAACGGTGGCGTTTCCTTTGCGTGGGCCAAGGCTACGGAGAGCACCACCTACACAAGTCCGTATTTTCATTCACAGGTCAACAACGCGCGCGCCGTCGGCATCTACATTGGCGCATATCATTTCGCGCGCCCTAGTGTGAATCCGAATATCACTGGCGCGAACAGCGCGGATAGCGAAGCGAATTATTATTGGAATGTGGTCAGCAGCTACGTTAAAGGCAGTGGTGCTTACCTTGTGCCAATGCTCGACTGGGAGGACGTCAACGCGACCGTCGCGGCTGGCTTCACCGTTTCACAGATGTCCCAATGGGTCAACCAATGGTGTAATACCGTTTCCAATCTAGCGAAAGCCAATGGCGTGACCCTCAAACCGGTGGTCTATACGGGCGTTTTTTATTCGCAACCAAGCGGCACTTATCCCGGGCTGAACACAAGCGTCACCGGCTGGCCGAATTGGATTGCCAGTTACCCCAGCAATCCCAACGTGCAAAGCGGCGCGCCATCTTCAACTTATCCGTGGTCTAACTGGAACCTCTGGCAATACGCCGATACCAACTGGTCCGGCGGCGACTCGGATGTTTTCAAAGGCACGCTCGCACAGTTCGCCGATTTGTTCGTCATCGGCGGCGTCGGCTTGCCGCAACCAAACACGCCGCAACGCGCAGCTGACACGGGTAACAATGTGACCTTCAATCCCAACGCCAGTGGCACGGGCATGAAATTTCAATGGCGCTTCAACGGCACGAATCTTCCCGGCTCCACCAGCGCCACCCTCACCCTCACCAACGTGCAGACAAACAACTCCGGGCTTTATTCCCTCATCATCACCAATTCCACCAGCACGCTGACGGTCACAAGCAAACCCATTTCGCTACTCGTCTATCCGCCGCAAGTCACATTGTTCGCGGATAACTTCGACGCCAATACCGCGCCGAATTGGATTCAAAATAAAAGTTCCGCCGACACTTCTGTGAACTTTAACTTTGATTATTCCGCCCGGGGAATTCCCGCCGCACCAAATTCGACGAACAGCACCACGTTCGGCGTCTCGATGCAGGTCAACCTCGCCAACACGGCCGTCGCGGCGCTCTCGCTCTCGCCCACAAACCAAAATTTTTCCGGGGATTATCGACTGCGCTTCGACGCGTGGATCAACGTCAATGGACCGCTTCCCGGCGGCGGCGGCTCCACGGAATTTCTGACCACCGGTCTCGGTACCAGCGGCACGCGCGTCGTATGGACGGGAAACGCCTCGGCGGACGGCTATTATTTTTCAGCAAATGGCGACGGCGGCTCCAGTGACATTGCCACCGTGACTGCCGACTTCAACGCCTATTCTAACGCGACCGTCCTCGCCGCTAGCACGGGAGTTTATTGGGCCGGCACAGACACTTCCGCACGCGGTAACACCAACGCCTATTACACGACCGTTTTCTCAAATGGCCCCGCCGCGACCGCCGTGCAACTCGTCAGCTATCCTTCGCAAACCGGCAACTTGAACATCGGCACGTTCGGTATGGCGTGGCATGATGTCATCGTCTCGCGGCGCGGCAGCACGGTGGATTGGATTGTCGATGGCGCGCGCTTCGTCACGATTTCCAACGCGACATTCACCGCGAGCAATGTTTTTGTCGGCTTTTGGGATCCATTTTCCTCACTCTCGGCGAACAACGACATGAACTTCGGCCTCGTGGATAACGTGCGCGTGGAATCGCCCGCCGTTGCACCGGTATTCACCCTGCAACCGGTGGCAAAGACGGTGAAGCTGGGAACAAATGTCACCTTCACCGCCGCCACAACGGGTCTGCCGTTGGCGAATTATCAATGGCGCTTCAATGGCACAAACATATCCGGCGCGACGAACTCCAGCTACGCCCTCGCCTTCGTAGCGGCGACGAATACGGGAAATTATTCCGTTACCGCCAGTAACTTCATGGGTGCAGTCACCAGCACTAACGCCGCGCTCGCGCTCCTTGCGCCGGCGGCGGCGCAATTCACACCGGCATCGCTGAACATTGCGAACGGGGCGCTGCAAATCGCCTTCACCGGTGATGCCTTCTGGACATACACCATCGAAGTTTCCACCAACCTGACGAGTTGGGACACCTTCACCAATCTGACCAGCACGAACGGCGTCTTCAATGTTGCAGCTGCCTTGACCAACGCACCCCAGCAATATTTCCGCGCCCATGTCGGCCCCTGATTCCGGCTCATGAAAATTCTCCTGACCTGTTTGACGCTCGTTAGCGCGGCCTGCTTTCTTCGTGCTGAAACCTTTGACGTATTGATTCGCCACGGGCTCATCGTGGATGGTTCCGGCAATCCCGGCTATCACGCTGACCTTGCAGTAAAAGACGGCCACATTGCCGCCATTGGAAAAATTGACGGCACGGCGACAGAGGAGATTGACGCCACCGGCCTCGTTGTTGCGCCCGGCTTCATTGATGTCCATACGCACGCGGACGACGTCGCGGATTTTCCGTTGGCCGAAAATTTTCTCCGCATGGGCGTGACCAGCCTGGTCGTCGGCAACTGCGGCTCGTCGGATTTGGACATCGGAACATTATTTCGAAACATCAAAGCGAAAAAAGTTTCCCTCAACGTCGCCTCGCTCATCGGACACAACTCTGTCCGCAGCGCGGCGATGGGCGGCAGTTTTGATCGCGAACCGACTCTCGCCGAGCGCGCAAAGATGAAAACCCTCGTTCGCCAAGCCATGCAGGATGGTGCGGTCGGCCTTTCCACCGGCTTGATTTATCGCCCGGGAACTTTTTCCAGCTCAGATGAGATCGTGGAACTCGCCAAAGAAATTGCGCCGTTCGACGGCATCTACACGAGTCACATGAGGCATGAAGACTACCGCATTGATTCCGCGCTCGATGAAGTTTTTCACGTCGCCCGCGCCGCACATGTGCGCGCGGAAGTTTCCCATATCAAACTTGGAGGCGAACGCGCCTGGGGGCAGGCGTCTCGCGTCTTGAAGAAAATCGAGGACGCCCGCGCCGAAGGGCTGGACATCACGCAGGATCAATACGCCTACACCGCATCCAGCACGTCGCTCTCGCAACTGATTCCCGACTGGGCGTTTGATGGCGGCAAGGCAAAGTTCAAGGCCGCGTTCGCCGATCCCGAGCTGCACGCCAAGCTCGCGAGCGAGATGCGGGAGAAAATCCGCGAACGTGGCGCGACGAATTACGCCTACGCCGTCATCGCCCATTACGCGCACGACTCCAAACTAGATGGCTTGAGCATCGTAGAAGCCGCCAAAAAATTGCGGGGCAACGCTTCGCTTGATGACCAGATTGAAACCATTTTGGAGATTGAAAACCACGGTGGCGGACAGGGCGTGTTTCACGGCATGAACGAGGATGATTTGAAAATATTCATGCAGCATCCAAACACAATGTTCGCCAGTGACAGCGGCAGCCGCGAGTTCGGCAAGGCCGTGCCGCATCCGCGCGGCTACGGCAACAATGCCCGCGTGCTGGGCCATTACGTTCGCGAATTGAAAGTGCTACGCCTCGAAGACGCCATCCGCAAAATGACGAGCCTGCCGGCGAATACTTTTCACTTCGCAGATCGCGGCCAGCTGCGGGACGGCTGGGCGGCGGACATCACGGTTTTTGATCCGGTGAAAGTGAATTCACCCGCGACCTTCGCCAGCCCGCATCACTACGCGGAGGGAATTCCCTTCGTGCTGGTGAATGGCGTGACCGTCATTCGCAACAGCGTCCACACCGGCGCGAAACCAGGACAGCCGTTGCGCCCTGAGGCTGCGGGCGGGAGAAACTAATCTTGCCGTTCAAACTATTTCCTCAGTGACTTTACCCGGCGGTAGGGTTCGGCGGGTATTCAGACGAAATTGCATCGGCGTGGCCTTGGCGATTTTCTTGAAGACATGGCAAAAATATGGCGTGTCGTGATAGCCGCAACGCGCGGCGATATCGTCGAGTTTGAGGTTGTAGTTCGAGAGCAGATGTTTCGCGCGGTCAATGCGAACCGAGGTAAGGTAGCCGCTGAAAGTCATGCGCCCATGAGTCTGGAACAGCCGCGAAAGATGGTTGGGCGTAATGTTGAAATGTCCGGCCACAGAATCGCGCGTGATCTCGTATTGGTAATGGCTTTGCAAAAACACGCGCACCTCCTCCAACAAAGTTTGCGCCCGTCCGCTGGCGTTAGCTACGGGATGTTGCAGTAAATGTTCCACACACCGCAGCAAGGCGCTCGTGGTGTCGGTCAGCGCGGCACGGACGCGTTCATCCGCGTGCAACTCATCGAGCGCATTCAGCAGGTGCGGCACCGGGCCGGTGATGGGACGCGGCAGGGAGAATTTTTTTGCGGCCAACTGCGGATATGTTTTCGAGCGCGCGGAGACGAGGCTGATGTTGACCTGGGAACGGCCAAAGGAAAGGCTCAGCAGTTCGAGCCCAGGCTGCCACTCCGGCAGGTTCCAGCAGTTGGGCGCAGCGAACAACGCCATGCCCGGACGCAACTCGACATGGGTAATCGCGCCGCCAGCCTCAATCTGGTTGCGATAGACGCCGTGCAACGGGATTTCCAGACGAGGAAAATTTACGACATGGCCAAATAACGGCGGGTTCATCCGCCGACCGCACGCCAGCACCTCGCGCAGCGGATGCCGCTGCAACAAGCGTGTCGGCCACCAATCGGGGTTCATCGGTTCGCTCATGGCGGCAGAAAATTACCTGTTACAATTTCAAAACAAAAGTCACAACTTTCGGCTTTCGTCTCACGCGGCGGCGGGTAAAGATTCTCACGCAAAGCCGCACAGGATGGGGCGAGGCGCATACGCGCCGGCGGCAAATCAAATGTGAGGCCAGAAAAAACTGTTGTTACCTAAATACAAAATGAATCCTTCCTTCAGCGCTGGCAAATCCGGTTACAATCGCTTCCTCCTGCTCGTCGCCGGCCTCGGCGGGCTGCTCTTCGGCGTGGACGTCGGAATTATTTCCGGCGCGCTGCCATATCTCGAAGCCACGTCCGGGCTGAACGCCAACCAGCTCTCCTTCATCGTCGCAGCGGTGTTGCTCGGCGGCGTTTTTTCCACGCTGTTCGCCGGGATGCTTGCGGATTTTTTCGGGCGCAAGGCGATGATGATTTTCGCGGGCGTTCTTTTTGTCGTAAGCGTGCCGGTCATCGCCCTCTCGCATGACTATGGCGCGCTGATTTTCGGACGGTTACTGCAAGGCATCAGCGGCGGACTCATCGGGGTGGTCATTCCGCTGTATCTCGCGGAATGTCTCGGCGCGAATGATCGCGGCAAGGGCACGGGTATTTTTCAATGGCTGCTCACGCTGGGAATCGTCGCGGCGGCGGTCATCGGATTTTATTGGAGCGGGCGCGTGGATGAAGTCGCCAAGCTGGGCGACGCGCAAAAACTGTTCGCTTTCAAGGACACCGCGTGGCGCGGAATTTTTTGGGTGTCGCTGCCGCCGGGAATTTTGTTTGTCATCGGCGCGTTCATGGTTTCCGAATCGCCGCGCTGGCTGTTCCGCAAGGGACGCAAGGACGCCGCCCGCACGGCGCTGCTGCGTTCGCGCTCGGACGAGCAGGCGACGATTGAATTGCAGGAAATGGAAGCCATCGCCGCGTCGGAAAAACCTTCGGCGACGAGCGCCGGAAAAAATTCCGAGTCGCTATGGCAGCGTAAATACATCGTCCCCTTCGTGCTCGCGTGCATCATACTCGCGTGCAACCAGGCCACGGGCGTCAACTCTGTCATCGGCTACAACACCACGATTTTCATCCAAGCCGGCTTGAGCGATTACTGGGCGCATGTCGGCGGCGTCATTCAGACGGTCATCAACTTCCTCGCGACCATCGGCGCGATTGCACTCGTAGACAAGAAGGGTAGAAAATTCCTTCTCTCAGTGGGCAGCGCTGGCGTGATCATTTCGATGCTCGCCGTGGGTTTGGTTTTCAGAAACACAGAGTCGCAGCGTGTGGACGTGAAGGACGCGGTGCAGGCCACGGTGATTTCTTCCAATCAAACGGCGGTGGTAGAATTCAACGCCGCAACCGCCGGGGCGTTACTGGCCGCGGCGGACAAAAACCCTGCGCAGCCGAAGACACTCGTCGTGATTTATTCCTATGGCGACTTCCGCGCCGCCTCCAAAGTCGTCCGCTCTGACGATCCGGCCGCGAGCATCACGCTCACCCGCGAAAGCTGTCTGCCAGCGACGCGCGTTTCAGCGTTCTTCAAAAATCCCTTTGCCGATCTGGAGAAATCCCGCACCGCGCCGCTCAAGATTGAGAACGCCATCATCACGCCCGTTCCTTCCACGCAGAACGGCTGGCTCACGGCGATTTTGATTTATTGCTTCATGGCGTCGTTCGCCGTCGGGCCGGGAGTGTGTGTATGGCTGGCGCTGTCCGAGCTGATGCCCACGCGCATCCGCAGCAACGGCATGAGCGTCGCGCTGCTCGTCAACATCGCCATCTCCACGACCATCGCCGCGATGTTCCTGCCAACCGTCGGCCAATACGGCTACTCCACGATGTTCTTCATCTTCGCCGGCTGCACGGTGGTTTATTTTATCACGGCAACGTTCTTCCTGCCGGAAACCAAGGGTAAAACACTCGAAGAAATTGAGGAACATTTTGAAGGGGGACACCATTGATGAAAAAAATTATCTGCGCCGCACTCATTGCTGCGAATAGTCTGCTGGCTAATGCTGGCGAAACAATTTCCGTCATTCCGCAGCCGCAGAGCCTTACCGTTTTGCCCGGCGAATTTGAACTGACGGCGAAAACCAAAATAACGTTCGCCAGCGGTGAGGCTGAAGCGAAATTGCTCGCGTCCACACTGCGCAAATCTACTGGCTTTAAGCTGCCGGTGTCGCCGGGTTCCACGCTGGCGGCCAAAAGCGAAATCACGTTGCTGCTTCAAACCAACTTGCTCGAAAAACTTGGCGCGGAAGGCTACGAACTTTCGGTGAAGGAAAATTACGTCGGCATCACCGCGCCGACGACGGCGGGATTGTTCTATGGCGCGCAGACTTTTCTGCAACTGCTGCCGCCGGAAGTTTTCTCCGCTAAAAAACAAAAGGGAATTTCTTGGAAAGCGCCGGCCGCAGAAATTTCCGATTCCCCGCGCTTCGGCTGGCGCGGATTCATGCTGGACGTAAGCCGCCACTTTTTCACGGTGGATGAAGTGAAGCGCGTCCTCGATTTGATGGCGCTCTACAAACTGAACACGTTCCACTGGCATCTGGTGGACGACCAGGGCTGGCGCATCGAAATCAAAAAATATCCCAAGCTCACGAGCGTCGGCGCTTGGCGCGATGGCATTGGCTTCGGTCTCGATCCGGCGCGCTCGACGCGCTACGACAAAAAGGGACGCTACGGCGGATTTTTCACACAGAAACAAATCCGCGAGGTTGTGGCCTACGCGGCGGCACGGCACATCACGGTCGTTCCCGAGATTGAAATGCCCGGTCATTCGAGCGCGGCGTTGATGGCGTATCCGCAATTTGCCTGCGAGGGTGCAAAGATTTCCATGCCGGACAAAGGCGGCGTCTTTACGGGCGTTTATTGCGCGGGCAAGGATTCTACTTTTGAATTTGTCAGCAACGTGCTCGCGGAAGTCGCGCCGTTGTTTCCGGGCAAATACATCCACATCGGCGGCGATGAGGTGGTGAAGTCAAACTGGTTGGCGTGCGCGGATTGCCAGGCGCGACTCAAGTCCACTGGCCTGACAAATATGCACGCGCTGCAAAGTTATTTCATCGGCCGGGTGGAAAAAATTGTGAACGCGCAGGGCAAGAGCCTCATCGGCTGGAGCGAAATCCGCGAGGGCGGTCTCGCGCCGAGCGCGGCGCTCATGGACTGGATCGGCGGCGGCGCAGAATCGGCGGCGAGCGGCCACGATGTCGTGATGTCGCCCAACAAGTTCGCTTACTTTGATCACTACCAATCCACGAACCGGACGTCGGAACCGAAGGCCATCGGCGGATTTCTGTCGCTGGCGAAAATCTACAACGAGTTCGAGCCGGTTCCCGCCAAGCTCGCGCCGGAATTTCACGCGCACGTTCTCGGCGGGCAGGGAAATCTATGGACGGAATACGTTCCAAACCTGAAGCAGATTGAATACATGATGTTCCCGCGCCTCGGCGCTCTCGCCGAAGTGAACTGGTCGCCGAAAGATTCGCGCAACTGGGAAAATTTCAAAGTCCGCACGGCGGTGAATGAAAAACGTCTCGATGTGCTGGGTGTGAATTATCGCCCGATCTCCAAGCCTGATTAAAAATGAAACTCCCCTCCTCTATTTTTCCAGCGCCGCTGGATCCGCTGTTTCAGCCGACGGTTTTGTTTAATCGGCATTACGTCGCGGAAGTCAAAAAATCTCATCATGCCGTGCCGTTGGTCATCGGCTTGGAGAGCGAGAACAAGCTTGTGTCGCGCTACGAAACGGTGGTGATGCCGGACGCGGATGCGACCACGCTGTTCTACGTCGAGCGTTTAGTGAAGTATCTTCTCTGGGCGCGCGGCGGGGGCAAACTGTTTGTCGGCGGACCAAAGGCCATCGGTGAATACATCCGCAAAGTCTATTCGCCGCGCGGGGCAAGGAAGTTTGACTTCGACATGATGACGGCGGCTTACGCGAAAAAGTTTTCCGTGGTCGTCACCACGGCCGACAAAGTTCCAGCGGCGAAGGAATCGAAGATCGCCACGGGCGGACATCTGAAAGGCTGCCGCATCGGTTTCGATCTTGGCGCGAGCGACTATAAATTTTCGGCGGTGATAGACGGCGAGGCAGTGTTCACGGATGAAGTGCCGTGGGATCCGAAGACGCAATCGAACCCGGAGTATCATTATCATCACATCGTCAGCGGGCTGCATCGCGCCGCCGCTTATCTGCCGCGCGTGGACGCCATCGGCGGCAGTTCAGCAGGCATCATTGTGGACAACGAAATCCGCGTGGCATCGCTGCTGCGCGCGATCCCGAAAAAGCATTACGCGAAGGCCGCCAAAGTTTTCAAGCGCATCCAGCGCGAGTGGAACGTGCCGGTCGTGGTGATGAACGACGGCGACGTGACGGCGCTCGCGGGCGCGCTCTCGCTCGGCGCGAAGGGAATGCTGGGCATCGCGATGGGTTCGAGCAAGGCGGCCGGTTTCATGGACAAGCACGGACGGATTCCCGGCTGGCTGAACGAACTCGCCTTTGTGCCGGTGGATATGCAGGCTGATGCGGCGGTGGATGAATGGTCCAAGGACAAAGGCACGGGCGTGATGTATTTCTCCCAGCAGGCAGTGAACAAACTTTTGCCGGTGGCAAAAATCACGTTGCCGGAAAAGATGGGCCAGCCCGAGCGGCTCAAGGAAGTGCAAGCCCTCATGGCCCGAGGCGATGAACGCGCCGCAAAGATTTACGAGACTATCGGCATCTATCTCGGCTGCACCATGGCGCAGCATTCGGAGTTTTATGACTTCGAGCAGGCACTCATCCTCGGCCGCGTGACGACCGGCAAAGGCGGCGACATTGTGATTGCGACGGCAAATGAAGTGATGAAAAAACATTTCCCGGAAACCGCGCGGAAGATCGAGCTGCGCGTGCCGGATGAAAAATCGCGGCGCGTAGGACAGGCAGTGGCGGCGGCGAGTTTGCCGGCAGTGAAGAAATGATTTTATGAAGCTCCATAATTCCACGGCGGAAATTTTTGTGCCGGATGGCAAGTCCGTTGCCGCTGCGCTCAAACGCGTGACGCATCTGGGAATCGGCGCGCATCAGGATGATCTGGAGTTCATGGCGTTCCACGGAATTCTGGAATGTTATGCAAGCCGATCAAAATGGTTCGGCGGCGTGACCTGCACCAACGGCGCGGGCAGCGCCCGCACGGGAAAGTTCAAGAAATTCACGGACGAGCAGATGATGGCGATCCGCCGTCGCGAACAAAACCAGGCCGCAAAAATCGGCAAGTTCGGTGCGATGATCCAGTTGGATTTTCCAAGCGGCGCGGTCAAGAGCAAGACGGACAGCTCGCTGAAGGATGATTTGAAAAAGATTTTTTCCGCGACACAGGCGAGCGTCGTTTACACGCACAACCTCGCGGACAAGCATGACACGCACATCGGCGTGGTGGTGGCGGCGATTCAGGCGATGCGGGAGCTGCCAACATCCCGGCGCCCCAAACGCATCATCGGCTGTGAAGTGTGGCGCGATCTCGACTGGCTGCCGGATGCCAAAAAAATCACGATGGATGTGAGCGGTCACGATAAGCTGGCTGCAAAACTAAATGGCTTATTCGCCTCGCAGATCGCAGGCGGCAAGCGTTATGACCTGGCCACGCTCGGACGCCGCTCGGCGAACGCGACGTTCTTTTCCTCACACACGACGGACGCGGCGACGCAGTTGATTTTCGGCATGGATCTGACACCGCTCATCGCGGAGACAACGTTGGACATCGCGGACTTCACGCTGGCTTTTGTTGACGAATTTCGTGCTGACGTGAAAAGCAAATTGAACCAGCGCCTCGGAAAAATTTAAGCAGGATTTACTCATGGAAATCATTATCCAACCAACGGCGGCAGCAGCGACCACGATTGCAGCGCGGCTGATGGCGCGGGTCATCCAAGAAAAACCCGCCGCCGTGCTCGGCCTGGCGACGGGCGGCACCATGGAAAACCTTTACCGCGAACTCGTGGCGAAGAAGCTCGACTGGAGCCAGCTCGCGACCTTCAACTTGGACGAATACATCGGCATCTCGCCGATGCATCCCCAGTCGTATCACAGCTTCATGTGGGAAAAACTTTTCAGCCACGTCAATATGAGCATCAAGAATGTGCATATCCCCGACGGATTGGCCAAAGACGTGGCGGCGGCATGCGCTCACTACGAGGAAAAAATTTTGGCGGCGGGTGGCATTGATTTGCAATTGCTCGGCATCGGCACGGATGGACACATCGGGTTCAACGAGCCGACATCCTCCCTGGCGTCGCGCACGCGGATCAAGACACTGACACCACAGACGCGGCAGGATAACGCGCGTTTTTTTGAGCGCGCGGCGGAAGTGCCGTTTCACGTCATCACCATGGGAATCGGGACGATTTTGGATTCGCGGCATTGCGTGCTGCTGGCGTTCGGGAAAAATAAAGCGCGCGCCATCGCCGAGGCGGTGGAAGGCCCGATCACTTCGATGAATCCGGCGAGCGCGTTGCAATTACACCGCAAGGTCACAGTTTTTCTCGACGAGGAAGCGGCGGCGGAATTGAAGATGAAGGATTATTACCGCTGGGTGTTTGAGCAGAAACCGGACTGGCAGAAGGTGTGAAGACTTTGGGCGCGCGAAAGATTCCGTCGCCTGACGCTGCGCTCGGCGACGGCACAGGCCGCAGCGCGGCCAGCGCCACCTGATTAAGGATAAGGATATGAAAATGAAATTATTTTTTTGGGCGCGCCGGTGGCTGCCGTTGGGGCTGGCGCTTTCACCGGCAATTATTTTTGCCGGCGAGGCGCGGATGGAAGTCATCACGCTGCACAGTCAGGCGTTGAAAAACAATCCGTTGCACGATCCGGACACGCGCCCGGTTCCGATTTTTATTCCGGCACAGGCGACGAATGGTGCGCGGTTGCCCGTCGTTTATTATCTGCCGGGTTACGGCAATTCGGCGGACAAGTTCGTGGCCAACTCGAATGTGTGGCTGAAGTTCACACAGAAAATTGCCGATGAAGTCGCGCCGGTGATCATCGTGGTGGGCGATGGCAAGACGCGCTGGGGCGGCAGCCAGTATTTGAATTCACCCGCGCAAGGCAACTACGCGGACTTCATCTGCGACGAGGTGGTGCGCGCGGTGGAACTAACGCACCCGCTGCCATTGACCGGCGTGCGGCGCATCATCGGCGGCCATTCGAGCGGCGGTTTTGGTGGACTGCGATTGGGCAGTGCGCGGCATGATTTATTCGATGCGGTGATTGCGTTGAGTCCGGATTCAGATTTTCCCACGAGCCACCTGCCGCTGGTGAAGGTGAAGTCCGTCGCGCAATTGCCGCTGGTAGACGTCAAAAAAATTGCGTCCGGTGAACTGCCCGTGCCGAAAGACGGCGACATCAATTACGCGCTCGGTCTTTCCGCCGCTTACGCACCGGCGGCTGGGAAGCGGCTGGGTGAATTCGACTGGCTTTACGATACGCAGGGAAATTTTCGCCGCTCCGTCTGGTGGCGCTGGCTGGAGAATGATCCGCTGACAGTGGTTCAGAAAAATCCGCGCGCATTTTCCCCGGCGCAGAAAATTTATCTGGAAGGCGCAGCGCAGGATCAGTTTGCGGCAAATATCGGCGCACGGAAGATTTACGAGGTGATCAAACTGCGGAGTTCTCCCTGCACCTTTTACGAGCCGCCGGGGAAACATTCCGACCATGTCCGCGAGCGTTTGCAGCGCGGGCTGGAATGGGTTTTTGACCGGCCTTTGACTGACATCAAATGAAAAAAAGTCTGCTTCCACTCTTCGCCGCTGCGGTATTCGCCTGCGGCTGCACCACGGCGCGCATCGGCAAAATGGAGCCGCGCGCGGGCGATGAAATTGTGGCCGCCGGCCAATTTTTTCACACCGGCACACCAGTGGTCTTGTGGCTCGACCCCGGTGGCTACGATGCGTATCGGGTAGAGCGCCGATTTGCGCCGATTGACAAATCCGACTGGTCAAATTCCTGCGCCGAAGTGCGTTCACTCACCACGCCAAACCGCTACGGCGTTCGCTCAAAACATTTGACGACGAACGAACTCGAACGTGTGCGCGGTGGCGGCTGGGATTTGCCGCTGTTGCAAAGCGTGGTTGACCAGTTCGTGCTGCACTTCGACGTGTGTGGCGTCAGCCGGACTTGTTTCAACGTGCTGCAAGATCACCGCGACTTGAGCGTTCACTTCATGCTCGATGTAGACGGGACGATTTACCAGACGCTCGACCTGAAAGAGCGCGCCTGGCACGCGACCACGAGCAACGACCGCTCAATCGGCGTAGAAATCGCCAACATGGGCGCGTATGCAGCCAATGGGAAAAACCCGTTCGCCGAGTGGTATGGCACAAACACATCAGGGAAAACCATCCTCACGATTCCGCGCCGGCTTGGCGATGGCGGCATCCGCACCAAGAATTTTGTCGGCCAACCGGTGCGTAACGAGCCGGTGCGCGGCACAATCCAAGGCGATGATCTGGTGCAATACGATTACACGCCCGAACAATACGCCGCGCTGACGAAACTGACCGCCGCGCTCTGCAAAACCTTCCCAAAGCTTCATTGTGAATATCCCAAAGATGCGGAGGGAAAATTGATTCCGCACAAACTGCCGGATGAGGTGCTGCAAAATTATCAAGGCGTGCTTGGGCATTATCACATCCAGAAAAACAAGAATGATCCGGGTCCGGCGCTGGATTGGGAGCGCGTAGTGGGCGGCGCAAAAAAAATCCTGGAGACTCCCCCGCAAAAAAACTCTGAACGGTTGCGCCAATGAGCGGAAAAGGCAGTTGGTCTCGCCCCACTGGGGCAGCGCAGAGATACAATTCTACAAGAAAAGAAACATCTTTGGCCTGTGCGCTGTGGCGGGGCATGTTTAGAGTGACGCAGGTTTTTTTAGACAACTTGGGCATAAATATTTTCAACGCGAATGAAATTTCCTTCCATCCATGACCGGCTGGCCGTTTGCAGTTGGTCCTTGCAGCCGACCAGCCCGGATGACCTTGTGCAAAAGCTCAAGGCCACCGGCATTTCGCGCGTGCAGTTGGAACTTGATCCCTTGCGCGACGCGCCAAAGGTCTGGGGCGACACGGAAAAAATTTTGCGCGAGGCGGGCATCACCGTCGTTTCCGGCATGGTGCGCTGTCTGGGTGAAGATTATGCCACACTGGATACCATCCGGCTCACTGGCGGCATCGCGCCGGATGCCAAGTGGGAGCAGAATGTGAAAAACATTTCCGCCGCCGCCGCGATCGCAAAAAAAATGGGGCTGAAGCTCGTGACATTTCACGCGGGATTTTTGCCGACGGATGAATCGCATCCCACGTTTTCAAAAATGTGTCAGCGGCTCGACACCGTCGCGGACATTTTCATGGTGCAAAATATTTTGCTCGGCCTCGAGACCGGTCAAGAAACGGCACAGGAACTGGCGGCGCTCTTGCACAAGTTGAACCACCCGAACATCGGCGTGAATTTCGACCCGGCGAATATGCTCATGTATGACAAGGGCGATCCGGTAAAGGCGCTGCACACACTTGCGCCGTGGATCCGGCAGGTTCACATCAAGGACGCCAAGCGCACAAAGACACCGGGAACGTGGGGCGAAGAAGTCGTCGTTGGCAAAGGCGAGGTGGACTGGCGCGCGTTTTTTACGACCTTCAAGCACGTTGTGTTCAACGTGAACCTCGTCATTGAGCGCGAATTTGGCGGCAGCCGCGTGCCGGACATCCGCGCGGCGCACGATTTTATCCGCAAAACTTTTTCTTAAAAATCATGGCGCAAAAAAAAGTCAACGTTGCGGTCGCCGGGCTGGGCTTTATGGGGGTCACGCATCTGCGCGCCTACCAACGCCTGCACAATGTGCGCATCGTGGCGGTTTGTGATCCGACGCGGGCCCCGGTCAACGGTGTGCTCGGCGGCGTGAATGGTAACCTTGGCGATTCCTCCGCGCTGACGCTCGGCCCGGAGGTGAAGACCTATAGCGATTTCAACGCCTTGCTGGCTGACCGCGACGTGGAACTCGTGGATATCTGCACGCCGACCGTGCTGCATCCCGCGCAGGTCACGGCGGCAATGCGCGCCCACAAGCACGTCCTCTGCGAAAAGCCGCTGGCGCAAAGTCCGGGCGATATTAAAAAAATTCTCACGGCGGCGAACGGTAATGGAAACTTTCTGATGCCCGCCATGTGCATGCGATTCTGGCCGGGCTGGGCGGAAATGAAAAAAATTGTCGCTGAAAAAACGCATGGGGCGGTGCTGGCCGCAAACTTCCGTCGCGTGTCCGCGAAACCCGCGTGGAGCCAGGCCGGCGTCCACGCTGGCGGCGCCCTTTACGATCTACACATCCACGACACAGACTTCGTGAATTATCTTTTTGGTCGGCCGCAGAAAGTTTTTTCCACGGGCGTGATGGACACGCACGGCAACATTGACCACGTCAACACGCAATACCTTTACGCGAACGGCCCGACGGTTCAGGCTGAAGGAAGCTGGCTGCTGATGGAGGGATTCAACATGGCGTTCACGCTGCATTGCGAGCGGGCGACGATTGATTTTGATCTCGCGCGCGGCGCGGGTGCGCTCCAGATCGCGCGACGCGGCAAGACGCAACGGATGCTCAAGCCTACGGGCACGGACGGCTACAGCGCGGAGATCCGCTACTTCGTCAACTGCGTGGCGCGGGGGGAAAAACCGTCGGTCGTTACCGCCCATGACAGTGTGACAGCACTGGAAATTTTGCGCGCGGAGGAAAAATCCGTGCGGACGGGCAAAGTCGTGAAGGTGTGAGTTTGGTGATTCAAGTCGTGCGGCGAGTTCAGCTGGCCGCGCGGCGGTCACATCGAGGCATCGCAATCTTTGGGCACGCGAACGACTCCATTGCCTGACGCTGCACCCGGCGACAGGCCTGCCGCAGCGCGACAAACACCGCAGAAATTTGCCGACACAATTTAATTTTGAAATGAGCCAGCCACTCCAGCAAACTTTGAACTACACACAATGAATTCTTCAATCCGCTTAAAACTATTCGTGATGATGGCCCTGGAATTTTTCATCTGGGGCGCGTGGCTGCCGCTCATCTTCGGCTACCTGCCGAGCCTCGGTTTCACTCCGGGCCAGCAGGCGTGGATTCTTAACGCGTTCCCCATCGCCGCCATCGCGGGTATGTTTTTCAGCAATCAATTTTGCGACCGCAATTTCGCGGCGGAAAAATTTCTTGCGTTCAGCCATCTCGTCGGCGGGCTGGCGATGATCGGCCTGGCATTCACAAAAAGTTTCTGGCCGTTCTTCGGGCTCATGCTTGTGCATTGCTTGCTATATGTGCCGACGATTTCCATCACCAACTCTATCGCGTTCGCGAACCTCAAGGATTCGAAAAAGGAATTCGGCCTCGTGCGGATGGGCGGAACCATCGGCTGGATTCTCGCCGCGTGGCCATTCACGTTTATTCTGGTGGACTGGGACAAAGTTCACGCGGCAAATGCGCAAGGCTTTATCGACTGGCTGGGCGCAGTGTTGGGCAACGGCTTGACGGGTGAAAAACTGAAGGCGGCAACGGCTTGGACTTACATCGTCGCCGGCATCGCATCGCTCGCGCTGGCGGCATTCAGCTTTGTGCTGCCGCACACGCCGCCTAAAAAGGCAGGAATGGGTGCGGCCGAAAAACTCGCTTGGCTGGAGGCCCTGAAATTTTTGAAGCATCCATTTATCCTAGTGCTGTGGCTGGTCACGCTGGTGGATTCCTTTGTGCACAACTGCTATTTCAACTGGACGGGCATGTTCCTCGGTGCGGACAAAGCGGCGGGCGGCGTGGGTATTCCCGGCAATTGGATCATGCCCGTGATGAGCGTCGGACAAATCGCGGAAATTTTGACGATGTTCGTTCTCGGAGCCACGCTCGCGCGGCTCGGCTGGCGCACGACCATGATCGTAGGCATCCTCGGCCACGCGGCGCGGTTCGCGGTATATGCGTTTTTCCCGGAGCAGCCTTGGCTCATCATCGCGGTGCAAATCCTCCACGGCATCTGCTACGCGTTCTTCTTCGCCACGGTCTATATTTTTGCCGACGCGTATTTTCCCAAGGATGCGCGGGCAAGCGCGCAGGGGCTTTTTAATGTGATGATTCTGGGCGGCGGCGCGCTGCTGGCGAACTCCATTTGTCCGTATCTCGGCCAAGCGGTGTTCACGCACGGAAGTGTTACAAATTTCAAAGGCCTGTTTCTAGTGCCGCTGGCGTGCGGACTGGCGGGGGTCGTGGCTTTGGCCTTATTTTTCCACCCGCCTAAAGGGCTAAGTGCGGACAAGACCAGCCATTGAAAGCGTGGCTAGCAGCATTGCTGATGTTACCTATTCGGAACAAATGATACATTTTTCGGCTTTGAGTTGTGCCGAGTCAGATTATTGTCAGGGACAAGATTTGTTGAATCGAAACGCAAACTGCTTTTGACACAAACCCAGAAACCAAACCAAGGTCAACCAATGAAACAAATACTCAACTCAGTTCCCCTGTGGAACCTCATCAAACTTCCCGCCAAAGTTTTGGCGACCATCGCTTTTGCCGGCCTTGTCGGCTCGGCGCAGGCGCAGGTAACCTTCACACCCGTATTCAGCAAGGTGTGGGATTTGAATGCAGGTAACTTTGCTGGCTTACCAGCGAACAACGGCAACAACTGCCGCGGCATCGGCATCAACCCAGTGAACACCAATGTGCTCTACTTCAGCAGCACTGGAGGGACCAACGGCGTGGCCAGCCATGTGGGCACCCTTTCTTTTGCAAGCGGCAGCAATTATCTAGCTGGATTGAATAGCACCGGAATTACCGGTGGCACGGTCGGCACAGAAGGTGTGCGGGTAGCGGATGATGGAACCGTTTATGCCATCAATTTGTCCGGCTCCCCCGCCTCTGTTTTCAAAATCTACAAGTGGCCTTCGGACACAGACATCTTAACGCCGCAGACCAATGTTTCGGCAACCGTGTCCGGCAGTTCATTTCAGTGGCGAGCTGGCGATTATTCCGATTTGCGCGGCAGCGGCATTAACACGGAGCTGGTGGTGGTTGGCAACGGCAGCGGTGCTAACATCACGACCAATTTTGTCATCTTCCGCCCGACGGATGTTAATTGCACAAACTTCACTAATTTCTCAATCACCATCCCCGGCAGCGCCTTTCCGACTCCCGCTTCGTCGGTCAATTTGTGCGGTGCGGGTGTGGCATTTGAAGGCACCAACAATGTGATCTGGATTCGCCGCGCAGGTTCGCAGGAAACGCGTCGAATCGCTTATGATCCGATCACCTTGACTGCTACGTGCAACCGCACCAACAACGTGGATCAGTCTGTTTGCCAAGGCTTGAAGTATTACAAGGCGAATGGGGTGGAGCTGCTTGCGACCGTGCAGGCGAGCACTGGCAATGGTGCCGCGCAGATCGCCCGCGTATTTCAAGTTCCTGTCGCCGCAACGGGACCATTCATTTCCGTTTTGTCATCCAATCTCCCCGCTGTTACCGGCAGTGTGAACGGCAATGGGCTCGCCAATGTGGATGCTAAAAACGGCTACTTCATTTTTGGTGCGCCCGGTCATGGTATCAGTATGTTTAGCTTGGGTTTTGCCACTAACTCTCCGCCGTCTTCGCTTACCATCAACAGTTCCGGCGGAACATTTGTAGCGGGCTATGGCTTGAGCGCGACGCTGACGGGCACGGCCTCCGGCTCAAATCCGCTGCGGTATCAATGGTATTTTGCCAGCGCCACAGCCACCAATCCGATTCTGGCTGGCACCACGAACATTTATGTGGTGGCCGGCGTGCAGACGACCAATCAGGGTAATTATTTCTTCGTTGTCACCAACTCTTTCGGAAGCGCGACCAGCGGCGTGGCAAGCATCACCGTGTTGCCGAACGGAGGCTCGTCATTTGCTTCGCCTCTGTGGTCGGTCATTCCGGGCAGCCGTCCGTATCTCACTGGGGCTGGCACCGATACGCAACGCGGTTTGGCTTACGACGCCAATTCTAACCGCGTCGTCGTGGTTTCACGCGTCTCACACACGAACTTGAATGACCTCGTCACGGTGGTTCCCTTTGGTGCCATTCTTTTAGATGCTAACACCGGCGCGGAAGTCGGTGAACTCGACATGAGCACGTTGTGGAGCACCACACCGGCTGGCACTTTCCCGGTCAGTATGTGCGGCGTGGCGGATGACGGGGTGGTGTATGTGGCCAACCTTATCACGAGCGCCAACTCAGACAAGTTCGCCATCTACAGTTGGCCGGCAGCGGATCCGTTGGTAGGGATGAACGGAACCCCGGCTTACTATGCAAACCCCATGGGTGTGGCTTATGCCGGAGCGGGCGGCCTTGGCCGTATCGGCGACTCGATGGCCGTGCGCGGTGCGGGCTTGAACACTCAAATTCTCTGCCCGTTCCGTAACGGCACGAACATCTGTATCTTCACCACCGCTGATGGCGTTAATTTCGATGCGCATGTGATTGCGGTGACCAACCTCAGCGAGTCCGCTGGCTTGACCGATCCGTTCAGTGGCGGTTCGCCTCTGGCTTTGGGCTGCGCCTTTGGTTCCGGCAATACGTTCTGGGCGAAATCTTCGCTCTACAACCTCCGCCAAGTTTCATTTAACCTGGATGATAACACGGCCGCCGTCATTGGCAGCTATCCCATCAACGGCACCGCCGCGCCGCTGGGCGTGAACAATGTCGGTGGCTACGTTGGCATCATTGGCCATAACGAGTTGCCGATGAACCTCGCGCTCTACGACATCAACAACACAGCCAACCTCACAACCGCCGGCATCTCCGACCGCGAACTATTTGGCCTCGGGACCAACAGCGTGCCAAACGGCAACGGGACCGGTTCTGTGGGCTTTGACACCAAGCGCGCACGCGCCTTCGCCTTGAGTTCCAATAACGGCATCGTCGCGGTGCAAATCAACCCGGCGACCGGTGCGGCCAAATCTGTCCCCGGCGGCGGCACGGTCAGCTGGAGCGGCCCTGGCATCCTCCAATCCGCCACCACGGTGGATGGCACTTACACGGATGTCGTCGGTGCAACCAGCCCCTACACGAACACGGGAGCAACGCAGCTGTTCTTCCGCGTGAAGCGCTGATCGCAGATGCAGTTTCCAAATGCAACCGGGGCTTCGGCTCCGGTTGCATTTTTTTCAGACAGCTCCGGAGCGTGGAGCCCTGCTCCGCGCTCTGAAGGTTGCCCGTTCGTCAAAGTTGAAATAGCTTAAACCCGCCATCATGAATTTGACCGCGCACTTCAAGCTGCCCGCCATCATCCTTGCGATGCTGGCGATGGTGGTTGGCGCGCGCGCGCAGATTCGCGATGGCGGCATTGACCCAAAAAATCTTGGCAAGGGTGTCTGGATTTACGGGATGAAGGACGCCACCAACAAACTTGGCGGACACATCGCCGCCGTGACGAACATCAACAGTCTGATGGCCTACTACCAGTCCGTCGGGCTGCGCTACTGCATCATCAAGTCCGCATCGGGGGACAAGCTTTTTGGTGATTGCACCACCGGCGGGCAGCTCACGAGCAACCTCGTTAGCATCGCCCACTCGAACAACATTTTAGTTTTCGGCTACAACCGTTCCACCGGTTCTAACATCGTTGGCGAGGTGGCGATGGCAGATTACGTTTTTAATCAGGGTGCTGATGGGTTTGTTTTTGATGCTGAAGCGGAATGGGAAACCGGCGTTACTCAACCGTGGATTACCAATGGCGCGGCGCAGGCATGGCAGCTTTGCTCGACGGTGCGCTCAAATTGGCCGAATAAATTTCTCGCCCACGCGCCGTTCCCGATCATTTACCTTCACGCGAGTTTTCCTTACAAGGAATTTGGCTATTGGTGCGATGCGGTGATGCCGCAGATTTATCATTTCTCCAGCACGGGAATAAAAAGTTCGCCAAGCGCCGCAATCAACTGGTCGGATGTGAACTGGGCGACTTGGCAGAGCAGCCTCGCGGCGTTGCCACAAACAAATTACGCCGGACAAGCCGTGGCGTGGACCAACGCCATCAAGCCGATCACGCCATTACAGGATGTCTATGGCGAAGTCATCAGCGGCGGTATCATTTGTGAAACTGCGGCCAGCTTGGTGTATGCGAATGAAGATGTGCTGGAGTTCACG
The DNA here is from genome assembly GCA_903847285.1 of uncultured Verrucomicrobia subdivision 3 bacterium. Next base: position 6,496 of record CAINDH010000057.1, on the reverse strand, counting down.
GATTATTCCGCCGCCGATCCGCACGCACAGACGGCGGGCGGCTATCGCGGCATCAATTACTGGCGCGCGGACACCATCGGCACAAATCAGTGGGCGAATATCAGCAGCGGCACGAGCGGCAATTTTTCCAACATCGTGAATAACATCGTCCTCGACGACTCGCGCGCCAGCTACGTCGGCGCGTGGAACGCCGTGAAAGTTTTTGGTGCGACCACTATCAGCCCGACGTTTTACGGAGCGTTCGGCACGAACGGCACAGACACCAATTGTTTCGGCACAAATTATTGTTGGAAGGGACAGGGCAGCGGTGCGGCGTTCGCGCAGTTCCGCCCGAACATTATAATCCCCGGAAATTACGACGTGTATCAGTGGCACGTTTTTTACACGAACGCTTCGGCAGGAACGCCCTTCGTCATTGGCACGCCGGGCGGCACAAACACGGTGTTCGCGAACCAGCAAACCAATGCCGGCAACTGGTCATTCATCGGACGGTTTAATTTTTCCGCCGGCACAAATAATTTCATCCGCATCATGGATAATTTTTCCGATGCCGCCAATGTCGCCGTGGCAGACGGGCTAAAGCTGACGTATGCCGACACAGACATCGCACTCGACAATACAAACGCAGAGGTGAGCTTTACCGGCGCATGGAGCACCGGAAACTCGGCTGGCAGATATTTGGCGGATTACCGCTTCGCCAGCAGCACCAGCAGCGTCACAGCCACCGCGACCTTCCGCCCGAATTTTCCGAATGCCGGGCTATATGACGTGTTCCTCTGGTATTCGCCAGGCAGCAACCGCGCCACGAACGCGCCGTGGACGATCTCGTTTTTAGGCGGCAGCACAAACTTCCTGGTGAACCAACAAATCAACGGGGGGGCGTGGTTCCAAATCGCCTCGGCGCAACCGTTCGCGGCTGGGACAAATGGTTTTGTGTCCGTGAGCAATCTGGCGAGCAACAGCGTGGTCATGGCCGACGGCGTGAAAGTTGCCTTTGCTGGACCGCTCTCACCCGTGACGTTGCCGAGCATCACGCGCCAGTCCGATGGCCGCGTGAACCTCGCCGTAAACAGCACGCCCGGCTACGGCGTGGTGATTGAGCGCACGACGAATTTGACAACGTGGCAGCCGTTGACGAACCTGCTAAACACCAACGGCGCACTGAATTTTACCGACAGTTCCGCCTCCAACCTCAACGCGGGCTTTTACCGCGTCCGCCAAAATTAAAATATGAAACCAACCTCGTTTGCAAAAAAACTTCGCGCGTTCACTTTAATTGAGCTGCTCGTGGTCATTGCCATCATCGCTATTCTCGCAGCGATGTTGCTGCCTGCCCTAGCGGCAGCAAAGGAGAAAGCCCAGCGCATCAAGTGCATCAGCAATCTCAAGCAGATGGGCTTGGCCACACACATGTATCTTGGCGATAACAACGACCAGTTGCCCGGGCCATGCGGCTTGGTCATCAGCAAACGTTTTTACATCACCGATCGCACCGTCAATGGCGGAGCCAGTCAAGGTCCGGTGGAACTGCTCGGCTACCTCGCGCCGTATCTGGCCATTCCCATTCCGAAGGCCAACTCCGGCCTTTACAGCACGGGGCAGGTGGCGGTCTGCGCCTCGTTTGACAAGGCCACGATTGGCACTAACGTGTTCAGCTACGCCATTAATCAGGCACTGACCAATTCCTCCGGGAGTGTGCTCATGTATCCTTTTGGCCAGTGGGACTCTAGCACTGCGCCCATCTCGCAAAAAGTTGCACCGTCAAAGATGAATCAAGTGCAACGTCCATCTGAAGCCTGGATGGCCATGGATTTAGATCAGACGATCGTCAACCTCACCGGCTACGGCCTGCCCGCAAAGCCCGTGCACGGTAACTCCCGTTGGAATCGGCTCTACCTCGATGGCCGCGCCCAAGGCGTGAATTCAAGAAATGACTTATGAAACCTGAACAACCAGTCACTACCGACCGACTTCAGGCCTTTACCTTGATTGAGCTGCTCGTGGTCATTGCCATCATCGCTATTCTCGCAGCGATGTTGCTGCCCGCACTGGCTGCTGCAAAAGCCAAGGCATATCAAATCAACTGCACCAGCAACCTCAAACAGATCGGCACGGCCATCCAACTCTATGTGAACGATAGTGATGATCGCCTGCCCGGCCCGTGCTGGACGGGAATGTTTTTTACTTACACGGACAGTGGTGGAGCGGCTTATTCACGCTACAACGGGTCCCTCGCAGCCTATCTGACAAGTTATCTGGCCTATCCGGCGCCAAAGCCGTTGTTGCTGAACACGGCCATCGTGGCCATCTGCCCCGCCCAACGGTTGAAACTACCAAACACAGCCCAAAGCCCTCCACTTAACGTTCCGGTGAGTTATTTTTCCCAAGCCACCATTTACAACGATCCGCCGGCCAATACTCAAAAAATATTTTTCCCATTTGGACGCCCGCAGCGTGAAACTTCCGTGGATCCCGGCCGCGACCCCAACCGCTTATACGAGCCTTGCCAAAAAGTGTCACTGATCCGAAACACCTCAGAAACTTGGGCCATGACGGAAGCCGACCAGACTATTTTGGAAACGAATAATTATACCAGCGCCACCTACTATCCGTATGTTCCGAAGTATCCCGTTCATTCTGGAAAATCTCCCGCCCGGCGAAATGCCCTTTATTACGACTCGCACGTGCAAACGATTAGCTCGCCGCAGTAACGGTATAAACATCTTGCCTGTGTATTGAAAAATACGCGCGGATTTAACGAACGCGTGGAAAAAGTCTAATACATTGGGTTCACTGCGCCTTGGTGTTTTGCCGTCTTGGCAAGACTTCCTCCATTCATAAAATCAGAGACGAGAGACCTGCGCCACTACCATTGCCACTGAGGCAAAATCTCCTTGATGGGCGGCCACTCAGGCGCGTTGGTGATGCTGGTTTTATTCCACGTCGTGGCCAGCCAGCCGACCACGTTTGTCCCCCGCCCTCTGGAGAAATCGCTGAACTGCTGCGCGGCCTTCAGCGGCAAAAAACCCGCTGGCCACACACGAAAACCTCTTTCCGCCAGGAACGGCACGGATGGATATTCTTTGCGCCACTCGTAATGCCAGTCGCACAGCACGATGTCTTTTGGAATTAGATCCACGGACGCACTCGTGTCATTCTGTGCGTGGTCATATTTTGAATAGCCCTGAAACTTCGGGCCAATGACGCGGTCAGCCCACATCAGCATCTCCAGTTTTTTCTCGCAGACGAGGTGCGCGTGCAACGCGTTGACCTGCGCCGCAAACAGTTCGGCCGGATTTTTTCCGCGGCAACGCGGACATTCGTCCGCGCCGAGCAAATACACTTCGTCCATGCCCACATGAATGGCGTCCGCCTCAAACCCCGCCGCCATTTCATCCAGGAGCGTAAAAATGATTTCGTTCAGACCCGGCGCTTGCGGACACCATTCGAGGCAGTAAATATCTTTGTTCGTCAGCGATTGGGACGGCGTCTGGTTGAATTCGGGATGCACCTTCAGTAACGGCTCGATGCGGCCACCAAATGACTGGTGGCCGAGACAGTTGAATTGGGGAATCAGCCGGATGCCATTTTGCCGCGCCACCGCCGCGAGTCGGTGCGCCGTCTTGCGGGTAATAAAATTTTTCTTCCGCAATTCCGGGTGCGCTTGGAATTCGTAGCTGTAGTTCACCTCGATGACCACGGTGTTCGCGCCGGCCCGGGCGAGCGCGGGCAAAGTGCGGATGAGTTCTCGCGCGCGGCTTTCACGGTCCACCCACAGATGCACACCACGCCACGCGCCAACGATCTTCACTTGTGGCGCGGGCTTTTGTGGCGTAGCGCAACCGGCCAACAGCGTGACGAGCAGCAACGGGAGAATTTTTTTCAGCACGCGACCAGCATAGCGGCTCCTTTGCCGACGGCAACGGACGAATGGGTTGCCTGTTACAAAACCGCAAGAAAAGCCACAACTTTTCCGTTTTGATAAAACAGGCTTGATGCAAGAGTGTGGCTGTGCAAATTAGGTTTTTAGTCATTGAAAAACATAAAGCAATTTGCCACAAAATTTGTATGCAACTCGCCAATTCAAAAAAATCTCACGCTGGATTCACGCTCATTGAGCTGCTTGTCGTCATCGCCATCATCGCCATTCTCGCCGCGATGTTGCTGCCAGCATTGTCGAGCGCTAAGTCGCGAGCTTTCACGACGCAATCGGCGGGCAACATCCGGCAGATGACGGTGGCCGTCATCATGTATGCTGGCGACAACAATGATGCCGTGGTCAACAACCACACCTCCGGCAACGCCCAGTGCGGACCTGGGGCGTGGGTGCGAGCCGGGACAACCTTTCCACCTTACACAGGTAACGCCCGTCAGGATCAAAACGATTTAGCGATCGTCAACGGAGTGCTCTACGCCTATAACCCCAATTCGAAAATTTACCACTGCCCAGCTGACCGCTCATATGTCAACGGCAGCACTACGGTTAACCGATTTCGCAGCTATTCGATGAGCACTGGGATGAACTGGAAAGATGTTCCGGCTGGAGGTCCAGACTCCAATCCAACCGCCGGCAGCTATGTGAAATTTTCACAGATGAACAATCCATCACCAACTATGGCGGCGGTCTTTCTAGACGAGGCGGAGAATGCAATTGATAACAACGCCATCGGCATTTACAGCCCAACCGCCGCCGCCTCTTCCAAGGCATTTTGGAATCTTCCGGCTTCCCGCCACAACAACGGTTGTAACATCACCTTCGCCGACGGCCACACGGAATTTCATAAATGGAAAGGGCCGAACCTGATTAAGGGCAATAAAATTAGCGAAGCCCAACCAACCAGTGGTTCCCAAGGTCCAGGCTGGGGCGCCTCCGCGCCAGATGTGAACGGCGCGATGGATCCAGATTTGCAATACCTGTCCACGCTCGTTCCCCCGTGAAATTTTATCGCGTCAACAACCGATGAGTTCTGTGTGACGCGTCCCGCCGTCGGCCCAACCCTGGCGCGGGAACCATTTTTATGTCTGACATCTCTCGCAGAAAATTTATCGGCCAAACGGCACTCGCGGCCATCGCTGCGGGAACGATTCAATCGCCGTTCATCCGCGTGGCTCGGGCAGGCGAACCTGGCGCGAATGATAAGATCCGCATCGGCCTCATCGGCGCGGGTGGCATGGGCTGCCGTGTTTCCGGCGGCGACCTCGCCTGCTTTTTTCTCAACCCTGAGGTCGAATGTGCCGTGGTCTGTGACATTGACGACTCGCGTTTCGCCGAGGCACTGAAAGTCTGTGACGACCATGGCCGTAAAAAGCCGGATACCGTCAAAGATTTCCGCCGTGTGCTGGACCGCAAGGATGTGGATGCCGTGCTGATCGCCACGCCGGATCATTGGCACGCGTTGCCGACAGTAATGGCGGCGCAGGCAGGCAAAGATATTTACGTGGAGAAGCCGCTTGCAAAAACCGTGGACGAAGGCCGCGCGATGCTGGAGGCCGTTAAAAAATACAACCGCGTCGCGCAGATGGGATCTCAATGGCGCAGCGCGGCGCACATCATCGAGGCCACGGACATCATCAAGTCCGGCAAGCTCGGCAAAGTCAGTCTCGCGCGCGCGTGGGCGTTCCTTGATTGGCTGCCGAGCATCGGCCACGTCAAAGACAGCGCGGTTCCCAGCGGCGTGGATTACGACATGTGGCTTGGTCCCGCCGCGCAGCGGGCGTTCAACGCGAATCATTTTCACTTTAACTTCCGCTGGTTCTGGGATTACGCCGGCGGTCTGATGACCGACTGGGGCGTGCATCTGCTCAACATCGCCTCGATGGGTTTGCCGCCGCAGAATCCCAAGTCCGTCACCGCTGCCGGTGGAAAATTTATTTTGGATGACGATTCGGAAACGCCGGATTCGCTGGTCACCGTTTATGATTATCCGACCTGCCAGTTGATTTGGGAACATCGCGCCGGTTTGAACAACGGGTTGAACGGTCGTTCCTGGGGCATCGAATGGCACGGCACGGAAGGCAACATCATCCTGAACGATTCCGGCTACGAACTCGTCACCGAGCCGAAGAAGGCGAACATTCCCTCGCAGAAGAAAAAAGGTTCCGGCGATCCGCGTCCCGCGCACGTCCGCAATTTTCTCGATTGCATGAAATCGCGCCAGCAGCCTGTGCTGAACCTCGAAGTTGGCCATCGCGTTTCCACGCTCGCGCACCTCGGCAATATGGCTTACCGCACCGGGCGCAAGATTGTGTGGGACGATGTGAACGAAAAAGTCGTCGGCGATAAGGAGGCTGATAAATTGGTCAGCGTGAAATATCGCAAACCTTGGCACTTGCCTTACATGCGCCGCGGATGAACTATCTTTTACAAATGAAACCCACCAAATCTCTCCCTCGTCGTCAGTTTCTTCAACTCTCCGCGCTCGCCGCCGCGGGCGCATCACTTGGTTTGGCCGGCTGCGCCACGCAAAAGTGTTGCTCCAAAAAGAAACCGCGCATC
>CAINDH010000056.1 GCA_903847285.1 uncultured Verrucomicrobia subdivision 3 bacterium | reverse complement strand
GATTTATTGCTGGCAGCCAATGAAGCACTCGCGGGCAAAAATCTGGATGGCATGCTTGTCGGTGTCGTTATTGATTCAGCCAATGCTGGCAAATGCGTCATGGCTTGATTTACTGTTTCCGGGCAAAAAAAGCGACGCTTCAACCTTTGCCGATCTCTCGCTCGCAGAACTCGCGAACGTCAAAATCAACATCGCCTCCATCGCGGACAAACCTGTTCGCGAACAGCCCGCCATCGTTTCGGTCATCACCGCTGCGGAGATCAAGGAAACCGGCGCGCGGGATTTGATGGACGTGCTTTCGCTGGTGCCGGGATTTTCATTTCAGGAAGACATTGATACGGCTGTGGGGGCGGGATTCCGTGGCTTCTGGGCTTACGAGGGCAAGATGCTGGTGCTGCTGGACGGCATTCCGGTCAATGACGGTTTGTGGGGCACTGTCCAGATGGGGCAACATTATTCGGCGGAACAAATCAAGCAGGTGGAAATCATCCGTGGCCCCGGCTCGGCGCGCTACGGTGGTAATGCGGAACTGGCGGTCATCAACATTACGACGAAGGGCGCGGAGCAGAACGGCGGTTTTGCGAGTGTGCGCCCGGAGGCGGTGTCGGGGCGCTTCGGCACGGCGGCGGACGGCGGTCTTGGTTACACTTTTACCAACGGCTGGCGGCTGTCAGTTGGGGTTAATTATGAAAACTACATTCGTTCGAATCAACGATATGTTTCTCAAGCGGGCGCGGTGGTGGATATGCGCCGCTATTCCGGGATGGAGTCTTATGCGCTCAACGCCAAGCTCGGCTGGAAGGACCTTGATTTGCAGTTCATTTACGATGACTACGCGTTTAAGGATCCTTTGGACACGGGCGAGCCGCCAGCCGGTTATCCCCAGTGGGAGCATCGTTTTCGTTCGTTCATGGGATCAGTCAAATATGATTTTAGGCTCACCGATTCAGTGACGGTTTCACCAAAGTTTACGCTCACAGACCAAACGCCGTGGGAACTGTTGACCAGTCCCGGCATTGGCAATAAAAAATTGGAATATGACAAATACAACCTGGATGTGCCCTGCGTTATTAATTTCAGCGATAACAATGACCTGCTGATCGGAATAACTGCCTTTATTGAATCCGCCGAAGCCATTGACACGGCTTACACCGGCATCCCGGCAAATGTTTTTTTCTACGGTTCAGATCAGGTCGTTTACCATGACATCGCCGGCTATGCGCAATATGATTTGGACACCCGCTGGGCCAGCTTCAGTGTTGGCGGCCGTTACGAGACCCACAGCTATGCCGGAAGCGCGTTCGTGCCTCGCTTGAGCGTGACCCGTGCCTGGGACCGGTTCCATCTCAAGTTTCTTTACGATCAGGCATTTCGCACGCCGAACATCAACGATATTCACTCTGCCCTGCCAAACAACGCAATCACCGACGAGAAAACCACCAGCTACCAATTGGAAGCCGGCTACCAGTTCAATGAACAATTTTCCGCCATCGCCAACCTGTATTACATCCGCATCGAAAAACCGATTGTTTTCACAGTCGAAGGCAGCAGCTTCGGCGCGATGAACGGTGACCGGCTCGGCGACTATGGCGGTGAATTTGAACTGCGCTATGCGAACAAACGTTTCTCGGGCAAACTCGGCTACTCGTATTATTTCGCGGACGAACAATTAAGCGAGACCGAGTTTTTGTATGGCTCGTCCGAGCACGGACTCAATTTAGCCCAGCCAGCACACAAGATTTCCGCCAGCGGCACATTGCATCTCACCTCCCAGTTGGACTGGAATGTCAACGGCACCTTCAGTTCTCAAGCCCGCGTCTTCGCCTATCCCGGCAATGAAACGTCGCTGTCGGCCGAAGTGAACCTGAACACGTTCGTCGAATACCACTGGAAAAACTTCTCCGTCGGCGTCGGTATCAACAACCTGCTGAACGAGAATCTGCAAGTC
>CAINDH010000055.1 GCA_903847285.1 uncultured Verrucomicrobia subdivision 3 bacterium | reverse complement strand
GCTGAAGTCGAATTCAGAATTCAGAATTCAGAATTCAGAATAACTGTCTTCACCACGCGGCCTGACACGTTGTTTGGCGCGACCTACATGGTGCTCTCGCCGGAACACAAACTCGTTGGCGAAATCACGACGGCGGAACAGAAACAGGCGGTTGAAGATTATAAAAAATTTGCCGCCGGAAAATCTGATCTGGAACGCACCGAACTCGCGAAGGAAAAATCCGGCGTGTTCACTGGTGCTTACGCCATTAATCCGGTGAACGACGAGAAGATTCCCATCTGGATTGCCGACTACGTTCTCGCGAGCTACGGCACCGGTGCAATCATGGCTGTGCCGGCGCACGACACGCGCGACTACGAATTCGCGCAGAAGTTTGGTTTGTCCGTTATCCAAGTCGTCCAGCCGAACGACTCCAAAAAAGAATGGCAAGGTTTCACGGACGACGGCGTTTCGGTGAACTCTGGTTTCCTCAACGGTTTGCCAACGAGCGAAGCCAAAAAGAAAATCTCCACGTGGCTCGAAGAAAAAAATCTCGGCAAGAAGACCACCAATTACAAATTGCGCGACTGGCTATTCAGCCGTCAGCGTTATTGGGGCGAGCCGTTTCCGATCATTTGGAAAAAGGATGCCGCAGGAAATCTCTATCACGAGGCATTGCCGGAAAGTTCGTTGCCGCTGCTGCCGCCGACGTTGGAAGATTACAAACCAACTCCCGGTGGCGAACCGCCGCTCGCCCGCGCGAAAGATTGGTTAAACGAAATTCCCGGTGCGACGCGTGAGACGAACACCATGCCGCAATGGGCTGGCTCGTGCTGGTATTATCTCCGTTACACCGACGCCAAGAACGCAAAGTCGTTCGTTGGCAAGGACGCGGATAATTATTGGATGGCGTCGAATGGCAAGGCGGCAGGCGTTGACCTTTACGTCGGTGGCACGGAACACGCCGTGTTGCATCTGCTTTACGCGCGGTTCTGGCACAAGGTTTTGTTCGATCTCGGCTACGTCGCGACGCCGGAACCGTTTTACAAGCTCGTCAATCAAGGTCTCATTCTCGGCGAAGACGGTCAGAAGATGTCGAAGTCGCGTGGCAATGTGGTGAATCCCGACGACGTGCTCGTGGAATACGGTGCGGATGCGTTCCGACTTTACGAGATGTTCATGGGGCCGTTGCAGGACACCAAGCCGTGGAACACCAAGGGCGTCGAGGGCGTATATCGTTTCCTCGGTCGCGCGTGGCGCTTGTTCGTGGATGAAAAAGCGGAAACGGCGTTTGAACAGGCTGAAACATTGGCCACCGAGGCACAGAAGCCCGGAGAGCTGCTGGATTTGATTCTGCTTGATGGCGCAATTACCGATGCCGATGCCACGCCGGCGCAGCTCAAGGCGTTGCACGCGTGCATCAAAAAAGTCACCGAAGACTTGGACGGCATGCGTTTTAACACGGCGATTTCCGCGATGATGGTTTTCATCAACGAGGCGATGACGTGGCAGACGAAACCGGTGTCCGTGTTGAAAATTTTTCTGCAACTGCTCGCGCCGTTTGCGCCGCACTTCGCGGAAGAATTGTGGGCGCGGCTACATTCCACCTTCGGACAAACTGCGCCGTCGCTGCCTTACGCGCCGTGGCCAAAGTTTGACGCCGCATTGCTGGTCGAGAGTGAATTGGAAATCCCTGTGCAGGTGAACGGCAAGTTCCGCGACACCATCAAGGTGGCGGTGGACGCGGACAACGCGACCATCGAGGCGGCGGCGAAAGCGAGCGAGAAAGTGCAGGCGTTCACTGCGGGCAAGGCCATCAAGAAAGTCATCATCGTGCCCAAGCGGATGGTGAACTTGATTGTGGCGTAGCGAAAAACGATCTCGGTAAAATATAAAACGGCGGCATCAAGTGATGCCGCCGTTTTGCGTTTCAGAATTTTCTCACGGATAGACCATGCGGTAGAACACTGTTCCATTGGCTGGATCCAGCGTGACGCTATAGGTGTTGCTGGTTTCCGTGCCGGCGACGTCGGTCCAAACCGTGCCGAGGCCGGTGCTCAAGCCATTCGTCTGCGCCTGCAAACGCCAACCGATGTGGTCGGTAGGCCAGGAGAGCGTGAGCGTATTGCCGCTGACGCTGGTGGTGAGGTTTGTGGGCGTGGTGTTGACGGTGACGACGGTCAGGACTTGGATGGAACCGTCAATGGCTGTCTTGTTCGTCCAAGTGTAGGTCACATTGCCGAGATTTTCCGGCAGGTTCACCGTGCCGAACGTGCCGCTAATCGGGCCGTTGAATAGCACGAAACGGTCACCCGCGACGAGGTTTGGGCCGCGGTTCGTGACCGTGAGGGTGCCACCAAGAACGATGCTGGCAGCAGAAAGAACATCGTTAGTCAGGACGCCGTTGGTGCGGTTCAAGTCCATGATAATGGTCCCGCCTAAAGTAGCGATGTTAGTCACGGTGAGCTGACCGATGACCGACACAGCCGCGCCCGGAGAAACCGTGCCACCGCCAGTGGTGTCAAGATTGCCACGGATAGTGCCATCACCCCGGAGCGTCTGGCCGGAACCGAGATTGAGAGCAGTATCACCTCGTCCGGAGGCGTCCAAAATAGCTCCAGCGTTCACGGTGATGGTGGGTGTGGAACTGATTGAACCGCTGGCCGTGAGAGCCAGCACACCGTTACTGACTACGGTGGTGCCAGTGTAGGTGTTGACGCCGGAAAGTGTGAGCGTGCCCGTGCCGGTCTTGACGACGTGTGTCAGCGCGGAGCTGCCGCCACCACCGTTTTGAATGATACCGTCAAACGTGGTGTTCAAACCGTTGGCACCGATGTGCATGGTCGTAGGACCGTTATTAGCGGAACCGCCGCGACCCGACAGCGTGGAACCGGCTACCCCGCTCAATCCGCCGAGGGTGATAACCGTGGCCCCGGAACGGACGTTCAAATCAATCGGATTACCAAGAAGATTCCAAGTAGCCAGCGAACTACCAGTGGAACCGCTTAAGCGAACAAAATTGCCATTGCCATTCGTGAGAGAAATGACACCGCTGTAAGCCGTCATGTCGCCGGTGAGATCGAAAGTGGTGCCGCCATTGACAGTCACCAAAAGATTGGAGCTCCCGATAACATTCTTGATGCCGGTGTTACCAGCGGAATTGCCGCCAATCACTTGCGATTCGGCGGTGATGTTGAGTGTATTCGCCGGCTTCACGGCACCCAGCGCCAGCGTGCCGCCGTTGAGAGTGATGTTGCCGGAACTAGCCGCCGTGGCGGAATTTAGAGTCAAGGTTCCAGCGTTTAACGTCGTGCCGCTGGAATAAGTGCTGGCCGAACCGCTCAAGGTCAAACCACCCAAATCATTTTTGATCAACGGACCAGCCCCGACAATCGTGCCGGAGTGTGTGAGGGTGACTCCGGTTGGCACGGAGACGGCACCCGCGGAAGCACCCAGAGTGACCGTGCGCGTCCACGTATAATTCGGACCGGTGTATTCCAGCGTGCCGCCATCCACGAGCAACGTGCCTGTCTGACCGAGCGGACTGGGTGAATTGTCATCGGCCAAGCTGCTGACACTGACCGTGCCTTGCTTGATGCTGACGCCGCCGGAGAAATTGTTTGTGTTACGGATGGTCAACTTGCCCGTGTTGGTTTTGAGGATGCCACCCAAACCACCGATGCCAGCGCTACCATCAAAGACGTAATCGCCCGAGGAATTCACGGTCGTGGCCGAAGGTTGAACCGCGACATTGATGGTTACGTTGGAGTTGATCTGCCCGGCATTGCCAAAAGTGACGCTGTCGCCCACGACGAAATAATCCAGCGTGGATCCGTTGAGCCAGTTGGTGGCACTGAGATTGTCCCAAACATTGTTGCTGGCGTTGCCCACCCAGACCGTGTTGGTCGCCGAGCGAACCGTGGAGGCAACCACAAAGTTAATCTGTTTGGGAGTCACGCTGGTATCGTTGGTCAAATAACCAGTCGGCCCGATGATGGTGAAATTTGTGACGTCGCCATTGAAGGTGCCAAAATATTTGAACAGCGTATGCACGCTGCCACCGGGACCGCCGCCGGCGATTTCAAGGATGTTGCTCACGCCGCTGACATTGAAGTCGCCACCCACCAAAATCAGATCATTGTTCGGCCCGGCGGGATTGCTCGAAAGGTCAAAGTGATTCACCACGCCGCCCGATTCTGTGATGTTGTTGGAGAAACTCAACGTGCCCGTCACCGCATTGGTGCCGGCATTCAAAATTGCGGCAGAGGCGAAAGCGACATTGCCGGTCACCACGCCAAAACCGGCCAACGTTTTGCCCGTCGGCACCGTGTAGCTGGTGGCGGCAGAGACATCCAGCGTCGTTCCGGAACCGACAATGACTTGCAAGCTGCCATTGATCGCCCCGCTAGGACCGACAGCCAGCGTGCCGGCATTGATGAACGTATTACCGCTGTAAGTTTCCGTGGCATCGAGCAGCAAAGTGCCGTTGCCCGTCTTGGTCAGCGCACCGGCACCGCTGATGGCCCCTGAATAATTGATGTTATGGGCGGTTCCGCCGATATCAGCCGCACGGAAGGTAAAGTTGCCGCTGGGAATCTTCGCGGTCACATTGCCACCCCAGTCGGCGGAAGCGCCGAACAAACCACCATCATTAAAATTAGCGTTCAAAACGTTACCCGAGGAATTGGTCAGGATAAAGCCGCCGGCGCCAAGATAGATTTTACCAGCGTTGGAAAAATTATTTGTCGCGCCCGTGATGGCATTGGAAAAAAGAATAATTCCAGAAGCGTTCAAAGTCGTGCTGGGAGTGGTCAAGCTGAACGCAGCCGTTTGATTCGCTGCACCAGCCAGTGAAACAATACCGCCCACAGTCACAGTGCCGTTCGTGAAGTTGAAAGCGGCAGGACGTGCCACGGCCGAGCCGTAAGCTACCAAAAGGTTGCCGTTAATGCTGACCGTGCTGCCGGATGCGCCGCCGATGGACATAGTCGAGAACGAGTTGGCACCAGAACTGCCAACCGTCACGTTGTTGGCGGTGACCGTGCTGTTGAGAATTGTCAAACCAGATGAAAAAGCTGTCCCACCGCTGCGTTTGATGGTCACGTTCCCCAGATTTACCACGGCTCCGTTCGTGATGCGCATGGGACCGCCATCATTGCTGCCGTTATTAGATACAGCGGTCGTTCCATTGGTCATGACGCCGCCGTTGACGGTGACACCCCCCACAGTTGCCGAAGTGGGAATGTTTAATGTCCCGTTGGTCATTACCCCACCCGCCACCACATTAATGACCGCACCGCCGTTGATTGTTGTAGAACCAGTCACATTGAACCCACCTGCAGAAATGTTTAAAATCGGAGCCGGCGTTGTGCCCACGCCGAAGCTCATCGTCAACGCCGGAATGCTCGCCGGTGTCATCGGTGCATTATACGTCACCGTCGTGGCATTGGTGATGGACGCCGAAGTGGCGGTTCCGGAATCGGGGAAACCGTTGGTCCAGTTTGCCGCCGTGTTCCAATTGCCGACAGCCGTGTTATTGGTCCAGATGGCGTTCTGAGCCTGACCAGTCAGCCCTCCTGCCACCAATAAAGCGGCCAGCAAGGCGTTTCGGATGAATTTGAAGGATGACATAATGTGTGTGGGTTTGGTTGTGTTGTGAAATGGGGTCAGCACCATACTTTCAAAAATACACGGGCGGGTGTATCGCAAAAACTGGTGACAGTTGAAACTACGGCTAGCGTGACCTCGCGTCAAAAGCCGCTCCACTTTGAATTGTGCACCTCCATTTGAAATTAAGGAACACCGCTGACGGTGTGGTGCGGAAGTTGGAACTGTGCTCTCAGCGCTCCGTCCAGCGCGCGAAGAGCCAGAGCAGATCGGAAAGCCGATTCAGAAAAATTAAAATCTCGGGGTTCTGCAATTCGCCTGCCGTCTGCAAATCATAGACGCGCCGCTCCGCACGGCGGCAGGTGACACGCGCCACGTCGAGCGTCGCGGAACTTTTATTTTCACCCGGCGTGGCCCAATGCTTAAAGCTCACGTTCTGCGCTTCGATTTCTTTCACGATCGCGTCCAGCTTGGCGGTCAGCTCCGGCGCGATCAGCGTGAACCCGCCTTTTTCATAACGCGGCAGATCTTCTGTGAGCACGCCGACTTCTCCCATGACATCCACGAGCGATTTCTGGATCCAAAACAGATTGTCGCTCACAAATTTTTCCGTGGCCGTCGCCCGGGCCAGGCCGATGGCGGAATTCAATTCGTCCAACGTCCCGCACGCCTCGACGCGCGGATGGTTCTTGGGCACGCGGTGGCCATACATCAATCCTGTGGTGCCGTTGTCGCCGGTCTTCGTTGCAATACTCATTGTTCAAATGATGAAGGAAGAATGCAAAATGCAGAATGAAAAAATCAGCGCCGCATTGTGGCCGCGGTAGCTTTTTTAGTGGCGGACGGCGGCGGCGCAGTTGGATCGGTGATTTTTTTGTAATTCGCAATCGCCTTAACGATGGCCGCGGCCATCTGTTGTCGATATTTCGAGTCGAAAATCTTTTGACCTTCGGTCGGGTGCGACATGTAACCGCCCTCGATGTAAGCGGTGGGCATTTCCGCCAGTCGCATCACCTCGTAACGCGCCCGGCGCACGCTGCGGTCGGTCGCGCCAAGATTTTTCACCAACGCCCGCTGCACCTGATACGCCAGCAGCAGGCTTTTTTCTTCAACGCGGTTTGCGGGGTAGGCGCGGCTGCCCGCGCCTGCGCCACCGGAATCATTCGAGGACGCTGCGCCAACTGGGGTCATGCAATACGTTTCCGGCCCTTGCACGGCGGAGGGATTGCCCGTGAAGCAGTTGAAGTGCAGGATCAAAAACAAATCCGCGCCGCGCCGGTTTGCCGTCTCCGCCCGCTCAGCGAGTTGCGGGTAGGTATCTTTGTCGCGCGTGAGGATGACGTTGAAGCCAGCCTTCTGTAACTGCTGTTTCAATTCCAGCGCGAGCGCGAGCGTGTAAGTTTTTTCGTTGTGGGCATTCCAAAAATGGCCGATGCGGTAACCCACATCTTTCCCGCCGTGACCGGGGTCGATACAGATGGTTGTGGCTTTTTTCGCGGACGGTTTTTGCGTGAAGACGAGTGGGCGGATCGCTTTGTCGGCATCGAGCTGAGAAATGTAACCGCCCTTCGCCACGGGAAACGATAAGCGTAGGCCGATGCCATTCACCGTGCAGTCGGCCGAATCTTTTTGGAAAACCAGCCGTGAAGTTTTGTTGGTGAGGATGAATTCCGTGCCGCTGTTCCGCGACCAACCCGTAAAGCCATTCGCCTTGGCCCAACTGACGAGCGAAACATAGCTGCGACCGTTGATGGTTTCCGCGCGCGCCGCGCCCGCAAAAAATGCGAGGCTGACGAGCATGGCGGACAAGAATTTCATCGCGCGCAAGTTGCCTGCGCCCGCGTTTTCATTCAAGGCAAATGGCGCGGTTCCTTGAACCATTCACCAAGGCGGCGGATCGTCACGCAGCCAGCCAGCGCGGGCGGCAGCGCAACCGGGGAAAAAGTTTCATCGTCCCGAAAGCTATGGATGACGAGGTGCTTCAGGCCGGAGTAGAAATACTCCTTGTGCCACCGTTGGATGGTTTCGGCTGAAATTTTTTCTTCCGTGAAGACCGCCGCGTGGAGAGCGTTCTCGGTCTGGAAGATGAATGGGTTCTTAAGTAGGAAACTCTTGGTGGCGGGTGTGAGCGCGGTGATCTTCAGCGCAAAGCCGTTCCAGCTTCCGGCGGTGATGGCCAGCAAAAATTTACGTTTGAAATTTAGCACGCCGTCATGCAGAAACGCGCGCGAACTGCCGAGGCTTACCCAAGAATGTCGCTGGGACAGGTGGGCAAACGAAAAAGAATACAGCGCCGGGAGAATGCCTTGGCGGACATAATCTTCACCGTCTTGACGCACGCCCAGCGACCACAAGCGCGGCCCGGCGGGTTCGTAGACGATCAGCATTCCGGCGATGGTGTAGTCGGGCCGGTCTTTTTTGTGCACCAGCAAGAGGTCATAGTTTTCGCATTGCGCCCGTTTTTCGGCATAGGAATCAAACATCGCCTCATCTCCGTGGGTTTTCTGGATGAAGGGGATGTGCATCTCATGGTAAAAATCATGGAAGTGCGCTTTGTCATGGGTGATTAAATACTCCAGTCCGTTGCGTTTTATTTTGCGCTGGTCACTTTTTACGGACTCGTTTTTGGTGATGACTTCCGCCAGCGGTAGATGCACGCCGCCCTGCACCCAGACGGGCATGAAAAACCAACCCTCCTGCTGGAGCCAAAGGAAGTGCGTCTGGTTGGTCTCGATGGCAACGAGCGAACAATTTTTATTGCCGGCAAAACCGGAGCGGAAAATATCGCGCAACTTTGCCTTACCCAGATTCAGTTCCCGGCGGGAACCGGCGAAGGCTCGGTTAAGAAAAAAATTTTTGTGCTCGCTCGCGCCGCTGCACAGGATCGCGAGCGGCGGCTGGTCATCCTTGGCTGTCGGCTCCACTCGGCAAAGCGGGATTTTTTGCGGGCGCAGCCAGCGCCGTGCAATCACCAGCGGCTGGCCGAACCGGAGCAGGGCTGGCACGACCGTCCGGTGGATTTTTAGCCACAGGATGTTGACGGGGTTGGAGCGATGCAGTTTTTTCATTTCGCGCGGCGACGGGGTTCAATCCATTTCGCGGCGCGGCGCCGGATGTTTTTTTAGTGCTGCCAACAACCCCGGGTCATCCACCGGCACGTCGTGGTAGGACTGGGTGAGATGCGCGCTGTTCGGATCGCGCCACATCTCCTGCGGAAAATGCGCGATGAGCAATCCCGTTGGCAACGGTTTGGGCGGCGGCGGCGGCGTGGCTGTCAGCGCGTGCCACAGCGCGCCGCACAAATCCTCGCCGGCGCGCGCACCGAGGTGTCCCAGCGGCGTCAAGCGCGGGTTGCACTCGATGAGCCACGGCTTCCCCGTCGCGTCGAGGATGAAATCAAAACCAATCAGCCCCGTCAGTCCCCAGTGCCGAAGCATTGTTTCCGAGCTGCGGCGTATTTCCTCGTTGCGCACGAGGCGGACGACACTGGACGGGCCGTTGGCATCCAGATACGTCTGCTCGACCTCGGCGGTCAGCGCGGCAAGCAGCTTTCCGCCAACCGTTGCCGCGAGGCTCGTCGCGCAGCGTCCGGGGATGAACTGGTTCACCGTGAGCGTGCGGTCAGACGGCAGCCAGTGCGACTCCATCATACGCCCGCGAAACCGTTCCCGAAAAATTTTCAGGCGCGCGGTGAACGTTTGCTCCCAGCGCAGGCGGGCGAGCGCGGCGGAGATTTCCGTTTCGCCCCGGCAAATGGCCACGCCCTTGCCACCGCTGGAATAAGATGCCTTCAAAACCACGGGGAAACCATGCTCGCGGCCGAACGTCAAAATTTCCGCCGGAGAATCAGCCGGGCGGCTGGCCGGCACACGCACCCCCAGTTCGCGCGCAATCTCCACGGTGCGACGCTTGCTCAAAGCCTCGCGGGTTCCAGCGGGATTGCCCAGGGATCGTTTCAACAAATCCGCCAACCCGCCGCCCCCGCTCGCCGCCAATTGCTCGTGGACGTGTGTCAAAAAAAGCGCGGTCCAGTCATCCATCGGCAGGAGCAGATCCGGTGGCCACGCGGAATAAATAGTCTGGAGGGCGGCGAGAATGCCGCGGCCATTATTCTTGTCTGGCAACCGGAAGAAATGGTCGCGGAATTTTGTGTGCGCCAGAAATGCGCGCGCATGGCACGCCACGCCCACCTCAAACCCGACCGCCTGCAACGCCTGCGGCAATCGCGCCGGCGAGATCCATTGCACTTCTAGGCCAACGAGCAGGATTTTAGAGCGCGATGACATTTGGTCGCGCGGTTAAAATGCTCGGCCTGAATCGGTGAAAGCAAGCCAATTGGGTTTTCATGTCGGCTGTAACCCGCCCACCACCAACAATTGCGCACTTAAAAGTTTGATTTATCGCGCCCGGCATTTTTTAATGTGAACTCAATTTTTTCGCCATGAACATCCACGAATACCAAGCCAAGCAGTTGCTCGCCCAATACGGCGTCAACGTCCCGTTTGAAATCCCCGCCAAGTCGCTCGCCGAAGTGCGTCCGGCGGCGGAAAAAATTATTGCTGCCGGCAGCACCAAAGTCGTCGTCAAATCGCAGATCCATGCGGGCGGACGCGGCAAAGGCACTTTCAAGAGCGGCTTCCAAGGCGGCGTGAAAGTCACTTCGTCCGTAGATGAAGCCGTGGATGTTGCTGGCAAGATGTTTGGCCAGACGCTCGTCACCAAGCAAACCGGTGCCGAAGGTCGCCAAGTGCAGACACTGCTGCTCGCCGCTGGCGCGAAGATCAAAAAAGAATTTTATCTCGCCGTTCTCCTGAACCGCGAAACCTCCCGCCCGCTCATCATGGCTAGCACCGAAGGCGGCATGGACATCGAGGAAGTCGCCGAGAAACATCCGGAAAAGATTTGCAAGGAAACCATCGATCCCGCCGTCGGTATCATGCCGTATCAGGCGCGGAAGATTTCGGCTGCGCTCGGACTCAAAGGCGATTTGTTCAACGCGGGCGTGAAACTCATCACCGGTGTCTATAACACCTGGTGGGAATGTGACGCCGCGATGGTGGAACTCAATCCGCTCGCCGTGGTTGAACTCGCCGATGGCAAAGAAACCGTCATGGCGCTCGACGCGAAAATTTCGCTCGACGACAACGCGCTCTATCGCCACAAGAACATCCTGGAGATGCGCGACTTGAATGAAGAAGCGCCGCTGGAAATCGATGCCAGCTAGTTTGCGCTCAACTACATCATGCTCGACGGCAGCATCGCCTGTCTCGTGATCGGTGCCGGTCTCGCCATGGCTACGATGGACATCG
>CAINDH010000054.1 GCA_903847285.1 uncultured Verrucomicrobia subdivision 3 bacterium | reverse complement strand
GCGCCAGATTGGCGGCGTTGAGCATCAGCTCCAGCGACATATAGATCACGATCAGGTTGCGGCGCATGATGACACCGAGGAGCCCCAGGCTGAACAGCATGAAGCTCACGAACAGATAATGATGGAGGCCGACGTTCATGTTATTCGAGTTTCTTTTTGCTCAACAGGATCACGCCGATCATCGCCACGAGCAGGAGCACGGAGACGATTTCAAACGGCAGCGTGTATTGCGTGAACAGGAGCTTGCCGAGCGCATAAGTTTCGCCTTCGAGCTTCGGTTCGGCGACGTTGGCTTTCACGGAGGCGAGCGACTTGATGAAAATGCTCACGACGATGCCAACGGATACCAAGCCGGCGGCGAGACCAAAAAATTTAATACGACGGCGCTGCTCTTCTTTCAAATCCAGCAACATGATGACGAACAGGAACAACACCATGACCGCGCCGGCATAGACGAGGATCTGCACTGCCGCGAGGAAGAACGCATGCAACAAGAGAAACAAGCCGCTCATTGAAATAATTGTCAGCACGAGAAACATCGCGCTGGTCACCGGATTCCGGCTGAACGGATTCGCGACGACGAGGACGGCGCACAGCAACGTCAGCGACGCGAAGACGTAAAACAAAACGTCCGTCACGTTGCTAGCACTCAATAAATTGTTGATGGCTTCCATTTCCAATTAAAGTTTTACCGGAAAATTTTCCTGTGCTTTAGCTTCTTCCAATTTGTGTTTCCACTTCTGGATGCCGCCGACTTCGCCGCCGAGCGACAGGAGTTTTTCCTTGTTGTAAATCATCTCCGCGCGGCTCGTGCCGACGAGGGAATAATCCTTCTGCAAAAAGATCGCCTCTTCGGGGCAGACTTCCTGACACATGCCGCAATAAATGCAGCGCAGCATGTTGATCTCAAATTCCGCCGGCATCTTTTCGGCGTTGGTGCGGTCGGCCTGCTGGCCAGCGTCACCGGGCGGCGTGATGCGGATAGCTTTCGGCGGGCAGACAAATTCGCAGAGCTGGCACGAAACGCATTTCGTGTGGCCTTCCTGATCCTTCACGAGATACGGCGCGCCGCGATAGTGGTCCGGCACAGTCCATTTCTGCTCGGGATATTCCATCGTCACGACCTTGCCCCGGATGAGCGTATTGTAGGCGTGCTTGAGCGTGACTTTCAACCCACCGACAATCGCCGGCAGATAAAGCTTTTCCCAAAACGTCAATGGTTTGCGGTCAACGATCATTGGTTAATCCTCAATCCGAAATTTCCTTCGCGCTGACAAATTTCACCAGCTTCTCAAACGGAATGTCCACGATCAACTTCTGGCCGTCAGAGAAAGTCAGGACCGTCGCCACGCGCGTCGGCTGCATGGCGATGACATATTCGGTGTTGAAACAAAATTCGGCATTCTTGCCGGTAACGTCGTCCGTCAATGTGGTCTTGATGAATGCCATAACGGTTTAACTTTAGTTTGCCGACTTGAACCACAGCCAGAGGGCCGTGGCCAAAATGTTCACCAACGCGAGCGGCAGAAACGTCCGCCAGCCCAAATCCATCAACTGGTCGTAACGGAAACGCGGGAACATCCAGCGCACCCAGATGAACAAGACCATGAAGAAACACATCTTGGCCATGAACACGCCGATGTGGGCGAGGCCCATGCCGAGCGACGTCGCCGGATGATCGAGTCCCCAGAACGGCAGCGTCCAGCCGCCGAAAAACAGCGTCACCATCATCGCCGAGGACGACACCATGTTCGAGTATTCGGCGAGGAAGAAGAGCGCGAATTTCATCGAGCCGTATTCCGTGTGATAACCGCCGACGAGCTCGGTTTCCGCTTCCGGCAAATCGAACGGCGTGCGGTTGGTTTCCGCAAACGACGAGACCATGAAAATCACAAAGGCGATCGGGGCATATATTACCAGCCAGCCGTGGTCGGCCTGCCAAGAAATGATTTTTCCGAGATTCAAATTGCCGACGATGAGCAGCACGGGAATCACGCTCATACCCATCGCAATTTCATACGAGATCATCTGCGCGCTGGAGCGGATGCCACCGAACATAGGATATTTGGAGTTCGCTGCGTAGCCCGCGAGCACGATGCCATAAACGCCCATCGAGACGATGCCGAAGGTGTAGAGAATGCCGACGTTCAAATCCGCGAGCACCATCTTCTGGTCGCCCATGACCGAACCGAACGGAATCACCGCGACGGTGAGCATCGCCGGAATCACCGCGATCGCCGGGGCGAGGAAAAAATAAATCTTCTTAACGCCTGCCGGAGTGAAGTCTTCCTTGAACATGAACTTCAAACCGTCCGCGAGCGGCTGGAACATTCCCCAACGAGTGAGCAACGGACCGAGCACCGGAATATATTTTGCGAACGGCGGCGCGCAGCGGTTCGGGCCGACGCGATCCTGAATCCACGCGGAAATTTTCCGCTCCGCCAGCACGGAGTAGGCGACGAGACCCTGCACCACACCAATGATGATGGAGAGCTTGACCAAACTGAAGATGATGAATTTCCAGTCCATGTTAGATTTGCACCGTCACGCCGGTGTCGCCGAGGGACTGCCACGTCACACCGTTGAACGCGGGCACTTCCTTCGCCATTTGATTGAACAGACCTTCGATGGTCACAAAACCGTTCTGGCCGGCGACGTTGTGGACGAGGTCATGCAAAAATTCCCATTCAGCGCGCGCGTCGCCGGGCGCTTCGACGGCCTTCATAAATTTCTGGACGCGGCCTTTGGTGTTGGTGAACGATCCGCGTTTTTCCGCGTGCGCTGCACCGGGCAAAACGTAATGCGCCAGCTTCGTCGTGTCGTTCGGCAAAATGTCGCTGACAATCAGCGTGTCCAGCTTCGCGAGCAATTC
This sequence comes from uncultured Verrucomicrobia subdivision 3 bacterium, assembly GCA_903847285.1. The sequence continues at coordinate 1,068 of CAINDH010000054.1, read as the reverse complement.
CGGCGTGAGGCCGTGTTCGTCCACGACTTCGCTGATGGTTTCGCGCTCGCGCAACTTTTCATTGCTGACCGCGCGCTTGACGATGTTCTCGCCAAAAACGATGAGCGTCTTGATTTTCCCTTGCGCGATGCCGTCCGCAATCTTCGCGAGGTTGATGCCCATCTCGGTGAAGCAAATACCGGTAAGCCGCGCGCCGTTGGTGTTCGGATTTTTGTCCGCGCTGACGAGAATTTTATCGCCCTTACCATCGCGCGGAATCGAGTCGCTGATCGCGCCGAGCCTGGCTTTCAATTTCGAAATCAGCCACAGTTCTTCGTTGGTCTGCCGCGCCGACGCGACAATCGCAACGGAACCTGCCGGAGCTTTCACCAGCTTGTCGGAAATCTCATTGAGCGCGGCAGTCCACGTGGATTTCTGGCCGCGAACCAAAACGTCTTTCAAACGATCCGCGCGGCCGATCCATTTGTAATTCAAACGTCCGCTGTCGCACATCCACGAGCCGTTGACGGCGTCGTTGTCGCGCGGCGTGAAACGGTAAATTTTTTCTTCGCGCGAGCCGATGAGCGCGCTGCAACCGGTGCCGCAGTTGGTGCACAGGCTCTTGGTCTCCTTGAGAAACCACGCGCGCATCTGGAAACGAAAATCCTTCGACGTGAGCGCGCCGACGGGACAGATGTCCACGGTGTTCAACGTGTAATTGTTGTCGAACGGCATGCCGGGGAAGGTCGCGATCGTGTTGTAGCTGCCGCGATTGATGATGCCGAGCGCATCGTCGCCGGCGATGTCCTTCGTGAAACGGATGCAGCGCGTGCAAAGGATGCAGCGTTCCGCGTCGAGCATGATGCGCGGTCCGAGATCAACGGCTTTCGGCTTGTGAACCTTGGCCTCAACGAAGCGGCTCTGACTCTGGCCGTAATCCACGGAGTATTCCTGCAACTTGCATTCGCCGGCCTGGTCGCAAATCGGGCAGTCGAGCGGATGGTTGATGAGCAGCGATTCGAGGACGCCTTCGCGCATCTGCTTCACGGCGGGGGTCTTCGTGTAAATCTCCATGCCCGGCGAGATCGG
>CAINDH010000053.1 GCA_903847285.1 uncultured Verrucomicrobia subdivision 3 bacterium | reverse complement strand
CTGGTAACACCATCGGTGTCGCAGGCTCGGCAAATTGCTTTGATGGGGATTACGTCGGCTATCCGGGAATGGCGTTGACGAACGTGGGAGCTTACGGCGCGAATTCGGCCAGCTTCTACGGGACCAACGATCAGGGCGGCAACGTGTTTGAGTGGAACGACGCCGTGATGCCAGATGGTCAGTCGCACTGCCTCCGCGGAGACTCCTGGTTCAGTTCGCCCAGCTACATCGTGAATGAAAACGGCGGTTACTCGACCATCACCGTCATCCGCACCGGCGGCACGAACGGCTCGGCCACCGTTCACTTTGCGACAGCCGATGCGACAGCCTTTGCCGCGACCAATTACGTCGGCACGAACGGGACGCTGTCGTTCGCGCCCGGCCAGCTTGCCGCCACGATTAACATTCCCATCTTGAACGACGGCGTAGTGAATCCGCCGGCCAATGCGTTCTTCTTCACCGTTGCCCTGTCGGCGCCGAGTGCCGGGGCTACGCTCGGCGCGTTGACCACGGCCAACAACTACATCGTGGATGCCTTGAGCTACAACCGTCCGCCGGGTTCGGCTGATACGTCATTCAACACCGGAGCCGGCATGAATGCAGATGTTTATGCGTTGGCCTTGCAATCCAGCGGCAAGATTGTCGCCGGCGGCAACTTCACCATCGTCAACGGCGTGCCGGAAAATTATCTCGCCCGCCTGAACACCGACGGCACGTTGGATCGCGCCGGCTTCCTCTACGGCCTGTCCGGGGCGAGCGGCGCGGTGTATGCGCTCGTCAACCAGACCGACGACCAGTTGCTCGTCGGCGGCACGTTCACGAATTTCAACGGCACGATTCTCAACCACATCGCCCGCCTCAACACGGATGGCTCGCTGGACAGCAGCTTCAATCCGGGCGCCGGCGCGGATGGCACGGTGTATTCCATCGCGGAAATGTTCACCGGTGGCAACCGCAAGATTTACGCAGCCGGTTCCTTTGGGCGCATGAACGGCATCGCGAGTGCGTTCGTCGCGCGGTTGAACAACAATGGCACGGTGGATTCCACCTTCAACATCGGTGCTGGCCCGAATGCAGTGGTCTATGCCGTGGCAGCATATCCGACGAATTCCATTTTTGCCGGCAAGGTGCTTATCGGCGGCGCATTTACCAATGTCAACAACAGCGCCTGCGGCCACGTCGCGCGCTTGAACGCCGATGGCTCGCTGGATACGAGCTTCAACCTGAATGTTTCGACTGGGGCGGGGGACACGGTTCGTTCACTCGCTATCCAGCCGGATGGAAAGATTCTCGTCGGGGGCGACTTTACTAATTTCAACGCCACGGCCATCAACCATATCGCCCGGTTGAATAGTGACGGTTCATTGGATGGTTCATTCACCTCCGGCGTCGGTCTCGGTGCGAATGCCACCGTGAGTGCGCTCGCCGTCCAGACGGATACTCGTATCGTAGCAGTCGGCCAATTCACGCAAGCCAACGGCGTCACGCGCAACCGCATCACGCGGCTGTTGCCCACGGGAGCAGTCGATCCAAGCATCAACTTTGGTGACGGCGCGAATGGGGCGGTGAATGCCGTCGTCATCCAGCCCGCCGATCAGATGATTATTATTGGTGGCAGTTTCACGCAATATGACAGTCAGCCAGAGAACCACATTGTCCGCATCTACGGTGGTTCAATGAACGGCTCCGGATTGTTCACCTTCACCGCTGCGAATTATCAGG
>CAINDH010000052.1 GCA_903847285.1 uncultured Verrucomicrobia subdivision 3 bacterium | reverse complement strand
GTGCTTGAAGTTCTAGAACCAGAATGGCTCGTCGGCATCGGCGCTTTCGCTCGGAAACAGGGAGAGTTGGTGGCAGGCGGCAAAAAAATCCGCATCGGACAAATCTTGCATCCTAGCCCAGCCAGCCCCAAGGCGAACCGTCAGGATTGGGGCAAGACCGCCACGCAGGAACTGATCGCGCAAGGTGTTTGGAAATAAAAATGCGGCTGAACCTTTCAGTTCAGACGCTCATTGAAAAATCATGCCGGTTTCGCATCTGTGGGTGGCGGCGCGAGGATCACCGGCACGGGGTAGCGGATCTTCATCACGTCGTCCACGAGCACTTCGATGAAATAGGTTCCGGCGGTCTTGAATTCCAATTGTCCGAACACCATGACGTTAGTGGAATGCAGCGCGGCGTCGCGCAGTTCAAACTTCATTTCTGCTTTCCGTAAGACGGTCGTCTGGTCAGGTGCGATGAGCTTCACGGATTCGGTGAACTGGCCGATGCCTGCCGTCCAGCGATTGAAAAGACAAAGACGCGCAGCGACCACGGGCAACTGCGGCACGCGTATGAGGTTGATGACACCGATGAGAAAGAAGTTGCCGTTCGCTTCCTGGCGGACTTCCTCGCAGAGGAGCGACGATTGCAGGTCGGGGAGAATTCGGGTGGCTTGCATACAATTGATGGTTGAGAGTTTTAAGTGATGGAAATTTCAGCGGCGCGCACGGTGTTCTGCAACAGCATTGCAATCGTCATCGGGCCGACACCGCCGGGGTTCGGCGTGATCCGGGAAGCGATGGGGTAAATATTTTTGAAGTCTACATCGCCGACGAGCTTTGTGCCTGTCTTGCTTGTCGCATCAGGAACGCGGTTGACGCCCACGTCCATGACCACGACGCCGGGCTTGACCATGTCGGCCTTGAGAAATTCCGCGACGCCTAGCGCAGCAACGATGATGTCCGCACGGCGGCAATGCGCGGCGATATCGCGTGTGGCAGAATGGCAAATCGTCACCGTCGCATTCGCGCGGCGGCCTTTCTGGCAGAGCATCGCCGTCATGGGTTTGCCGACGATGTTGCCGCGTCCGAGCACCACGACCTCTGCTCCATCGGTCTTCACGCCGGAGCGCACAAGCAGTTCCATGACGCCCGCTGGCGTGCAGGGCTTGAAACCGGATTCATCGCCGAGCATCAGTTTGCCGACGTTCACCGGATGAAAGCCATCCACGTCTTTCGTCGGTAAAACGCTGGAATAGATGACCGATTCGCGGATCTGTTTCGGCAACGGCGCCTGCACGAGGATGCCGTGAAGATGTCGGGCGGAATTTAATTTCGCAATGAGCGCAAGCAGATCGGCTTCGGAGGTGTTCTCGGGTAGAACGTGGGTTTCGGAAGCGATGCCAAGTTCGGCACAAGCTTTTTCCTTGCGACCGACATACACCTTGGACGCGGCATCTTCACCAACGCGCACAAAAGCGAGGCCGGGAATCGTGCCGCGTTTTTTTAATTCTACTACGCGCTCTGCCAACTCGCGCTGGATGAGCGCGGCGATGGCACGGCCGTCAATTAACTTGTCTGGGGATGCGGTAGTCAAGGGGTCGGGAGCCGTAGTGAAATTCATTGGTGTTCAGCACCACGATTCGCTGAATGGTCAGCACGGGTGTTTCGTTCCAACGTTTGGCCAAACCTTCTTCGCCGGTCACGACAATCCGCATTCCGTAGTAACGGCTGATGTCGAGATTGGTAGAGGTGGTATAAAGGTAATTGATTTCCTGATGGGTCGCGGGGTCATACAACACAAACGCCGTCGGGGCGATAATGCTGCCGACATGACCCACGACGCCTTCGTGTGTCACAACCCGGGGCGGCGGCGGATTTGTGTCCACGGTGGTGGCACTGTTGGACAACGCTAAAGCATTGGCGGCGGCAGCGGCAGCGGCGGCGTTTTCGGCGGCCAAAATGGCGGCGGCATTGGCAGCATTATTGGTAGGCTCAGTCACGATGGGCTGCGCATCCGCCACGGGCGTCGGCGTCGGCGCGACTGCAGGCACGGGTTCCGTTTCCGTCGAGGGCGGGACATTGGCGGCGACCGTGGTTCCCGAAGCGGCTTGTTTCAAATACATCGCGGCGACAAAAGCATAGGCGGTTTGTGGCGGTTCAATCTGTGTCCAGCCGTCCTTGGAGGTGATTTCTTTCACCGTCACTCCGTGCTCAATGACACCGAGCACGCTGAAATTTTCTCCTGGCCCGGCGCGCAGGTTTAACTTTTTCGGAACTACGGTTTTCGTTGCCGCATCAATGAAAGGCGTATGGACCCAAACGTGAGTGCTGCTCGGCAAAGCAATCTTCGCCCATTGCGCCGGTTCGCCGACTTCGTGCTTGTCCAGATTGATCTGAGCCAAGACTGTGACCGAGTCGCCAGGATTAAGACGTCCGACTACTTCGCCTTTGAGCCCGGCTTGACCGCGCACGTTTAAATGGGTTGCGGCGACTTCCGCGACGCCCGGTAACAAGGCTACCGTCGGTTCTTTAAGCGCGACGCGCTTGATTTTTTTTGGCTTCGCCGGCGCAACTTTTTTGACCGGCTCCACGGCGACAGGAGTGACGGCGGGAGCTGCTGGCTCCACTGCCGGTGCTGTGGCCGGTGCCGGGATCGCTGGCAAGGCTGTGTTCGTGTTGGTCTGGGCGACCGCTCCGGCCGCCAACATCGTTCCCAAAATCAACCAGTAATTCGTCTTCATAGTCATGAAAGTAAAGTTTTAATCTCGCCCGGCGTCAATGCCCGCCATTTTCCAATTTTCAGTTCACCCAGTTTTATTTTCCCGATTTGAATCCGCTGCAACCGCTTCACCGTGATCGCTTGCGATTCAAATAGCCGCCGCACTTCACGGTTTTTGCCCTCAGTCAGTTCCAATTCCACCACTGCGCGGGTGCGCCCGCCCGAAATCATCACTGCCTTCTGCGCCTGCAATTTTTCCCCTGCATGCCAGATGCCGCTGACAAATTGCGCCAACATCGCTCGGGTCACTTCGCCTTCCACCGTGGCCAGATACTTCTTGCGAACCCCGTAGCGCGGATGCGTCAGATGCAGGGTGAATTGTCCATCATTGGTCAGGAAAATCAATCCCTCGCTGTTGAAATCCAAACGACCCACGGAATGGGTTATCT
>CAINDH010000051.1 GCA_903847285.1 uncultured Verrucomicrobia subdivision 3 bacterium | reverse complement strand
GTTGAATAAAATATTTCCCGGCTTGATGTCGCAATGCAGCAAGTCGTATTTCAGCGCCATGTCGAGCGCGGAACACATTCCGATACCCACATCCAGCACGCGCAGTTCATCCACGACGTGAAGTTTTTCAATGCGCGCATCCAAGCTGCCTTGATCGGCGATCTCCATGACGAGGTAGCGTTCTCCTTCCCATTCATCGAACGTGTAGATGTGAATGATATTCGTATGGTTCAGCTTGGCGCAGGCGCGGGCTTCGAGATAAAAACTTTCGAGCATCTTTGGGTCGTCGAGCAACTCCTTCTTCATCAGCTTCACGGCCACAAGCCGTTCCAGCGTCGTGTCCCACGCGCGATAAACCACGCCCATGCCACCGGAGGCGATCTTGCTGCGCAGCTCGAACTGGCGGAGCTGCATCGGCATCATGATGGCGTGACCGCATTTTTTACACGACTCGGAGGAGAGCGGCGGCAGGTCGCCGGGGATGAACGTCTTGGCGTCGCAGCCCGGACAGGTGACCATCTTCAAGGGTTTGCTAACTTCACTCATGGCGCATTGATTGTGGTTTCAATGTAGCACCGCGACTGAATCCGACAACGCATTTCTTACCGGGTCGCCGCTGTGTTGACTTCCGGTCGGCGAAGTGGTCTAACATTTCGTCATGCCCGCATCATGCCATTTGAGAATTTCAAACTTGCTCATATTGAACCTCTTGGGCGGACTGGTTTTCGCGGTCGCCTCCGCCAATGCCGCCGAAACCAATTCACCCACACCAGCCGCGCGCTACGAAACCCGCGTCGACCACGATCCGAATGGCCTTGGAAAATTTTTTCTTGGCCGCGAGATTGCCCAAGTGATGGGGCACGAGGCGGCAGATTGGCTAGAGCGGCCCGGTCGCGAAAAGAAGAACGCACTGACTTGTTGCTGCCTGCACTCAAAATCAATGCTGGCGACGCAGTGGCAGACATCGGTTGTGGGAGCGGTTACTACACGCGGCGATTAGCAAAAGCTGTCGGCACGAATGGCCTTGTCTATGCAGAGGACATCCAGCCGGAGATGCTTAATCTACTTACCAACAAGCTGGCAGCGGAAGATATCTTCAATGTGAAGCCCGTGCTCGGCACAATCACCGATCCGAAGCTGCCGCGCGCGGCGGTAGATTTAATCCTGCTGGTGGATGTGTATCATGAATTTGATCACCCGTATGAAATGGTTGCGGCGATGTGCCGGTCATTGAAGCCCGGCGGACGCATCGTGTTTGTGGAGTTTCGCGGCGAAGACCCAGCCGTAGCCATCAAACTGGTTCACAAAATGACCGAGGCGCAGGTGCGAAAAGAGCTGAGCCTTCACCCGCTAGACTGGGTGGAAACCATCAGCACACTGCCGCAGCAGCACATCGTCGTGTTCCGAAAAAAATAGTGAGCGGAGGGCAGACAACTTTGGCCGCGCTTTGAAAGGTTCACGCAAAGACGATCTTCGTGGTCGCTTCCTTCTCATCCCAGCCGCGCGTGGGGGCGTCGGTCACGGACGAAATGTCCTTGATGGAAATTTGGCGACCCAATGTCTTCGGCGATTTCACGTCTACTTGCTCCGGCTCGCAGGTCTGCTGGGAAACTTTCTGGTGCGGCGCGGGCTTGTAGCGGACATAGAGGATTTTCGGCGTCTCCGGCGCGAAATACAGGATGCGCGACTTCTCAGGGATGCACGAATACGCCTTGTTCATGATCGTGCCGCCGAACGTGAATCGTTTCAGGTAGCTCGCATTGCGGTCCGTGTAGGCGCAGGTGAAAACTTTTTCTCGATCGGGCAGGCCGCAGTAGAACAACTCCGGTCCGACGAATAATTTCTCCGGCAGTTCAGCAACCTTGTAAGTGCCGTCCTTGAAGACGAGCAACACTTTGTCGAACTTCGTGCACTCCAGCTTGAATTCCTCGCCGCTCACTTTGTAGCCGACGTAGCCGGTCTCGCGGTCGTAGGCGACTTTGAACGACTTGAATGCTACGGCCTTCACGTCCACTTCCTCGTGGCGCGCGGATTTCGTCGTGAGGCGCGGATACACCTTGGCGTATTTTTCTAGCAACGCTTCGAGATGGCCGATGACATACTTCGTCAGGCCTTTGAGATTCTTGCGCGTCTCTTCCAACTCCGCTTTCGTTTTCTCCATCTCCTCGCGATGCTTGTTGATATCGAATAGCGAAATCCGACGGATGCGAACTTGCAGCAACCGTTCCACGTCCGCGTCCACGATGTCGCGGATCAATTCTTTCTTGAACGGTTTGAAACCGTCATACACCGCCGCCATGACCGCTTCGTTCGTCTTGCATTTCTCGATCGCCTTGTAGATCCGCTCTTCGATAAAGATGCGTTCCAGCGTGCGATAATGCAGTTCGTCGAGCAGGTTTTTCTCGCGCAGCTCCAGCTCGCGTTTGAGAATGCGAACGAGCTGATCGGTGTTCTCGCGCAGAATTTCGGACACGGTCAATTCCACCGGGCGATTGTCTTTGATGACCACAATGCGGCTGGAGATGGAAACTTCGCAATCGGTGAATGCATACAACGCATCGATCAGCTTTTCCGCATCCACGCCAGCGTGACAGCGGACTTCAATCTCCACGTCTTCCGACGTGAAATCGTTGATGGATTTCACCTTCAACTTACCTTTTTGCACCGCGTCTTCGATGGAAGCAATTAGCGATTCCGTCGTGGTCGTTGGCGGGATTTCTTTGATGACGACGGTGGACTCATCCTTCACTTTGATTTTGGCGCGGACTTTCACCGAGCCTTTGCCGTCCTGATAATCACGCGCGTCCATCAAACCACCGGTGTTGAAATCGGGCAGACATTTGAAAGGCTGCTTCTTGAGAATCGCAATCTGCGCTTCAAGCAGTTCCGGAAAATTGTGCGGTAAAATCCGCGCACTTAACCCGACCGCAATGCCTTCCGTGCCGAGCATCAGCGTGAGTGGCAATTTGCATGGCAACGTCACCGGCTCCTTGTTGCGGCCATCGTAACTCGGGATGAACTCCGTGATGGAGTCATTGAAAACTTCCGTGCGCGCGAGTTCGGTCAACCGACACTCGATATACCGCGAAGCTGCCGCCGGATCGCCGGTGAAAATATTTCCAAAATTTCCCTGGCCCTCGATCAGATAACGCTTATTTGCCAGCACCACGAGCGCGTCGCCGATGGACGCGTCGCCATGCGGATGATACTGCATGGTATGACCGACCACGTTGGCAACCTTAATGAAGCGCCCGTCGTCCTTCTCGTGCAACGCCCACATGATGCGCCGCTGCACCGGCTTCAAGCCGTCCGCCAGATTTGGGATCGCACGGTCGCGGATGACGTAGCTCGCGTAATCTAAAAACCCGCGATCCACCCGCGTGTGTAAACCCACGGCAAGATTCTTGGGATCAAACGGTTTATGCGCGATGGCCTCAACCACTTCGGCAACGATATGCTGCGCGCCGCCGCCATTCGCCGGGGTAGATTTTTTTCCAGCCTCGGCAGCAGCGGAAGATGGCGCGCCCGCGCTGGGCAATTCAGTTTGACCGGAATCTTTTTTGCGTTTGTCTGACATGAGATAAATCGGGGCGCATTAAGCCAGAATCAACGTGGCGCGGCAAGAATCCGCGTAAAAAAACATCGACTGCTCCGGCGCATCCGCGCTGCGACAAGTCCGCTTGCCGCCTTGCAGCTTGCGTTTAGCGTGCGGCTTCTGGTATGTTGCGAGCCGATGTTGGCGGATTTGCACCGTCAAGTTTGGAAGGAAACACAGCGTTCCAGCCCAGCATGAGTCAGCATCACCCAGTGCAGTTAAAACAGTTGCCCACGTGGCGGAATTGGCAGACGCGCTAGATTCAGGTTCTAGTGAGTAAAATCATACAGGTTCAAGTCCTGTCGTGGGCACCACTTTAGAATTCCCTCAAAACGGTTGCATTTCCTAAAAGGCCAATTTTTCCTGTTTTCCATTCACAGAGCTGGCTGACTATTGCGGCCAGCTTCGGTCATCTCCACCACCGACCTGATGCGCCCGCTACTTCAGTTGCCTACGCCGCGACAACCTCAGAATCAGGACGTAGTCATATTCCCTTTGACTCGGCTGGCTCGCGAATTCATTTTCTGTTCATGAATTTGACCGAAATGCGCGAGCTGCTAGCCAAGCGCAATATCCAGCTCACAAAATCTCTCGGCCAAAACTTTCTGCACGATGGCAACCAGCTTCGCCGGATCGCCGACGCGGCGAAGATTGAACCCACGGACAAGATCCTAGAAGTCGGCCCCGGCCTTGGCCCGCTCACAGAATTGCTTTTGGAAAAAGCCGATGAAGTTCTCGCCGTCGAGATGGATGGCCGGCTGGTGGTATTTCTAGCCGAAAGGTTCGGCACCGAGGAACAGAGCACGGAAGTGTTGGACGCGGCGTTGGCCGGCCAGCCCGCTAAAACTACCGAGCCGAGCCAGCGGGCGGCGTTTCATCTGCTCCACGCCGATGCACTGGGCTTCCTCAAACGTGAGCAACGCGACTGGAGCGATTGGAAGCTCGTCGCCAACTTGCCCTACTCCGTCGCCTCGCCGATTCTGGTGGAACTTTCTGCCGGCATCCGCGCGCCGAAAAAAATCGTAGTCACGCTCCAGCTCGAAGTCGCGCAACGGCTGATGGCGGCGGCGGATGACGACCATTACGGCATCCTCACGCTGCTGGTGCAGCTCGATTTCCAGCCGCGCGAATGGTTCAAGATTCCGCCGGGCTGTTTCTTTCCGTCGCCGGACGTGGATTCCGCGTGCGTGGTGCTGGAGCGTCGTCCGCAGCCGCTGCTGCCGGAAAACCTGCGCGCGAGTTTCGTGAAGATCGTGAAGCGTGCGTTCTCGCAACGCCGCAAGATGATGCTAAAACTGCTCAAGCAAGACTGGCCGAAGGAAAAACTGGAAGCCGCGTTCGCCGAACTGAACATCTCGCCGATGGAACGCGCGGAGAAATTGACGCTGGAACAGTTTGTGGCGCTGACGAAAATTCTTTTTGGCCACTGATGAAACACGGATTGAACTGGCAAATCCATTTGAACCAAGAGTAATCTTCAAGAAGCAAGAAGGGTTTTATTCCGATAATGAAATAGAAAATCCGCAACGAAAATGAAAATAAAACAATTAGAGAACTCTGCCAGAACTTTAATTCTAATCGGAATTTTTTATTGCAACTCTGCCTCGTCCGCCCAAGTAAAAACTATTGTAGCTTGGGGTAGTAACAGCGACGGGGAAACCAACGTGCCTTCTGGACTTTCAGACGTGGTTCAAGTGGATGCAGGGTTTAGTTACAGCGTCGCGCTGAAAAGCAATGGAACAGTCGTTGTTTGGGGAACGCCGACATTTTCTTGGGCAGGCACAAATTATCCAATTTCGCCAGCACCACCAACAGCTACGAATGTCATCAGCATCAGCGCAGGAGAATATCACTGTCTCGCATTACGGAACGATGGAACAGTTATTGGATGGGGTTACAATGTTCAAGGTCAAGCAACACCGCCGCCTCTCACAAACGTTGTTGCCATCGCTGCCGGAGGTCTTCACAGCTTGGCTCTTAAAGCTGACGGTCGTGTGGTTGGATGGGGCAACAATGCACAAGGGCAGTCAACTCCGCCAAACACTCTTTCAAATGTCGTTGCAATTGCTGCCGGAGAAAATCATAGCCTTGCGGTTAAGCAGGACGGAACTGTTGTCGCATGGGGCTGGGATTACTACGGGCAATGTGACGTCCCCTCTGGCTTGCACGGTGTAAAATCTGTTGCCGCCGATAATTATCAAAGCCTTGCCTTAAAAAATGACGGAACGATTGTGCAGTGGGGATATGATGAAGGCCCATCATTCAATATTCCGCCTCCGACAAATTTTTCCGCTGCGGCAGTTTCTCAAGACGCACTTTACAGCTTGGCTTTGATGAGCAATGCAACAGTTGCAGTTTGGGGCAACAAATTTAGTCCAGCGGTGACAGGCATTCCATTTGGCCTGACAAATGTGGTCGGAATTGCTGCCGGTTACGATCACGCGCTTGCAATCTATCTGCGAAATATTCCGCCAACTCTCGAGTTTGTTCAATCTGGGCGAAACTTAAATTTGTCTTGGCCAATTTCAGAAAGTGGATTTTTTCTTGAATCAACCACAAATTTTTCAACCGCGACAATTTGGTCACCAGTAAGCATTGCTCCAGTTACAAATGGAAGTTGGAACACGGTCACCGTTCCAATTTCGGCACAGCAAGAATTCTTTCGGCTGGAATCACCTTAATTACAAGTCTGACATCCATTATGCAGAATGAGACTCCTAAATGGCTTTGATTTATGAGCGAAGAATTTTTTGACGCCGCCAGCGCGCGCACAAAAATTCTTTTTGTGTGCAGCCGCAACAAACGGCGCAGCCTGACGGCGGAAACCATTTTCAAGAGCGACCCCGCGTGGGACGTGCGCTCGGCGGGAACGGAAGACGGCGCGCGCATCAAAGTCACCGCCGGAATGCTCGGTTGGGCGGAGGTCATCGTGGTGATGGAGAAGCGGCACAAGGAACGGTTGCGGCAGAAATATCCGGAAGAACTGGCGGCGAAACGTTGCGTCTGCTTTTTTATCCCGGACGATTACGAATTCATGGACGCCGCGTTGGTGGAGATTTTGCAGGAAAAGATGCGGGAACATTTCCCGGCGGCAGAATAATTTTTTATGAGCGAAGAAATTTTTGATGTGGTCAATGAACGCGACGAGGTGATCGGCCAAGCACCGCGCAAGGAGGTTCATGCGCGGGCCTTGTGGCATCGCGCGGTGCATGTGCTGGTGTTCAATGCGCGCGGCGAGGTTTTCCTTCAGAAGCGTTCCATGAAAAAAGATATCGCCGCCGGCAAGTGGGATTCGTCATCGTCAGGCCATCTGGATACGGGCGAGGATTATGACGCGTGCGCGGTGCGCGAGGTGCGCGAGGAGATCGGCCTGCGCCTCACGCAGGCGCCGGAGCGGCTTTTCAAGATTGATGCGCGCAAGGAGACGGGCTGGGAATTCTGCTGGATCTACCGCTGTGAAAACGAAGGGCCGTTCGTGCTACATCCCGACGAGATTGAAACGGGCGCGTGGTTCGCACCAGAGGCGGTGACGAATTGGGTGAAGGAGAAGCCGGAGGATTTCGCGAGCGCGTTTGTTTTGTTGTGGGGAATATTTTTAACCGCCAAGACGCCAATCGCGCCAAGTAAAAAATAAATTAACGAACCACCTCACCCCCACCCTCGCACCCAACTCCGAGTTGGCGGAGAGGAAGAACCGCTCCCGGCGAATGGTTGCAAAGGGAGCTGCATTTTCTCTGTTTGAATCCGCTAAATCTGTGGATGAAAACTTTACTTGGCGCAAAAATGCGGTAGTTATTTTGCATGAATAATTTTCTCGTTCCAATCGTGGTTGAACAGACGGCGCGCGGTGAGCGCAGCTGGGATATTTACTCACGGCTGTTGGTGGACCGCATCATTTTCCTTGGCACGCCGGTGGATGACAACGTCGCCAACGTGATCGTGGCGCAGTTGCTTTTCTTGCAGATGGCAGACCCGAAGAAGGACGTTCATTTCTACATCAACTCGCCTGGCGGTAGCGTCTCGGCTGGTCTCGCGATCTACGACACGATGCAATACATGACGTGCGACGTGAATACCTATTGCATCGGCCAGGCGGCGAGCATGGGCGCGGTGCTGCTCTGTGCGGGCACAAAGGGCAAGCGTTTCGCACTGCCGAATTCTAACATTATGATCCATCAAGTGCTCGGTGGCGCGGAAGGTCAGGCCAGCGACGTGGAGATCCGCGTGAAACACATGCTCAAACTGAAGAACACGCTGAACGGAATTCTCTCCAAGCACACCGGCCAGAGCATTGAGCAGGTGGAGAAAGACTGCGACCGCGATAATTTCATGAGCGCCGAGGACGCGAAGAAATACGGACTGGTGGATTTGGTCGTGCAGTCGCGCAAAGAAATTCCCGGCACGGAAAAAGTTTAAGCAGCGCGATTAACTTTTCAACGAATGCGGCTGGGAGAAATCCCGGTCGCATTTTTATTTCTTCTTCGCCCCCAGCCCCCAGATGAGCCAGACCGCGAGTAGCAGCAATAGAATCAGCCACCAGAAATAAACCAGCTCGCGCGCCGCCATTTCCACAAACTTCATCACCGGCGAAAACAGCAGAGCCAGCAGTAAAATCACCAGCACCGCGCCCAGCAGCTTGAAGATGAAAGCGTAACGGGGATTCATGGTCTGACCGTGATTATTTTTTTAGATCAGCAGCAGGCAGCAACATATTCACGCCGCCGCCATTCGCACCGCCGACGTAGAGCGGCGCCTTGCCATCCCACTTTTCCACGATTTGCAAATCGATGAAAGCGGGCGTGAGCTTGAGCGCCTCGCCGCGAATCTTGATGGATTCCGCGTCGCCCTTGGCTTTGATGACGACGGTGTCCGCTTCGATCTGCGCCTTGACCTGGGTAAACTTGGCCTTGGCGGCTTCCTGTTCCATGACCATCTTCGATTCGATGGCAGTTTCCAATTCGTGCGAGAGGTCAATGTTCTGAATGACCACGTCCACGATGATGACAATGTCGCCGACTTTTCTCTGCGCGGCGACGAGCGCGGCGGACTTTATGGCTTCGCGCTGTTTCACAATCTGCTCGGCGCTTTGCAACGCGGTGGCTTCCTTCAAGGCTTCCTGCACGCGTGGAGCGATGAGACTGTCGAACGGGTCGCCGGCAAACTGCTGGTAAATTTTCACGACCGAGCTTTCGGGAATTTTATAAAGCACGCGCAATTCGGTCTTCACCTGTTGCAAGTCGGAGGAATAGCAGTCGGCCACCAGTTCGCGCGTTTGCTGGCGAATGGATACCGGCAGGATGTGCGTGATGAACGGCATCTTCCAGCCGAAGCCCTCCGGCTTGAACACCGTGGACACCTTGCCGAGCGTCACCTCCACGCCGCGATAGCCGGGTTGCACGACGTAGCTAGCGGAGGAGGCTGCGACAACGAGGATGAAAATCAGGATGGCAACCCCGATCAGTTTGGCGAGAGTTTCAGCGCGCATAAAAAATTAATTGTTGGTGAGAGCATTTATCACGCAGCCGGGCCAAGCAAGGGAAAACCAAGTTTTCGCGGCGCCGGGAAATCGAGCGATGAAACGCCACGGCAGGGAAACTGATCAGTTGGAAAACCTAAAAGTTTTGAACGATTCCTACCGCTACGCGTCCACATAACAAGAAAATCAGATTGCGATTCACGTGCGGCCAGAGGTGTGCGGTCAGATTAACCATTGGCAATCCATCAGCGGGCGCATAGAATTTCAAAACTTTAGATGCGGCAATTCATCACCATTTCGCTCAATGCGTTCATGGAACTGGTCCGGCAGCCGATTTTTCTGCTGCTGATGACCGGCTCCGTCATGTTCGAGATTTTTCTCGCCGTCCCGTATTACTTCGCGTTCGGCGATGAGCCGAAGCTTGTCCAAAATTCCACGCTTGCAGTGATGTTGCTCGCCGGGCTGTTTGGGGCGGTATTGAGCGCATCCTCGTCGCTCGCTCGGGAAATCCGCAGCGGCACGGCATTGGCGGTGCTGTCCAAGCCGGTCGGCCGTGCGCAATTTCTCCTCGCCAAGTTTGCCGGCCTTGCGGGGGCACTGCTACTGCTGACGTATGTGAATATGATCGGCGTGCTGCTCGCCAGCCGCATGGCATTCGATGCGTATGGCAAAACAGACATTCCGGCCATCAGCATATTTGGCGGTGCTATCGCACTGGCCTACGCACTGGCGGGTTTCAGCAACTTTTTCCTGCGTCGCCCGTTCGTGAGTGATGCCGTATTCGCCTTGCTCGCCCTGACCACCATCGCGGCCTTTGTCATTTTTAACTTCACGCATCAGCAGCAAAGCCTCGGCACGGCGGCGGCGGTGAACTGGAATCTACTGCCTGCCGGCATTTTAATCTTGCTCGCGCTTTGGATTCTCGCCGCCATCGCACTCGCCTGCTCAACGCGCTTCGACATGATTGCGACGCTCTCCATTTGCTCCGCCGTGTTTCTTGTTGGCCTGATGTCGGATTATTTCTTCGGCAAGCCGGCGGCACACGGTTCATTGTGGGCCTCGACGCTTTACAGTGTTATACCAAACTGGCAGCTTTTCTGGCTCGCCGACGCCATTGATGCGGGTAGAAGCACGTTTCACTGGGATTACGTCGGCAAGGCGCTCGGCTATGCCGTTTGCTACGTCGGCGCGGCGCTAGCCGTGGGCGTCATGCTGTTTGATGAACGAGAATTGAGCTAGAAAATGGAACGCAACATCCAAAAAAACGGACAGGTGAACCTCGCCGTCGCGCTGGTGGTTTTTCTCGCGGGCCTGGGCGTCACGACCTTCGCCGGCTCGCTGGCGGGCCAAGCGGCATCTATTTTCCTGGGTCTCGGCATCATCGTGTCCGGCATCAGCTGGTTCCAGATGCGGCTGGAAGAAAACGAGCGCGCGGAAAAACTAGAGTTGGACGAACTCGCCACCAGCCGGGGCGCATCGCTGTTCGAATCCAAGGACGGCGGCAGTTTCCCGGCGCAGAACGCGTGCCAACAATTCGAGAAATATTTTGTCCCCGGCTTCACCATCCTGCTGATGCTGCTTGAAGGCGCAGGCGCTTGGTTCGTTTGGGTCTGGAGCGGCAAAACCACGGCGAACATCAACGAGGCGCACGCCACCGCCTCGCTCTCGCTCTTCGCCATCTTCGCCCTGCTGCTGTTTTTGCTCGGACGCTTCTCGGTGACGATTGCGCGCTTGGAAAATCACCGCCTCCTCCGCCCCGGCGCGAGTTTTCTGCTGGCAGGCGCCTACGTTTGCGCGCTCGTCGCGCTGGGCATCGCGGGCGTGGAACTGAAATTTCCGCACGCTGATTTCTGGATTGCACGCGGCCTGTGCGTGCTGCTTGGCTTGATGGCAGTGGAAAATCTTCTGACGCTGCTGTTGGAGATTTATCGTCCGCGTGTTAAGGGCAAAATCGCCCGTCCGCTCTACGAAAGCCGCGTGGTCGGCATTTTCGCGCAGCCGGAAAGCCTGTTCACCACGGCGGCGCAGACGCTGGATTATCAATTCGGCTTCAAAGTTTCCGAGACCTGGTTCTTCAAGGCGGCGCAAAAAAATCTCGCTGTGCTGCTGCTCATCCAACTGGCGGTGCTGGTCGTCTCCACGATGTTTGTCTTCGTGGATGCAGGCGAACAGGCGGTTCTGGAGCATTTTGGCAAGCCGGTAAAGACGCTCACGGCTGGCGCGCACTTCAAATTGCCGTGGCCGATGGACAAAGTTTATCGTTTCCGCACCGAGCAAATTCAATCTTTCGCCGTCGGCTACACGCCAGACGAGCAGAGCGAATCCGCTAACACGATTCTCTGGACAGTTGCCCACGCGAAGGAGGAAAATTTTCTGGTCGCCAACCGCGCCACGGTCACGGCAGCTTCTGCCAGCGCTGGCACGAATGACGCGGCCAAGGCGCAGCCCATCGGCCTCATCACGGTCAGCATTCCGATTCAATTTCAGATCACGAACGTCACCGACTGGGTCTATAAAAACAGCGAGCCGGACAAGTTGCTGGAAGATTTGGCCACGCGCGAAGTCATCCATTATTTTGCCGGCGTGGATTTGAACGACGTGCTTTCGCAAGGCCGTTTGCAGGCGGCAGACGCATTACGCGACCGCATCCAGAACTCGGCGAACGCCCGTTCGCTCGGCGCGAAAATCGTTTTCGTCGGCTTGCAAGACATCCATCCGCCAACCGCCAGCGATGTAGCTGCGACCTACGAAAAAGTCGTCGGCGCGGAACAGACTCGCCTCGCCAAAATCCTCGACGCCGAAGCCGCCGCCATCCGCACGAACGCGCTCGCCGAAGCCGCCGCGTTCACCTCCACAAATGTTGCGGATGCTCGCCGCATCACGCAGATCAGCTCCGCCTACGCACGCGCCGGATTGTTCACGAACCAGATTCCGGCCTACAAAGCCGCGCCAGACGTCTATCGCCAGCGCCTGTATTTGCAGAGCTTTGCCGCCGCCACCAAGGGCGCGCGGAAACATGTTTTGCTCACCACGAACACGCAGGACGTCATCATCATGAACCTTGAAGACAAAGTCCGCGCCGACCTGGAATTCCTGAACGTCACCAACACGCCGTAATTTTCGCCATGAAAAAAAATCTGTTAACCCTCGTCATTGCCGCCGTGCTGGTGGTGATCTTTGCGCTACTGCTCTTCACTTTCCAGGTGCGCCAGTCGGAAGTCGCCGTGCTGACCACCTTCGGCAAGCCCGCCGCCGCGAACATTGACCAGCCGAATCTTTATTTCAAATGGCCGTGGCCCATCCAGCAGGTCTATCGCTTCGATCAGCGCGTGCAGAATTTTGAGGACAAGTTCAGCGAAAACCTGACCGCTGACAACACCATGCTCCTCACGAGCGTTTACGTCGGCTGGAAGATTTCTGATGCAAAAGAATTTTTCCCGAAGTTCGCGGGCGGTTCTGTTGCCGCCGCTCAACGCCAGCTGGAAGCAATGCTCCGTAGCGCCAAGGCCGCTGTCATCGGCAAGCACAACCTCGCCGACTTCGTGAATTCCAACCCGCAAGATTTGAAGCTGGAGCAGATTGAATCGGAAATCCGCGCCGCTGTGACGACCGAACTCGCCACGCACAATTACGGCATCAGCATCGAGTATCTCGGCGTGAAAAAACTCGGCCTGCCGGAGAGCGTCACGCAGACGGTGTTCGACCGCATGAAATCCGAGCGCACGAAATACATCAGCGAAGCGCAGTTCAAGGGCGAAGCCGAGGCGAACAAGATCAAGTCCGCCGCCGAACGCCAGGCCGCCGATGTGCTCGCGAACGCCCAAGCGGCCGCCACGCGTATCGAAGGCGAAGGCAACGCCGAAGCCGCAAAGACTCTCGCCGTGTTCCAGCAGAACCCCGAGTTGGCCATTTTCCTGTTGAAGCTGGAGGCGTTGAAATCCTCGTTGAACCAGAAGACAGATCTGTTTCTCGACGAACGCACGCCGCCGTTTGACCTGTTCCAAAAACTGCCGGCGAATGAATAATCAGAGCCACTGAATTTAGAAATTATGCCGCTCACAAACCAGAACGAGGCAAAAGTTGTCGCGCTGAGACAACTTTTGCCTGCGCAGCAGGCACTTTGTGGCATGGCATCGTCATTGGCACACGGAAGTTTCCGTCGCCTGACGCTGCGCTCGGCGACGGAGTTTTCGCAGCGCGAAAACTGCCACCGCGGCCTCCACCTCGAATTGAATTTGAACTGACATGAGCGACCACGATCATTCACACGCCCCCGAAATGCGCGACGCCGGTTCGCAGGCGCTCGCCGAGGCGTTGCGCAGCAGCTTCGTCATCGTCAAGATCGCGATGGTGGCGCTCGTCGTCATCATTTTCGCGGCGGGATTTTTTACTGTCCAGCAGCAGGAAAAAGCCATCATCCTGCGTTTCGGCAAGCCGCAGGGCGAAGGCCAAAAGATGCTACTCGGCGCGGGTTTGCACTGGTCGCTGCCATATCCGATTGACGAAGTCATCCGTATTCCAATCATCGCCAACCAGTATGTCACCACATCGGTCGGCTGGTATCTCACCACGCCGGAGATGGAACTCGCTGGCACCGAGCCGCCCGCCGGGCCGTCGCTCAATCCGATGTTTGAAGGCTACGTCGTTACCGCCGACCGCAACATCATCCACACGCGCGCCACGGTTTCATATCACATTGACGACCCGCGCACGGCCATCTTTAATTTCACCAGCGGAACGAATCATCAATTCAACCTCAACGGCATTTCCAACGCCGTCCAGAACGCCGCCAACAACGCCCTTATCGTCACTGCCGCGCGTTTCAATGTGGACGACATCCTCACGCGCGACACCAGTGGTTTTCAAGATGCCGTCCGCCATCACGTCGCCGAACTCTCCGAGCGCCAGCATCTCGGCGTGGTGATTGACCAGGTGCAGGTGGAAAGCAAAGCGCCGCGCCAGTTGAAAGATGTTTTCGCCGCCGTGACCACCGCGCGCCAGAATCGCGACACGCTGATCAACGGAGCCTTGAGCGAAGCGAATCGCATTGCCAGCCAGGCTGGCGCGTCGGCCGCGTCCATCACCAACGCCGCCGAGTCCGCGCGCACCCGTTTTGTTTCCGCCGTCGAGTCCGAGGCGAACGCGTTCACCAAGCTGCTGCCGCAATACCAGAGCAACCCCAACCTCTACGCGCAACTGGAACTCTCCAAGGCCATGGCGCAGGTGCTGACGAACGTGCAGGACAAAATCTTCCTGCCGCAACGCGCCGATGGCAAAACCCGCGAACTGCGCTTACAGTTGAACCGCGAACCGGCGGCGCCGAGATCCGGCGCGAATCCGTAAAACGAAAATGGACGCGTTGCTCAAACGAAGAATGTGGAGGGTGGCAATTGTTCACTTTGCATTGAGCATTCTGGTTGTGGGTGCAGTGATGTTCTCATTCCCGTTTAGAGGCACAACTAATTGGGCAGAATCATTAGTTACATTTTTGGGCGCGGCATCTGTTTTACTACAGCCTCCATCCTGCTTTGCTGACCTTATCGGCTATGAACTCTTAGGTTTCATCTTGATACCGCTTTGGAGTCTTTGCTTCGGTTGGCTGTTTGTTAGGTTCCATAACTGGCTGAATCATTTCCCAGTTCTTGGTAAACGCGTTTTTTAATTTTATGCAAGTCACATCCCTTTTAAGCCACGACCACGAGCACGGCGACAATTGCGGCTGCGGCCACGACCACGAACATTCCGTCGTGTCCATTCCGTGGGCCGTGTTCGGCATCGTCTGCGTCCTCAACGCTTTCATCGTGGACTGGATGTTTGATTCCGGCACTACCATCGCCAATTTCAGCGCCATGATCGGCTCCATCGTCCTGGGCTTTCCCATCATCGTCACCGCCGTCAAAGATTTGCGCCGTGGTAATCTGAGCATCAACGAACTTGTCGCCATCGCTGTGCTCGCGGCGTTCGCGTCCGGCGATTACAAGACTGCTGGCATCGTCGCCTTCTTCATGCTCACCGGCGAAATCATCGAGACCCGCACCGCCCAAGGCGCGCGCGACTCCATCGAATCGCTCATCAAGCTCACGCCCACGAAAGCGCGCCGCATCGTCAAAGGCGGCGCCGAGGAAGAAGTCGCCGCCAGTCAGCTCGCCGTCGGCGATGTCATCCGCATCCGCCCCGGCGACAACGTCGCCGCCGACGGCATCATCGTGCAAGGCCAAGGCTCGTTCAATCAGGCCACCATCACCGGTGAATCTTTGCCCGCCGACAAGAAGCAGGGCGACGAAGTTTTCGCCGGCACGCAGAATTTAACGGGCGTTCTCGAAATCAAAGTCAGCCGCGCCGGCACCGACACCACGCTCGGCCGCGTGCGCGAGCTCATCATCGCCGCCGAAAAAACCAAGTTGCCCATCCAGAAAATCGTGGATCAATACATGGGCTTTTACACGCCGCTCGTGCTGGTCATCGGCGCGCTCGTCTGGGCGTTCACGCATGATCTGAGCCGCGTCATCGCGGTGTTCGTGGTGTCCTGCCCGTGCGCCTTCATTCTCGCAACCCCGACTGCGATGGTCGCCGCGCTTTCCGCCGCCGCGCGTCTCGGTATTCTCATCAAGAATGTCGCCGACATCGAAGCTGCCGCGAAGATCAACGCGTTCATCTTCGACAAAACCGGCACACTCACGACCGGCCAGCTCGCCGTCAGCCGCCTCGCGCCGATCGGCGACACGAAGCCCGCCGAACTGTTGCTGCTCGCCGCGTCCGCCGAAAAATACAGCAACCATCCGACCGCCAAAGCCCTCGCAACCCTCGCAGGCGAAGCGGGAGTTCCCTTGGCCGAGCCGAAAGATTTTGCCGAGACCGCCGGTCGCGGCGTGAAAGCGGAAATCAACGGCGCAAAAGTTTTGGTCGGTCGCGCGCAGTGGCTGAAGGACAACGGCATTGACGCGGGTTTTGAAAAATCTGTGGACGTGAACGACGCCGAAGGCTGGAGCCTGATTTTCGTCGCGCAAAACGGCAAGTGCGTCGGCTGGGTCGGCATGCAGGACCAGACGCGCGCGGAATCGAAGGAAGCTTTGGCGGAATTGAAGGAAGCCGGTGTGCGCCGCATCGCGATGGTAAGCGGTGACCGTCAGCCCGTCGCCACGCGCGTCGCGGCGGAAATCGGCTGCGAAGAAGCGAAGGGCGATTGCCTGCCGCAGGATAAAGTGGATTTCGTCCGCGCCGTGAAAGCGAAGGGCTACAAAGTCGCCGTCGTCGGCGACGGCGTGAACGACGCACCCGCGCTCGCCGCCGGTGACATCAGC
The DNA here is from genome assembly GCA_903847285.1 of uncultured Verrucomicrobia subdivision 3 bacterium. The sequence goes on along the minus strand of CAINDH010000051.1, from coordinate 22,946 downwards.
ATCGCGATGGGCGCCGCTGGCAGCGAAGTGGCCATCCACAGCGCGACGATTGCGCTGATGAACAACGATCTCCGCCGCCTGCCGTTCCTCATCAAACTTTCGCGCAGCACGCGCGCGGTCATCAACCAGAATTTTCTGTTCGGTGTGGTGTTCATCATCGCCGGTCTGTCCGCGTCGGCGTTCGGCATCATCGGCCCGATCACGGCGGCCATCCTGCACGTCTTCGGCACATTGATCGTGATTTTCAACAGTGCCCGGCTCGTGCGCAAAGGCGAGGAGCTGGAACATTTTCATCCCGAACCTGTCGCCGAAAAACACGACCACGGCTCGCATTCCAAGCCAACCGGTGAGCTGACGCCGAAGCTGGCGTAGTTTTTCCAAATTGAAATTATGTCCGCCGCTCAAACATCCAATGGTGAAGTCGTCGTCTCCGTGCGCGGGCTGACGAAAGTTTTCAAAGATTTTTGGAACCGCCCCAAAGCGCGCGCGGTGGACAACGTGGACTTTGAAGTTCGTCGCGGCGAAATTTTTGGCCTGCTCGGACCGAACGGTTCCGGCAAATCCACGACCATCAAGCTGCTGCTCGGTCTGTTGAATCCGACGAAGGGTCACATCGAGATGTTCGGTCATTCGCCGCGTCACGTGCAGACCAAGGCGCGCATCGGTTATCTGCCGGAGGAATCGTATCTATACCGCTATTTGAGTTCGCGCGAAACGCTGGACTTTTTCGGCAACTTGTTTCACCTGAGCAAGGACGAGCGCAACAATCGCGCGGAGCAGTTGCTGGAAATGGTTGGCCTCGGTAAAACCCAGACGCGCGCCGTCGGTGAATTTTCCAAGGGCATGCAACGCCGCATCGGTCTCGCGCAGGCGCTCATCAACGATCCCGACCTCGTCATCCTCGACGAACCGACGGCTGGCCTCGATCCAATCGGCTGTCGCGAGGTGAAGGATTTGATCGTGGCGCTCGCCAAGCGTGGCAAGACGGTCATCTTGAGCAGCCATTTGCTTTCCGACGTGGAAGACGTTTGCGATCGCGTGGTGATTTATTACGGCGGCAGGATTCAGGCGCAAGGCACGCTGAATGAACTGCTCGCCAAGCCGGACAGCCTGCGCATCACGACGCCGGTATTGCCTCGCGAAACTTTGGAAAAGGTTCTCGCCATCATCCGCAAAGACATCACGACCGGCGAAGTCCGCGTGGATAATCCGACACAGAATCTGGAAAGCTACTTCCTCGACGTGGTGAACAAGGCGCGCGCCGCCAACGAAACCAGCGGCGCTCAATCCGGCGCACGCGTGGCGGAATACTTGCGCGGCACTGGTGAAACCAAACCAACGACGGACAAAGTTTTGGAGAAGCTGTCATTGCCGCAGGCAGCAGTGGTAGCCGTCAAATCTGCCACCGAAGCCTCTGCGCCGAAAGTGGACGACAGCAAGCTGGCCGCGCTCGCGCAGGCAAGTCAGCCAACGCCGCCGGCCAAGCCATCAACTGCACCAGAAGCGAAGCCGGCTGATCTGGCCAAAGCGGATGAAAAACTTTCTTCATTGCTGGGTGGCAAGAAATAATTTTCAGACGCGAATTTCACGAATTTTCACTAATGATTGATTTTGAATTCGTGTTAATTCGTGAAATTTGTGTCTAACTTTTAATGCAACGAATTCTCGCCATCGCTGGATTGACCTGGAAGGCCGCGCTGCGGTTCAAGCTGTTCCTTGTCATCGCGGTGCTGTTGATCCTGGCGGTTGTCGGCCTGCCGTTGGTTATCAAGGACGACGGCTCGGCGCAAGGTTTCACGCAGATCATTTTGACCTACACCTTGAGCGCCATCACGGCGTTGCTTGGGCTTTCGACTCTCTGGCTTTCATGCGGCACGCTGGCGCGCGACATCGAGGAGTGTCAGATGCAAGTGGTCGCCACGAAGCCCATTGCGCGCTGGCAAATCTGGATTGGAAAATGGCTGGGCATCGTGACGCTGAATGCGGCTTTGCTGGCGATTTCCGGCGGCTGTGTATTTGGACTGCTTCAGTGGCGCGCGGCGAAACTTCCGCCGGAAGTGCAGCAGACCTTACGCGAGCAAATCCTCGTGGCGCGCGGTTCGGCGAAGGAAGCCAACAATGATGCTGACATCGAACGTGAGACCGATCGGTTTTTGCAGGAAAAGCTTAAAAACAATGCAGTGGAAAAGGTGGATGTGCCGGAGACGAGAAAACTAATCCGCGAGAGTGTCCGTGCTGAATTTCAAGTGGTTCGACCAAGTTACCAGCGCATTTGGAAAATTGATTTGGGTTTTGCCAAAAATTATCTCGCGGGCAAGCCGTTGCAGTTGCGTGTAAAATTTAATTCAGCTCAGAAGAGCGCGTCAGGCACGTTCACGCTGGCGTGGATGGTCGGCACGGAGGAATTGAAAAAAATCTGGCCAAGCGGGCCGATGAGTCTCGCGCCGGATACGTTCCATGAATTTCCAATTCCGCCGGACATGTTCGACAAGGATGGCGTGCTGACAATCACGGTGGTAAACCCGCCGCAAAATAACACGGCGCTCCTGTTCCCACTGGATGAAGGCATGGAGGTGCTGTATCCCGAAGGTGGCTTCGCGCTGAATTTCGCGCGCGGGCTGGGAATTATTTTCTGCTGGCTGGCGTTGATGGCGGCGCTGGGTTTGATGGCGGCGAGTTTTCTATCGTTCCCGGTCGCGACGTTTTTTTCGCTGGCAATGCTGGTGATGGTCATGGCGAGCGGCACGCTGGCGGATGCGATTGATTCCGGCTCGGTCGCGGCGGGCAACGAGGAGACAGGCCAGGCTGGCCATTCGGCGGCGGACGTCGTGCTGATTCCGGCCTTCAAGGCAATGCTGTCAGTCATCCGGCTGGTCCAAAATTATTCACCGATTGATGCCTTGAGCACGGGACGCAGCATTACCTGGCTGGAACTCGGCTCGGCCTTCGCGCAGATTGTTTTGCTTATCGGCGGCATCTTTGCCGTGGCGGGAATCGTCTTTTTCAACCGCCGCGAACTGGCCACCGCGCAAGGAACCCAATGAACCCGCGCGTTAAAAAAATTCTCCTGCTGCTGCTCATCGCTGCGTTGCTATTCACTTCCGGGCGCGTCCAACATTCCATGAACGCCGACCGCGAGCGGCTGGGCATGACCTACACCGCCGTGCTGGATAATGCGCCGCCGATGCTGGCGTTCACGACGGTTGCGCTCGGCGGTTTTCGCGGGCTGATCTCGAATTTTCTCTGGATGCGCGCGAATGAACTGCAGCAGGACGATAAATTTTTTGAAGCGGCGCAACTCGCCTCATGGATCACCGCGCTTGAACCGCACTTTTCGCAAGTCTGGGTATTTCAGGGCTGGAACATGGCCTACAACATTTCCGTGAAGTTCAAGGAAAACGGGCCGGGGGATTACACTGACCGCTGGCACTGGGTGCAGAATGGCATCGAGCTGATGCGTGATGGTGGACTGAAATACAATCCCGACGACGTGCTGATTTTCCGCGAGCTGGCGTGGCAATATCAGCACAAAATGGGCGCGAACCTCGACGACGCGAATGTGTTTTACAAGATGAAGTGGGCGGACGAGATGTCCGGCTTCTTCGGCGAGAGTGGAACGAACTATCAAAGTTTGGTGGCACCACAAAACGCAATCGACCGCACGAACGCCACCGTGCTGCATGAAAAATTCAAGCTGGAGCCAGCGTTCATCAAATTCGTGGACGAAAAATATGGCCCGCTTGACTGGCGATTGCCTGAGGCACACGCGCTTTACTGGGGCGCAAAGGGTCTTGATCAGGCGGAAAAACATCCCGAAAAAGTTAAGCCGGATGACCTCATCCAACTCCGCCGCATCATCTATCAATCCATCTATCAAGCCTTCAAGCACGGGCGAATCATTTACAATCCGTTTTCACAACGTTACTCGCTTGGTCCGAACTTAGACTTGGTAAATCGCGTCAACGAGGTCTATGAAAAAATGGCGGTGGATGATGAAAAGAACCGCGACCACATCGAGCGTGCCCAGCGCAACGCCCTGCGTGACTCCATTTATTTTCTCTACGAGAACAACCGCATCGCCGACGCAACGAAATGGTTCAAGTATCTTGGCCAGAAGTTTCCCGACAAACCCATTGTTGAAAACGACCCGGATTCACTGCCGAAAAATCTAACGCTCGACGAATACGCCGTGGCCGTGGTGCAAATTGATATCGGCGAAACCTCGCAGGAACGCGTGACCTCGGCGGTGCAGGGTTTGCTCGTGCGCGCCTATCTTGCACTCGTGCTGGACGACGATTCGCGTTACCAAAATTTCAAGAGCCTGGCCACACGGGTGCATCAGAAATACACGAAAAGCACCGCCGGTTCGCGGGGCGACACCCGGATTCCGCTGCCGGCGATGAACGAATTGTCCAAGACCGTCGTCAGCGATCTGCTGGACCCGCAGCGCGGTGTGCCGGCGGAAGCACGCGCGATTCTCCGCACCAAACTCGGCCTGCCGCCGGAGACTCTCGCGCCCGCCGCAACTAACGTAGTGCCGGCAGCCATTGCTTCGCCGGCGACAAATTCTACACCGGTAAAATAAATCCCCAACAAAGGGACTCTGGCTTTCCGAACATTGCCTCATCGGCAAACTCTGCTAACCTACGCCACCTGTGACAAAGAATAATTCCAGATCCAAGCCAGTCCGTGTCGGCATGATTTCACTCGGCTGCGCGAAAAATCTAGTGGACGCCGAAATCATGCTTGGCTCACTGATGAAAAGTGGCGTGGAAATCACCAATGATGCCGCGACTGCCGATGCCGTCATCGTCAACACCTGCTCCTTCATTGACTCCGCGCAGGAGGAGAGCGTGGATACCATTCTTGAATCCGTCGAGCTGCGCGACGCAAACCAGCGCGGCCAGGCCGTCATCGTCTCCGGCTGTTTGTCACAACGTTTTCGTGAAGAACTGCCGAAGCTCATGCCGGAAGTGGACGGCTTCATGGGCATTGATCAAGTAGCACAAGTAGGGGACATCGTGGGTAAGGCGATTGCAAATCGCGCGGGGAAAATTGGAGGTCAGAAGTCAGAAGTCAGAAGTCAGAAGCGGAAAGTCGTCGGGCGCTTGAACGAATTGGAAAAATCCCGCGACCTTTCCAGCCATGAAAAAGAAGAGTCCCTGCGCGGCACGGACAAGTTTGGAAAAACCAAAACTGTTGTCGGCGTAAAATCCCTATCTGCCAACTCCCGGCTTCCATCTGCTCCTGTTTTTGACGTGACCCAGCGTCCGGTTTTCATTCCCGACTTTGAGACGCCGCGTTTCCGCCTGACGCCAAAACATTTCGCGTATCTAAAAATAGCCGAAGGCTGCAACCATCCTTGCAGCTTCTGCATCATTCCTCGGATGCGCGGCTCGCACCGCAGCCGCACGCAGGCGGACATCGTCAAGGAAGCAAAGGCACTCATTGCCGACGGGGTGAAGGAAATCAATTTGATTTCCCAGGACTCGACTTATTACGGCCTGGACCTGCGCCCGAACCACAGCCGCGCGATTTCTTCTCCGGAGAAATTTTCCGCCGCCGCCAAATCGCTGGCCGCTGATGCGACCAGTATTTGCACACTGTTGCGCGAGCTGAATTCTTTGAAGGGCGATTTCTGGATTCGCCTGCTCTACACGCATCCTGCGCATTGGACGGACGAACTCATCGCGACCATCGCCGCGTGCAAGAAGGTGGCGCGCTACATCGACATACCGCTCCAGCACATCCATGAGAACATGCTTGAACGGATGCGCCGCGAAACCTCGCAGCAATACATCGTTGACCTGATTAAAAAAATTCGCGCTGGCATTCCCGGCATCGCCATCCGCACGACGTTCATCGTCGGTTTTCCGGGTGAGACGGAAGCGAGTTTCAAGGCGCTGTTGGATTTCATTGGCGATACAAAGTTCGAGCGACTCGGCGTGTTTGCCTATTCCAGGGAAGATGGCACCCGCGCCGGGGCGATGGCGGGCCAACTTACCGACAAGGTGAAACAAAAGCGCCGCGAACTCGCCATGGCCGCACAACACAAGGTTGCCATCGCCGTCGCAGAGAGTTTTGTGGGACGTGAAATCAAAGTCCTAATCGAAGGCGAAGCGAACGCCAAGCAGCTTCAGGGCGCGAATGTCAGTTCGTGGGAACACGGCCTTATCCGCGAAACGGAAAAGCACACGAGTCAGATGAGGGGAAATTACTTCGTCGGTCGCGGCGAAGCGGATGCGCCGGACATTGATGGCCGCGTTTACATCCGCGCGGCAAAAGGCGCACTGCTCGTCGGTAGTTTCACCAAGGTGAAAATCATCGGCCACACGGATTACGATTTGATTGCGGAGCCCGTTTGATTTGACAAGTCGCTTTTATTTACTATCTGCGGGAGTGGAATTGCTGAGATGTTTGTCAAACCAATCCGCCGCCGTTTCCATATCTGCTGCCATGTCAGGCCAGCCGTGGCCAGCACCGGGTTTGATGATTAGCTTGGTCTCGTTGCCTAACTTTTCGCTCGCCACCACGAATGTCTGCGCTTGCTCCACAGGAACCAGGTAATCCTTGTCGCCATGGAAAATCAGCACGGGCGGCTGGTTGGAGTGCACCCGGTAAATTACGGAGATTTCCCGGAGCAGCCGCGTAGTTTCCGCTGCGCGCGTGGGCGCGTCGTTGGTTGGATTCACACCGAGCAATGGTTTGATCCATTCGGCTTCGCGACCAGGTTTGCCGTAGTTCAAATAATCCGTCGGGGGGAAAAACGCCACGGAGCATTGCACCACACTGGTTTCACGAGTAATGGGATCGGTGGCGCTCGCATCGCCTGGTCCCCCGCGCGTGGCCAGCGTGAGCGAGAGGTGTCCACCCGCGCTCGCGCCGATGGATCCGAGGCGCTGCGGATTCACGCCGTAGTCCGCCGAGTGATGGCGCACGAAGCGCACCGCGCGTAAAATGTCCGGCTCAATTTCCTCCACGCCAAATTTCGGCACAGAACCGTGCACGACGGCAAACACGGTGTAGCCCCGCGCCAGCAGCGCGTGAAAATATTTCGGATTTATGGCTTCGTGTGAAGAACCGTAACCGGCACTGACGAGCCACAAAATTCCTGCGCCATTCTGTTGCAACGGCGTGAAGACATCGAGCGTAAGCGCAGTGCCAAATTTACGACCGTAGATGACGTCCTCGGCGCGGGTGGAATTGGAATTCGTTTGCGCGCCAGCGACCAGCAGTGAGACCACGACGAACGTGGCGGCTAGGAATTTTTGCATAAAAACAAGCGAACAGCCTTTCGACCAGATTGTCAATGCGTGGAACTGAGTTGGCGCTGAATTCAATGGCCAAGCGCGGACGACACTACGGCATTGCCTTTCGTGACGCGACGGTTCACTTTTTTGGTCAACATATGGCCACCCTCGTTTTCGACATCGAAACCACTGCACAGCCGATTGATAATTTTGACGAGGTGCAGCAGGAATACCTCTTTCGCGAAGCCGACAAACTCGCCGACCCCATCGCCAAGGCCGCCAAGCGGGAGGAACTCACCAAGTTCATGTCGCTGTGGCCCTTCACCTCACAGGTCGTCTGCATCGCGATGCTCAACGCCGAGACCGGACGCGGCCAGACCATTTACATCGCCGAAGATTTTGATGACGACGGCACCGAGGCAGGGCCAGTAGATTTTTTGCCGGTGTCCGATGAGACGGAGTTGCTCACCGCATTCTGGGATGTGGCGAAGCATTACGACAGTGTCGTGACCTTCAACGGCCGCGGCTTCGACGTGCCGTTCATCTATCTGCGCTCGGCGCTGCTCAATGTGCCAATCACGAAGAAGAACTGGCTTGGCTACCGTTACGCCGTGGAGCCGCACTGCGACCTCGCGGAGCAACTGACGTTTTATAGCGTGAGCGGACGCGACGGCGCAGCGCGACGGTTTAATCTGGATTTTTACTGCAAGGCGTTCGGCATCGAATCCCCCAAAAGCGCGGGCGTTACGGGTATGGATGTGGGCACGCTGATGGCGGCTGGGAAATTCCGCGAGATTGCCGAATACTGCCTGCGCGATGTCCGCGCCACGGTGGAGCTTTACAAAATCTGGAAGGAACGGCTGGCGGGGATAAAATAATTCGCCTGAAAAATTCGGCTAGCTCGCCAAAAATTATTACGCCGTCAGCGCCGCGTCCCAATCCTTCCACACCGGCTCGTAGCCAAGTTTACGGATGAGTTCCGCGATTTCCTGCGGTGTGCGTTCGTCACCGATGTCGAACTGGCCGGTGGCATTCGTCGGGCGTTTTTCCGATGGCGCCCATTCGCTGGAGCCGGTCGCGATCTCCTTGATGACACCGCGTTCGGTGTGATGGATTTTTTCCTTCCCCGCGCCCGTGTAACCACCCGGCTCGGTGCGCGCGCCCGCGCTCATCATGGTGATGCCCAGCGGAATCAAACCATCGCGCAACTTCGGGGTCTCGCGCGTGGAAAGCACGATGCCAACATCGGGAAACATCAGACGGAACGCACAAATGAGTTGCGCCAATTCGCGGTCACTGATGTGCGTGAGCGGCTCAAATTCTCCCGCACACGGACGCAAGCGCGGCAGCGAAATCGTGACTTGCGCCTTCCAGCAATGGCGCAGCAAATAATCTACGTGCGCCGCCAGACTCAATGCTTCGTAGCGCCAGTCAGCCAAACCATACAGCGCGCCGAGACCGAGCCGGCGGAAGCCCGCGTCGTAAGCGCGTTCGGGTGTTTCGAGCCGCCAGTCGAAATTCTTCTTTGGCCCGGCGGTGTGCATCGTGTCATAGACCGCGCGGTCGTAAGTTTCCTGATACACCACGAGTCCGTCCGCGCCCGCCGCGACGATGGGCCGGTATTCTTCCGTCTCCATCGGTCCGACTTCGAGCGAGACGCTGGGCCATTGCGGATGCAGTTTCGCTACGCAGTCGCGGAGATAATTGTTCGAGACAAATTTTGGATGCTCGCCGGCAACGATGAGTAGATTGCGGAAGCCCTGCGATTTGAGTTCATCCGCCTCGCGCTGCATTTCGTCGAGCGAGAGCGTGACGCGTAGAATCGGGTTGTCACGGGAGAAACCACAGTAGGAGCAGTTGTTGATGCACTCGTTGGAAACGTAAAGCGGCGCGAAGAGCCGGATGGTTTTGCCAAAGCGTTGCTGCGTCATCGTGTGCGCCTTGCGCCCCATCGTCTCCAGCAGTTCACCGGCAGCTGGCGAAATCAGCGCAGCGAAATCAGCGAGCGTGGGATTGGATTTAACCACAGCCTCGCGCGCGGCGATCACTGTGGTGGCAACAGATTTTTTGACCAGCGCGGCCAGTGGCAACGAATTGAATTCAGCGACAAAACTCACTCGGCAAATTTAACCGCTAATCGTCGCTAATCCACGCTAATTCATCAGCGGAGATAGGGGACGATCCATGGTTAAGAATTCACTGGTAATGCGGCGGCCTGGCGTTGTTGGACTTGATGCGCTCCATCTCAATCGTCTCCATCGCCGCCGACTGCCGCAGGACTTCTTTTTTCATGCGCTCCAAAAGTTTTCCCTGCTCGATAACCACGCCGTTCAACTGCTCCACCTGATATTCGAGGTGTGCGAGGTTGGATTCAATTTTGCCAAGCCGGGCGGAAGCGTCTTCGTTCATGCGATGGGGAGTTCAGATTTTTTCCAGACGTAACGGAACATAATCACGCGCAGCGCCGCCGCGAGTGGAATCGCCAGAATGCCGCCAAGAATGCCACCCAACAATGTCGTCCCGGCCATCACCGCGATGATGATGGCCAATGGATGCAGCCCCACGCGGTCGCCCATGATTTTTGGCGAGATGAAAAGTCCCTCGAGTCCTTGCACCACCGCAAACACCACCAGCACAAGCGCCGGATGTTGCCAATCGCCGTGTTGCACAAATGCTAGCGTGAGCGCGGTGAGGCAGATGACAATCGCACCAAGAAATGGGATCATCGTGAGGAATACGGCCGCGAAGCCGAGCAGGAACGCGTAGTTCACGCCGACAATTAAAAAGCCGACCGTGTAAAGCACCGCATCGCACAGCGCGACTAGCACCTGTCCCCGAAAAAATGCGACGAGATAGCCGCTGATGGCATCGAGGACGAAAACCAGTTCTTCCTTCGCGCGCGAATCTTGCAGTGGCAGATAATCTTTCCATTGTTTTTCAATCGCCCGCTGCTCCAGCAGAAAATAAAAAGCATACACTGGAATCAAGACCAGCCCTGCGAGCAGGCCGAAGCCAGACAACGCTTTTAAAATCTGACTCAACACCCACGCACCCATCTGTGGCAGGCTGCCCGTCAGCCAGTTGGAAGCCGTGGCGAGGGCAGAGCTTTCCTTGCCCGATGGATTGGCATCTGTCATCGGGACAGATTGCGGCGGCGGGAGAAAGTGGCGGAGAAATTCCGGCGGTTGCGCGAGAAACCCGTTAAGACGCGTCTGCAATTGTTCGGAATACTCCGGAACCTTGGCCGCAAGCTGTTCTGTCTCCACGACGACCTGCGGAATGACGCTCGCCAGCACCGCCAACACCAGCGCGAACGCAATAATGAAAACCATAACAATGGAACGCCCGCGCGGGATTTTTTTGCGCTCAAAAAATTCCACCAGCGGCGAGAGTAAGCATGCCAAAACCGCCGCGATCGCCAAAGGCCAGAGCACCGGGCTCAACAAATTTAGCACACGCCCAAGCCCCCACACTGCCCCGACAACAAGTGCAATCACCGTAGCTATCGCCAGCCCGGTTAGGGTAAACCAAAAGAAACGCGCTTGTTTTTCGGAGGGGAGAATCATCCTTGTCCCAGCTTTTTGGATTTCTCCGTCGCGGAGCGGACGGCGCTCATCACGGTGGCGCGGAGCTTGCCTTTCTCCAGTTCGTGCAGACCTTCAATCGTTGTGCCGCCAGGACTCGTGACTTGATCCTTGAGCGCGCCGGGATGTTGGCCAGTTTCCAAAACCATTTTTGCACCGCCCAAAACAGTTTGCGCGGCGAGTTTGGTTGCGATGTCGCGCGGCAAGCCTGCCGCCACGCCTCCGTCGCTTAAGGCTTCGATGAACTGATAGACATACGCCGGGCCACTGCCGCTCAAGCCAGTTACGGCATCAAGCAAGGATTCCTTCACTTGCAGCGCCACGCCCACGGCAGACAATAATTTTTTCGCCAGTTCGGCGTCAGCCGCCGTCGCATTTTTTCCGAGCGCAAAACCGGAAGCGCCCGCACCAACGAGCGCAGGGGTGTTGGGCATCACGCGGATGACACGCGCACCGACAGGCAGGGCCGCTTCCAGTTTCGCCAGCGTCACGCCGGCAGCGATGGAGATGAGCAAATGTTTTTTGGTGAACGCGGCGGAAATTTCTGCGAGCGCAGCCGCTACCTGATCAGGTTTGGTGGCGAGAATTAAAACCGTCGCACTCTTGGCGATATCTAGATTAGCGGCGCCAGATTTTGCACCAGTGGCAGCGGCAAAATATTTTCGCGCAGCATCGAACGGATCGGCGGCGGAAAGCTGGTTCGCTTTGACGAGTTTGGCGTTGATGAAGCCTTGAGCGAGCGCGGTTGCCATTTTGCCCGCGCCGAGAAAACCAATCTTTAATTGAGCTGCCATGGGGGATTTGTAGCAGCCACCGCGCGGGTGCGGAAGCCTAAACCAGACTACAGTTTCCTAAATCCTTTCAACTAAACCATTCGTCATGTCGAATGACCCAATGCGGCGCCAGCGTGGCGGATAGTAATTTGTCAGTAAGGCTTCTGCATTAATTTGCCATCTTGATTCCGGCCTTGAATTCACGCACCTGCCCGTTAAGCTGTCGCGACTCGGAATCAGCATGTCCTCCAACCGCAAATCTTGGGATTCGTTTGAACTGATGCGCGCCGCCGCGCAAGAAGGCGACGCGCAAGCGCAATGCTACCTCGGCGTCTGCTATCAAAACGGCCAGGGCGTAGCCCCGGACAATGTCGAAGCGGTGAAATGGTTGCGTAAATCAGCCGAGCAAAACGATCCGGTAGCACAGTGTTATCTGGGTGTCTGCTATTGGATTGGGCAAGGCGTGCCTCAGGAATTTGGCGAGGCTGCGAAATGGCTTCGCGAAGCAGCCGAGCAAGATGATCCGGCGGCACAATTCAATTTGGGCACGCTATATGAAACCGGTCAAGGCGTGCCGGAAAATTTTTCCGAAGCCATTAAATGGTATCGTGAGTCTGCCGAGCGTGGTTATCCGGCGGCGCAATTCAATCTGGGCGTCTTCTACGAAAACGGTCAGGTGGTGGAACAAGATTTTGAAGAAGCAGTGAAATGGTATACCGCCGCCGCCGAGCAGGAATTGGCCGACGCGCAATGCAATCTCGGCCTCTGCTACCAGACCGGTCGCGGTGTGCCAGTGGATAACGAGGAGGCGGTGCGGTGGTTCATCCGCGCGGCGCGTCAGGGCAACAAGATGGCGCAGCACAATCTTGGCCTGCACTACGCGGCCTCGGAAGCCGCAGAAACTGGCACCGCGGAAGACGCCAAAAATACGCCTCGCTAGACAAGGAATGCACCCGCATAGGGCGCACTCCGTTAGCTCCCGCTCAACTCTTTCAGCTTGGCGCTCGCTTTACCGGAATCAATCACTTCGCCCGCTAGTTCCCAACCTTCGATGAGCGACCGGGTTTTTCCGGCGACGAATAAAGCCGCCCCGGCATTCAGCAAAACAGCGTCGCGCTTCGGACTGCGATCCTCACCAAGCAAAATTCGGCGGGTCATTTTCGCATTCTGGAATTTGTCGCCACCGAGCAAATCCTCCAGTGTCGCGGACTGCAGTGGAAAATGTTCCAGCGACAGCCCGGACGTGGTGAAGCCGCGTTCGTGATAAAATTCGGCCACAGTGTTTTCGCCAAGCGTCGAGAGTTCGTCCAATTTGAATGTCGCCACCGTGCCGCACACCACCATGCCGCGACGCACGCCAAGCGTCTGCAAAACTTTCGCCAGCGGCTCGCAGAGTTCCGCGCGCGGCACACCGACCAACATCGCGCTGGGTCGCGCTGGATTCAGCAGCGGGCCGAGCAAGTTGAAAATTGTCCGCCGCCCGCGCTCGGCGCAAAGTTTCCGCGCTGGCGCAATGTGTTTGAAAGCAGGATGAAAATTCGGTGCGAAGAGGAACGCAAAGTTTTTCTCAGATAGCTCTCGCGCCGCTTCCTCCGGGTTCAAGTCAATGCGGATGCCCAACGCTTCCAACACATCCGCGCTGCCGGATTGAGAAGTGACGGCGCGGTTGCCATGCTTGGCCACGGTCACGCCGGCGGCGGCGCAAAGAATAGCCGCGGTCGTAGAAATATTAAATGTGCCCAACTGGTCGCCGCCCGTGCCAACGATGTCTATAATCTCGCGGGACTCGCGCCAGTTTTTTTCCAACGGCAGCGGCAAAGATTTTTCGCGCAACGCGGCGGCAAAGGCGGCGATTTCCTCCGGCGTCTCGCCTTTCTGTGCGAGGGCGACAAGAAAATCTGCCTTCACTGTCGCGGCAACCGTTTCGTCCGTCAGCTGCATGACGGCGGCCTGCACTTGGTCGACAAAAAGGTTTTGCGCCGCGACGAGTTTAGTGGTCAGGGTTTCCAGCACGGCGCAATTCTACGGCGCAGCGGACGCGGCACAAACTGAAATTGTAACCCCAGTCCCGCAAGCCCGGTGATTTGTTTTTTACCCGCTTGGCTCCGAATGGTTTCGTCCCTATGGCGATTTTACCCGGAAAAAGCCGCTGGCGTTGGTGGGGCTGATGCTGGCTGGATTCGTAGCTTGTGTGAGATCTGCCCAATTTGTGCCCAAGCCGGCGTTGAGCTGCGCCTGTAAGTGGCCGACGACATTGCTCGGCCACGAAACCAGTAGCGCGTTGTTTGTGCGCGTCAGGGAAATTTTTAGCGGCGCAGTCTGGCTCAAGACGCGCAAGTAATCCACTTGCAGTTCGCCGGGGAATCCGCCGTTGGCGTTGATGGTGGCGAGACTAGGATTGCCGACATAGTTCCCGCCGACCGCGAGGTTCATGATGATGAACTCCGGCTTGTCGAACGGCGTTGGATAAGTGCCCACACTGCTCGTCCAACTGGACTGCGTCTGGTAAAGATGCCCGTCCACGTAAAATAAAAACGCGTTAGTGCTCCAGTCCAAAACGTAGGTGTGAAAGTTAGTCATGGAACCACCATCTGGCAGGGTGTAGATGGCGGTCGGATCACCATTCGCACCGCCGGAATGAAGACTGCCCTGCACGTTCGTGAGCGAGGCGCCGCTGGTTTCCATTACATCAATCTCGCCGCAGCCTGGCCAGCCAACCGTGGTGATATTCGTGCCAAGAAACCAAAGCGCGGGCCAGAAGCCGGCGCCGCCGGGACAACGCGCGCGCCACTCAAAGCGCCCGTATTTCCACGCGGCGAGCCCCTGTGTTTTTACCCGCGCAGACGTGTAGCTAAAACCGTTGGTGGATTCTTTTCTGGCAACGATGTGCAGCAAGCCGCCGGACACGGAGGCGTTATTGGTGCGCGCGGTATAAAATTCCAGTTCATTGTTGCCCCAACCCGGATTAGACCCGCCGTTACCAAGATCGTAAGTCCAAACATTCGCGTTGATGTTCGTGCCGTTGAATTCGTCACTCCAGACAATGTTCCAATCGCCATACGGCGCAGCGCTGGTCAGGCTCAGATTTAAGTCGTCAAAATAAACCGAGCCGTTGGAACCGGCCGCGTCGCCTTGCAACACGACTTGATAGCGCACGAAGTAGGTCCCCGTCGGCGCGACAAGTGACTTCACGGTGTTGGTGACGACAAATGTGTTCGGGTTGTATTGATTCGTTACCGCCAGATTGACCCAGACGCTTTTTGGAAAACCATTCGAGGTAATCTGGCTAGAGCGATAAAGCGCCAGCGTGTCCGAATTGGCATCGCGGAAAGTGACTTCCAACCACGCGAGGTTCTGGCCAGCGAGCGCATCGGAGGCCAACATTTTGGCCCAGCCATCCGCCGTGTATGTTGCGCCCGGCCCGGAAATGTAATCTTGATAAACGCCGTTATAATTCACGCTACCGGTAAAACCTTGAAACACTTTGAAGAAATTACCCCCACTGCGGGCATCTGCACCGGTTTCGTTGAGCGTGTTTCCCCATGGCTGGCCATACCACGTCCAGCTAAGTAAATTCTGGTGTTGTCCGGGTGTGTCCGATTCAAAACCGGGATAAAACAAAACATTTGCCGCCGGTAGTTGCGTGACCGCGAGCCCCAAAAAAAATCCGAGAACAACTCCAAAAAGTTTATTCATTTAAGGAGGCGGTTTTGAGCTTTTTCAGCTTCACGCCCGCATCATAGGTCAGGCCGAAACCTGGCGCAAACAAAGGCGATGTGACAGGCGCGGCAACCCCGGCGCCACCCAATTCAGAATTGTCGCGCGGCCATGGACGCGGGAGCTTACCGATGGGCGTCGCGTCTCCGAATAAAATATCCGTGATGCCCGCGCCCTCGGTGCCCGGGAGCCACGCGGCCACGAACGCATCGCTGATTTCTAAAGCTTTTCCCAATACGAGCGGGCGGCCAGAATACAGCACCGTCACCATCGGCACGCCGGCGGACTTGGCTTTTCTGATTAATGCGGCATCGCCCGGCGCAAGGCTCAGATCACTGCGGTCACCTTTCATTTCGGCGTAAGGCAATTCGCCGACCACAACGACAATAGCCTCGGCTCCCCGTAAATTTTCTGCGTCGGGCGAAAATTTAACTTCGGTATTTTTAGCAACGGTTTGTTTGATAGCCGCGAGCAGCGTCGTGCCGCCCGACGTTACGTTCCCGATTTTGCCTTGCCAGTCAATCGTCCAGCCACCGCACTGGATTCCCAGATCATCCGCCGCCTTGCCAAGGACAACAATGCGTTTCAAATCTTTTTTGAGGGGCAAGACTTGCTTTTCATTTTTCAACAGCACGAGCGACTCACGCACGCACTCGCGCGCGACGGCCCGATGCTCCGGCGAACCGATTTTTGCGGTGAGTGCTGGATCGGTCCACGGATTTTCAAAAACGCCCATCTGAACTTTAACCGCCAGAATCCGGCGCACCGCGTCATCAATACGCGCCTGGGAAACTTTCCCGGAGGCGACCAACTCTTTCAGGTTAGCGATGAACTCCACGTAGTTATGCCCCTCTCCCGGCCCTGCGGGAATCATGATCATGTCGAGACCAGCGTTGATGGATTGTTCGATGTCGGCTTTGTAATCCGCACCAAGCTGGTCAATCGCCGCCCAATCGGAAACGAGAAAACCTTTGAATCCCATTTCACCTTTCAACACATCCGTGAGCAGGTATTGGTTGCCGTGCATTTTCACGCCGTTCCAGCTGTTGAACGAAACCATGATGGACCCAACGCCGGCCTTGATGGATGGCTCATAGGGCGCGATGAACGTCTTGCGGAAGGTCGCCTCATCACACGCTGTATCGCCTTGATCTTTGCCGTTGGTGGTGCCGCCGTCGCCAGCAAAATGTTTTGCACAGGCGAGCACGGAATTTTTCCCGAGCTCATCGCCCTGTAATCCGCGCACGGCTGCTGCGCCAAGTTCGCCGACGAGTTCCGGCGATGAGCCGTAGCTTTCATAACTACGACCCCAGCGCGTATCTTGCGATACCGCGATGCACGGTGCGAATGCCCAACGGATGCCAATACCCGCGACCTCATCGGCGGTCACGCGCTCGGCACGCTCGACGAGCTTCGCGTCATGCGTCGCGCCGAAGCCGACGTGGTGCGGAAAAATCACCGCGCCATCCACGTTGTTGTTGCCATGCACCGCATCAATACCGTAGAGCAGCGGAATTTTTAGCCGAGTCTGCAACGCCTGTGCCTGAAATTCATCGGCAAATTTTTTCCACGTCGCAGGCGAGTTGTCCGCCGGGTCGGAGCCGCCGCCGCTCAAAACGGAGCCGAGAAAATATTTTTTCACGTCGCCCTTGTCTTTCAGCGCGGCGGAATCCACCTGCACCATCTGGCCGATTTTTTCGTCTATCGTCATCTGCGCCAGAACGGTGCCGACCCGCTCATCGCCAGCAGCAAACGCCCGCAGCAAACCCAGGACCAGCACACACGCCGACCTGCCGACCACTCCCGATGAAGAAATCATTTTTTGCGCTTTCATAAAACTCAAAACCAATCTGCCAAAACATATTTTTTGGGGGCACCGATTTTCAATCAATGCGGGCCACCATACCGACACCGTGCATTGAACGTCAGAACGAATTAATGGCAAAGACGTCGTCCTTATCGATGCTCAAATCCGACCATTTGCCGGTTTCAACATGCCCGTCACAAGCCGAAAAATTGGCGCGACCATTGTGACGGCAGGCGGCTTGTTTGTTGACCGGAACCGTCGTCCAGCCAGACCCGGGAGGCGGCGTGATGACCGGCTTGATGACGGTAATATCCGTGTAATAACTCGTGGGCAACTTATTGACATTCCCACCTGATTTTGGTCGCCCGACATCGCCAATCAACCAGATCTGGCTGGTGCGGTTAATCGTGTTCATTTTGCGGGCGCCCTGCGGCTTGCCGGTCAGATCTAAATAGTAACGAATAATTCCTTTGTCGGGATTGGTGGTGTCTTCAAGCGGCCCGTATCCTTCGCAGGGTGAGCTGTAGTAGCTGACCGTGCCGGAATCAATGTCCGCATCCAACACCGCCGTGCAGCGCCAGACGTTATTGGAGCGTGAACTACTGGTGAGATAATTTCCACTGTCCAAAATTTTATACCACCAGTTAGCGCTGTGGGTGGCAAAATTTTTATCATTCAACGGCGGCAGAGACTCATTATTGTCGCCGACATACATCACCAGCCCCAAACCAATCTGCTTGCTGTTGCTGACGCAGGCAATTGCCTTGGCCTTTTCCTTCGCCTTGGCGAGCGCGGGTAAAAGCATGGCCGCTAGGATCGCGATGATGGCGATGACCACCAGCAATTCGATCAGTGTAAATCCTTTGCGGGCGGGTAAGTGTTGAGCTTTCATACTTTGGTTAATTTGAGAATTCATACGGTAAATAATTTTTGGCGTTATGATTTTTTTGGTTCGCGGTGTTTTATCCTCACCGCTACTACCCAGAGCAACGAACCCACGGCAATGAAGCCGGCTACCACAGCAATCCAAAGGGTGTCGGGCATTTTCCCAGCCGCAGACTGGTTCAGAACAGACACATCTTTTGGTGAGCGCAGCAGGAGATGAAACGAAGCTGCGCGCCACTTATCGCCGGCTTGCCATTGGCTGCCGCGTTCGATCATGCAAATGCCGGTGACCATCACTTCGCTGCCGTTAGGGATGGCCGCCAACTCGTCATTATTACCCTTTTGGGGCAGATAGGCTTGAAATGTAAAATCACTGCTTTGAAGCAGGAAAAATTGATTAACTCCGCGCTGCACGCGATCCAACACCGTGGCCGAGAGCTGCACTAGCCGGCAGTCGTGAACGCCCGTTAAAATCTCGTTAACATCCACGGCGTCTGCTTTCGGCTCGACGCCGGCTCCGATTTTCCGAAACACGGCATCTTCTAGAATTGGTGTGTATTCTCCTTTGGCGGGATAACCCAAAATCTCCACCTGATCGCCCGGTTGGACGGAATCCAACTGCCGGGTCTGGCAAAAAAGCCCCGCGGCTTGGTCCTGAATGAAAATAGCGCTACCGGGTTCGCCGCAGGCCACCGTGCCCGCAACCTTTACCCGCTCGCCGAGTGTTCCACCTGGCGTAAATTGCAACAGGCTGTTGATCTTGTTTGCGGCCATCTCAAAAGCGTTGGCCGGAGCCGGCTTTTCCACGACCAGACCTTCTGCTTTCGGCACCAACAGGCGGACGCCGAAGAGCTGACGCTGGTGGTTGAACATGGTGGATGAGACACCGCGCACTTTCATGGTGCTGTCCACCAAGCTTGCGCCCGCACCGTCGGGCAATTGTTTCGTATAGGCCGTGAAACGTTCGCCGCCCTTCGCAAAATCTATCATGAAGTATTGTGACTCTTTATCGAAACGGACGGCGCGGACAATCCCGCTGAATTCTACCATCTGACTATCATCATGACCGCCGACTAATTCTTCTAGCGTGACGGGTTTGGCGACAGGCAGTTTACCTGCACCAACCACTTTCACGGATGTGGGCAAAATCACGGGCGCGTATTCACCCGGTCCGGTGACACCTTCCACCTCGACGACCTGTCCCGGCAACAGGGCGGGCATAGTCGCGAGCTCCTGCAAATAGATGCCCGCCGTTTCGTCCTGCACAAACCGCGAGTAGAGCGCCTCGTCGTAAAACGTCACCACGCCCCGCAACTTTACTGGATGATGTTGATACGCCTCGGCGGCGGACAAACCCCTGACTTCAGCCGCAGTGGTCAAGAGCCGATCTGGGGCTTCTGCGGCCAGCCCGGATAGCGAGACCGCGTGACACAATAGACCTAGCATCAAGATGGATACTACCCGGCTGTTTTGCTTTTGTGTTTTCATTATTTCCGGAAGGCCGAGTCTGCATGCGTGATGCAGACTCGGCCGTTTTTGGTTATGGGTTGTTTTACCAACGGCCGCCATCACTCGCCATCATTGAATAGAAACGCGATAGAAACGGTTGGCGGTATTGGCTGCATTGGTCACCACGGCAGTCGCTCCGGTTCCATTAGTGGTCGTCAAGGTCGTCCAAGTAGCACTCAGTAAATTGGTTTTGTATTGGACGGTGTAGGTGAAACCAATTTGGGTGGGGAACGACATGCTCAGGATTCCACTGCTCAAGCTGGGGGTGATGGTGACTGTTGTCGGCGTGCTAACCGGCGGACCAACTTGGACATTGCCGTAGCCTGCCAGAGACGTGTCAGTTGCCCAAACGCACGGCCCAACGGTTTCAAAGCCGTATTGCACATGACGCGCCGGGTCGTTGACCGTGGCGAGGCTTATGCTGAACGGTTGACCGTTCGTCAGCGTGGTGGTCGTGGTGCTGACCGAGGAAAAGTCCGGCGCAAAGTCCTTGATGAAAGCGACGCAAGTCCAGCTATTGCCCGCAAGGTTGACCGGCCCAGCGAAGGCCCCGTTGGCCGTCAGCGTATTGTTGTTGCAATTGCCGGCGAACGTCACGGTCACGCCAGGTAAAGAACCGGCGGGTTCGACATAGAAGCTGGCATCCATATATTTATTTCCAACCGAAGCGTTGCCGGTGCTGACATACCAAAAGCCAGCGGGATCACCAATCGTGTTCGGCGATAGCGTCAACAGTGAACCGGAATATGAGGCGCGCAAATCACCCGTGCCCCAGCTGGTGCCAAATACGAAACCGCCGCCATTTTGCGGAGTTTCAAAAACGTTCATATAGCCATTCCACGTCTTCGAGGGATCAACTGTGAACAGGTAAGGATCGGCCACCACGGTCACGTTGACCACGGCAGAGGTGATCGAGATGAACGAACCCGCACCGTTAGTGCCCTTCGCCACCACCTTCAGCGCGTGCGCACCGGGCGTAATGCTGGTCGCGGCAAAGGTGTAGGGAGACGTGTCGTAATTTCCCAGCAGCGTGCCGCCGTCATAAAAATACACATTGGTCACTGACCCCGGCAAAACCGAGGCGCTGGCGTTGATCGTGAAGTTCGTGCTGACAATCGCCGAGTTGGCCGGACTGGTGATGGATGCCGCCAAGGGTGACGTGGTGGGAATAACGACTCCGATGTTGTCAAAGGCAACTTCAGACAACTGACCCCAGAGCGGAACAATTTTCATACCCACCGCACCCGAGGGAATGGTGATGGTGAAGGAATACGTTTCCCAGTTAGCAGTGTTGTGGCCGGAGGTGGAGGGACGCAAATCACCCGTGCTACCAGCGCCGGCGTTGGCGCCGTCAAACCAATCAATCTTGAATCCGCCAATCGTGGTGCCGGAAATAATTTTCATATCCTGCACAAATGTGTAGGTCTGGCCAGCGGTCAGCCCCATGGAAGCCAACGTCAGCGGAGCCGAATCACCATTGACCCAGATGCCGTAGAAGTCAGTCGGTCCCTGATTGTTAATCGTGCCATAACCGCCGGGATTGCCTCCTGTGGCCGGATACGTGTAGATAAAATTTCCGCAGCAATTGTTTTCCACCCAGTCAGCCGTCGGGCCAGCGACTGAAAAATTTCCATTCGGAAACAAGTTGGTGGTATCCGCTTTGGCAGTGGCGGCTGCACCAAGCAAGGCGCAGAGGGTGATGCTTTTGATCATTGATTTCATATGTTATTCAGTTTTTTAGAATCCATCCGTCAAACTAGCTTGGTTCAGGGTTTCAACTGTGGCGCATGGAGTGTGATTAACCTACCTCAGCCTTCAGAAATGCCTAGCTAGCCGAGCGGCTAGTTTTTGTATTGATGCTGCCGCCCCCTGCTGGCGCCCACGTCGGTTAACATTCTCAAAACATCAGCGCTTCCCAGGTTTTATGTCCGCCAGCGAGGTTGCCAATTCAGCTTCATCAAGGCAAACGGACAGTCCTTAGCCATCAGTTGAAGGAATCGGACGATGTCACGGCTCCACGAGCACGCGATAGTAGCGGCTGCGGGCTTGATCCACATTAACGGTGTGCGTGTTGACCGGTGGCGTCCCCGGAACGTGATTTGTCACCCATCCGTCAAACCCGGCCAGCAGATTCGCAGAAGTCTGAAGGGCGTATTTTTTCCCCGCCACACTTGACCACTGGATCATGAAGTTGGTTCCACCCTGTCGCTTGAAATCAGTCACCTGAAACTTCGAGCTGGCGTTCGTCGGGTTGGTTCCGGCCAGATACTCTTGCCAATTGTTCATGCCGTCATGGTCCCAGTCATCCAGCGCCCCGCCATTGACCGCGTTGGTCGCTCCGAAAAACTGCGTCTTCCAACCGATCGGAATTCCGTAAGCGTCAAGTTGATTAAAACTGAACCACTGGTGCAGCACCGTCCACCGCGCTCCCCGGTCGCCGCCATCGGGCGCGGTGGATACCGACTGGTCAACGGGCGAATAGGCTGCGCTATACCCGTTCCAGCCGGAGGGCGAATGATTGCACCAATCCCAGCCCAGCTCCTCAAACAGTTCGATACAGTCGCCCAGCCATTGATCCGCACCGGCGGCCCAGCGCAGCACGCCGAACTCGCCGACGAGGATGGGCTTGCCCGGATTCGCTTGGGAAAAATTGACGACCGCCAGCATTTCGCCACGCAGAGTTTCTTTGTTCCAGAACGTGTAGGGCGGCGTTCCCCACATGGAATTACTGCCGGGATACGTCGCGGTGTAGCCGGGGTAATTCAGAATGCCCTGATGGCAATAGCTGTGCGGCGAGTAGAAATGAAAACTGTAGATCACCTTGGAATCATTCAAGACCGGCATCGTGCAAAACCCGCCGGCCTGGCCCTGATACTCCGACTCAACCACCAGCCAGACGTTGGAATTCACACCGCGAACGGCCGCGACGGCCGCTGGCATGACGTTCGTGAACCATGCGCCCTGCGAGAAATAGTCCGTGACCGGTTCGTTCAACAGGTCGTAGGCGACAATGGCTGGCTCGTTCAGATAGCGCTGCGCCATCGCCGTCCAGAAGGTCGCCAGATTGGTGCGGTAAGTTGCGAGGTCGGCGGCGCTGCCCTGAAAGACATTTGGACTCCAGCCATAAGTTTCCGCCGCACAGAGAATAATTTTGATGCCCGCCGCGGGGGCCAGCGGCAACGCGGAATCCAGAATTGCCAAATTGGTGGCGTAGGGAGCCAGCGGATTTTGGGCCGTGGGTGGATTTGTAGAATCCACGCTAAAGCCGACGCGGATGACGTTCGCATCTGTTTGCGCCAGCAGCGCGAACAAATCCGCTTTGAGATATTTGTCCGAGGTGCTGATGCCGCGCAGCTTCGGCGGCAACTCCACTGTCGCGCCGCCAACGCTGAATGCCGTCACGGTGGCAAACAGCGCGAGC
>CAINDH010000050.1 GCA_903847285.1 uncultured Verrucomicrobia subdivision 3 bacterium | reverse complement strand
CCAGAATTCAGCCCACGTCAGCGAGCTGGTTTTCCAGAACACCGCCGCCAGCGGGATGAGCACGATGAGACCAAGATAAAAAACGGTGAAGCCGAGCGTCAGTTTGAAGCCCGGCAGCACACGGATTTTTTTGCGCCTGATGGTTGTGGTCGCCACAGTTTAGAGGTTCGGAGCGTAGGCGATAAACTGGTTGTATTCGAGCAAAATTGTCTGGAGCGACGCGATGAACGCGAGTTCCTTCAGATACTCTGGCGGCGTGGCGGGAGTTTCCAAAATAATCTCGAACGGACGCGGACGCACTTTCGGCGGCGCAGACAAAACGCCGTCGTAGCAATCGCGGATGATACCGCGGCGCGCATTGAAGCCGTCAATAACGGGAAGCTCGTTGCGGGGCAGAAATTTTTCCGCCGCCGCCAACGCAGGTTCAATCAAGTGTTTTGTCAATGTCGCTCCACGCACGAAGCCGTAAAAGCCATCGCTCGTGTCGTCGGTGTGCAGGGAAATGATTCCCTGAAACGAACGCGATTGGAGTTCAGCCTGGAGCAGGCGGACTTCCGGCTCGTCAGAGTTGCGCCAGAATTCACGGTTCAAATCTTTGCCGCTGCGCGCGTGGCGAGTGTTGTCCTCAAAGCCGGTCGGATTGCAGATGGGATAAAGTGAAAGGTAATAACCGGTGGCCAATTCGGGCTTGGCTTCGAGCAGTTTGACGAAGCGAATGAGCGCGTGAACTCCTTCGGGTTCATCGCCGTGGATGCCTGCGAAAATTCCAATGCGAATGGGCATGTCACCGCCGCGCGGCCCGACGAACAGATAGCGCGGCAGCACATAAGTCTCGCCATCTGCCTCAAACCGCGCGTCATGATTGGCGACGAGGTTCGGCGAATCTACGGCAATCTTCTCGAGCGGCGCAAGCAGTTCAGCAATCGAGCGGCGCTCTTTACGCGCTGATTTTGAAACGGTTTGGAGCGGAGCGGAAATGGTCATGTTTTTTGTTGGCGCGGCGGCTGGTTGGACACGCCAACCGCCGCGCGGGTTTTATTTCGTCAGATAGATTTGGTCAAAGACACCGCCATCGGCGAAGTGAGTTTTCTGCGCACTGGCCCAACTGCCAAAGACGGATTCCAAAGTAACTAGCTTCAGGTCAGTGAAGTTGCCGGCGTATTTCTTGGCGATGGCCTCGTTGCGCGGACGGTAAAAGTTTTTCGCGGCGATTTCCTGCCCTTCGTCGGAGTAAAGATATTTCAGATACTCGGTCGCCACTTCGGTGGTGCGATGGCGTTTCGCATTCTTGTCCACCACTGCCACGGGCGGTTCAGCCAGGATACTCAACGCGGGCGTGACGATCTCAAAATTGTCCGCACCGAATTCCTTCTGCGCGAGGTGCGCCTCGTTTTCCCACGCGAGCAACACATCGCCGATGCCGTTCTTGGCGAACGTCACAGTCGCGCCACGTGCGCCGGAGTCCAGCACAGGAACATTTTTGTAGAGCTGCTTGATGTAGCCACGCGCGGCGGCGTCATCGTTTTTATTTTTGTCGAGCGCGTAGGCGTAGGCGGCGAGATAAGCCCAACGCGCGCCGCCGGAAGTTTTAGGATTCGGCACTACGACCTTGGTATCGTTCTTCACCAAGTCATCCCAGTCCTTGATGGCTTTCGGGTTTCCTTTGCGGACGAGAAAAACAATGGTCGAGGTGTAGGGCGTGCTGTTGTTCGGCAGCCGCTGCTGCCAATCGGCAGGCAACAACTTTGACTGCGTGGCAATCGCATCGATGTCGTAAGCCAGTGCGAGCGTGACGACATCCGCATCCAGACTTGCGATGACGGCCTGCGCCTGCTTGCCGGAACCGCCATGCGATTGGGCAACGCTCACGCTATCGCCGGTCTTTGCCTGCCAATATTTAGAGAAGGCGGCGTTGTATTCCGTGTAAAGCTCGCGCGTCGGATCATAGGAGACGTTGAGCAATTTGACTTCCTTGGCGCTGGCGGAGAAGGCGAGCGACGAGGCCAAAAGGATTTTCAGAAATGTTTTCATATAATCGATAGTTTTTAATTTTAATATTTAGAATGCGAGTTGTAGACGTGAGAACAGGATGTTTTCCGGCTGATACGGAACGGTGCCCGGGGCGAATTGCGTTTTCCCAAAACCAGAGAACGTCGTCCGCGAGTAACTCAGGTTAGCGCGGAGGTTTTTATTGAGATACCAGTTCAGCCCGACCGACCACGCCTGCGCGCTGGAGGCGGACTTCGTTGGGTCAGCGAGACGGACGTTCGAGGCGCCGACAAACGCGGCGTCATCCACATCCAATTCGGCATAACGTGCCACGAGTTGCCACGCGCCCCATTGACCGCTGCGCGGATCGAACGGATGACGCGGCGTAATGCCGGCGTAACTTGCGTCTTCGCCGGTCAACACCCAGGAGCCAGAAATGCCCCAGGCCGAATTATGCAAATCAATTTCCGGCGTCGCCAGCGTGGCCGTGCGCTTGTCCACCTGGTCGGAGATGACATATTCCGCCAGCAATCCGAACGGCCCGTAGTAGTAATAGGCCTGCGGTGAAATGCGCCAGCCTTCGCCTTTCGCATTCACCCCGGAATTAAAGGCGAAAAAGCGCTGTTGTCCGTCCGTCGTATAACCGGGTGTCAATCCCGTGGCGGAATTCGTCGCGGGATTGTTCACGAGGTAACTGCCACCTACGCCGAAACCAAGGCCGCGGAGCGCATTCACATCAGAATTTTTCCACGGCTGGATGAACAGACGGCCAGCAAATGCACGGTCATCGCCCGCGGAAGCGTTCGCCGAAGTGCCGTTGAAATCTGAAGCGCCGTTGAAGATGCCAGCGCCATAACTGACCACGCCTTTGAACACATCAATATCGCCCTTCAACTGAATACCCAAATCACGGTTCGGCACCAGATCGGTGACCAGGGAATTTTCATTGAAGGATTTCAATATGTCGGATTGCAGATGCTCGAGGCCGACCGGTGATTTGAATTTGCCGCCCTGAACTTGCAACCATGGACTAAAACGATAATTCAACCACGCATCCTGAATCTGCACCGTGCTACCGCCGAAGTCCGGCGTGAAGTTGAAATCAAAGTCACGGAACAATGTGCCGGAGATAATCGGACGCGCGCGGCGCAGGAGAAAACCGTCGTTGCCATTCACATTACCATCACTAAAAAAAGTTCGGCTGTCCAACTGAACGACGCCGTGCAGTTGAATCACAAAATTGGTGTCTGCGGAACCGAAGCTGGCGCCATTGGCACCAATGGTCAGTTTGGGCGTAGTCGCCAACTTGGCCACCGCCGCCTCGCCATCAATCTCGCGCTCGCGCTCCAAGATACGGACTTTCTGGTCCAGTTCCGTCAGTTGCTTTTTCAGCGCGGCGAAGTCGGCGTCGCTGATTTCAACGGCCTGCGCGGCAGAGACGAGTCCCAAACCGATTAAAGCCACCGTGATTTTGTTGTTCAGTTTCATTTTGTTTTACTTCCGTTGTAACGGTCAATTTTTACTTCCCGCTTAAACAACGACTTTAATAGTCGTCTTTGTTTTCAAATAAAAAACTGAAAGTAAATTCAGTTTTATCAGTCACAACTTTGTCTGTCATCCGAGACAGACAAAATCTAATTGCGACTTATTATGTCGTCATTATGTCTTGCAGGTGAATTTTGTCAATGGATTAAATGGAAAAAAATTTCAGATACCCTCGCCACCGATGAAACCCGTGAAACCACTGGTCAATTCCTTCTTGGTGAGCGGCGAACCCTTGGCGACCTCCGCCAGCGTAGCCTGATCCATCAGGTTGGCCACATAATTTCTGGCGTCAAAAAAAACGCGCCGGAAACGGCAGACGGATTCCTGCGAGCAGCGTTGGTAGCCAGTCACAGAAACGCAGTCAATCGGGGCTAAAATGCCATCGAAGAAGCGCACCACTTCACCCATCGTGATTTTTGTCGGGTTGCGCGAGAGAAAGTAGCCGCCACGGATTCCCGCCGTGCTATCCACCCAACCCTGCGAT
>CAINDH010000049.1 GCA_903847285.1 uncultured Verrucomicrobia subdivision 3 bacterium | reverse complement strand
CGTGGGTGTCGTTGATGCGATGGATGTCGAGAAAGCGCGGCGCGATGAGGGCGCGCGTGCCGGGCGACGTCGTTGGCGGACGCTCGCCGATTAATTCCACGTCGAGGCCGCTCTCCTCCTTCGCCTCGCGCAGCGCAGCAATCTCCGGGTCTTCGTCCAGTTCGATGTGCCCGCCAAGCGGCAACCACTTGCCCAGCTTGCGATGAAGGATGACGAGGATCTTCGCGTCGTGAACAATGAAAATTGCGACGGTGAAATCAATTTTTTCGTGGATGTGGGCCATACAAGTTTACGATTTTAGATTTACAATTGACTCGCCATAAAAAATTACGAGCCCGACTTTCATCGGACTCGTAAATCGTATATCGCAAATCGGAAATGCGAAATTATTTCATTTTGTCGAAATTCTTCTGGAGAATCTGCCAGTCTTTCAGGCCGGTGACTTTGCTCTGGAGCGATTTCACGATCTCGGCTTCCTTAGCGTTCTTGGTCGACTTGTTGACCTTGTAGAAAATGCCGAAGTTGCCGGGGAACGGTTCGCCCGCGAGTTTGTAAGCCGCGAGTTCGTCGGTCACGTCATGCGTCTTGGGAACTTCGTTGAACACGCCGCCTTTGCGCGGGTTGCTTGCGTCGAATGCGCCTTCGTAAAATTCTACGCACTCACTCAAACATTCGATGAAGCTAAAACCGTCGTGATCCATCGCGGCTTCCATCATCTGCAAAACGTGGTTCGGGTTCGTGTGTGTGGTGCGCGCAACGAACGTAGCGCCGGCGGAGATGGCCTGCTTCATCGGGTTGATGGGGTAATCCACTGCGCCCCATTGGTCGGTCTTGCTCTTAAAACCGAGTGGCGACGTGGGCGAGGTCTGTTTCTTCGTAAGGCCGTAGACCCAGTTATCCATGACGCAGTAGGTCATCTTGACGTTCTTGCGGGCGGTGTGGTTGAAATGATTGCCGCCGATGGAAAAAGCATCGCCGTCGCCACCGAACACGAACACATGTAGGTCGGGGCGCGTCAGGGAAATACCGGAAGCAAACGGCAGCGCGCGGCCGTGGATGTAATGCGCACCGTGGGCCTGCACGAAATACGGAAAACGGCTGGAACAGCCGATGCCCGCGACGGTGGTGATTTTCTCGTGCCACATCTTGCGCTTTTCAATCAGCTTGAAATAGAGCGCGAGCACGGAGAAGTCGCCGCAGCCGGGACACCAGGTCGGATGGTCGGCGGCGACTTCTTTTTTGGTCAGCCCCTTGCGTTCGCCGGCGGGCGGCGTAGTGGTGCTGACGGCGGGATTGGTAATCAAAGTTTCGCTCATAGGTTTTGGCGGTTGAAATTAAATTTTGCGGATGCCAGCGGAGACGTTGGTTTTGGCGCGTTCGAGAATTTCTTTCACTTTCCACGTGAGGCCATCGGTTTTGTTCATGCCTTGAATCTTCGGGTCGCAATAGCGGGCGCGAAGGATCTGGCCGAACTGACCGAAGCCGTAGAGTCCCTCGTCATTCATCTCGACGACGAGGACGTGGTTGAAGCCCGCGAAAATATTTTCGAGACCGGGCGGCAATGGATTGATGTGCTTGATGTGGATGGAAGAAACGCTGTCGCCAGCAGCACGCGCGCGATCCACGGCTTCCTTGATGGGACCCTCGGTGGAACCCCAGCCGACGAGGAGAACATTTCCTTCCGGCGGGCCATAAACTTTCGGCACGGGCAAGGTTGCGCCGAGTGCTTTCAATTTATTGCGGCGCTTGGCGGTCATCTGCATGTGCAGTTTTGGCGAGCCTGTCGGATGGCCGAGTTCGTCGTGTTCGAGGCCGGTGACGATGGGGTATTTGCCGCTCTCAATCCGCGTTCCGGGCGGGAGATGCGTGGTGATGCCGTCGGCCTTGGACAAATCGTAAGGCTTGTGGTCGGCCACGGTCTTGAAATCAGGCGAAATGTCTTGGCAAACTTTTTCCAAGTTCGGTTCCACGAACGCCTCGATGCGTGTGGCGATGCCTTGGTCGGTCAAAATAATGACCGGCACAGAGTATTTGCGCGCAATGTTCACGGCTTCAATCGCCATGTAGAAACAATCTTCGACGTTCGCGGGCGCGATGACGACGCGCGGGGCGTCGCCGTGACCGCCGTTGACGGCGATGTTCAAGTCGGACTGCTCGATGTTCGTCGGCATGCCCGTTGAAGGTCCGCCGCGTTGCACGTCCACGATGACGAGCGGCATTTCCGCCATGATCGCCCAGCCGAGCGCCTCGGTCTTGAGCGAAATTCCCGG
>CAINDH010000048.1 GCA_903847285.1 uncultured Verrucomicrobia subdivision 3 bacterium | reverse complement strand
TCAATGAGGAGGACTTCAAAACGTTCGAGATTTTTCGGCAGGCTTTTGTGATAGAACATCGCGCGTAGCGTGGTTTCCTCGCGCTTCAAACCGATGAAGCCGACGCGGGCGTGTGGAATGAGTTCGAGAATCGCATCCAACATTCCGAGTCCGGCGCGCAGCACAGGGACGAGCGCGACTTCGCGTTCAAGTTGGAAGCCGGGGCAGGGGGCGAGCGGCGTCTGCACGGAAACTTTTTTCACGGCGAACGTGCGCGTGGCTTCGTAGATCATCAGCGCGGCGATTTCGCCGAGCAGGCGGCGGAATTCCTGCGAGTCCGTCCGCTTGTCGCGCAGGCGGGCAAGGTTGTGTTGGACGAGCGGGTGCGAGATGACGGTGACGTTTTTCATAGTTATTTATTTGTTGGTAGCGGTTTTCGCGCTGCGAAAACCCCGCCGGTGAGCGCAGCGTCAGGCAGCGGAACTTTTCGCGCGTCAAGCATTGCCACACCTCAAAGTGCCGGTTGCACCGGCAAAGTTGGTCGCAGCGCAACCAACTCCACCAAATTTTTCAATTCCCCGGCATCTGCCAGAGGTAATAGAGACAGCCGGAACGTAGTTTAGGAATGTCCAGGCCCACATCAATCTTGATGTCCTTGGCCTGCGCGCCTTGGCCGAACATCGAGAGGAAATTTGCGAAGTCGTAGCGCTCGCGATATTCAACGAGTTTTGCGGTCTTGATGTGGGCGATGGTCATGGCGCGGTCCACTGCATTGTCGAAGTCGCCAAGTTCATCCACAAGGCCGATGTTAAACGCCTGCGTGCCGGACATGACGCGACCGTCGGCAAAATCCTCCCAATTATTCGTGAGCGCCTTGCCTTCTTTTTTGTTGAGGTCATGGGCGTTCGCACGTCCATCGGCGACGATGCCTTTGAACTTCTCGAACGATTCGTTGATGAGCGCTTGCACCATCTGGCGTTCTTCCACGGGAATGTCATTGGTCGCGCGGTCCGGGCTTAACATATCTTTGAACTTACCGCTCTTAAACGTCATAGGTGCAATGCCGACCTTGTCCATGAGGCCGCGATAATTGATGCCGTGCATGATGACCCCGATGCTGCCGGTAAGCGTGAGTTCGTCAGCGACAATCCAGCGGCACGGCGCGGAAATATAATAGCCACCACTCGCGGCGAGACTGCCCATGGAGCAAATGACCGGCTTGCCTTTGTGACCAAGTTTGCCGTGCGTGTCTTTTTCGTCTTCCTGAAAATATTGGAT
Source organism: uncultured Verrucomicrobia subdivision 3 bacterium (assembly GCA_903847285.1). Next base: position 1,548 of record CAINDH010000048.1, on the reverse strand, counting down.
GGCTTTGTAAATCTGGTCCGAGGCCATGACTTCGCCGCCGGGTGAATCAATTTTGAGGATGACGGCTTTCACACGGTCATCATCAGCGGCGCGGTCGAGCTGGGCTTTGATGACTTCCACCATGTTGTTGCCGGCTTCGTTCGCAGAATGGCTGGTGATGATGCCGTCCACGGTGATGACGGCGATTTTGTTGCGCGAGTCGTTGTCTTCCAAAATACATTCATCCAGCTTGGGGCCGACATCCCGGGCGGTGGCGTTTTTGAAATTATGGTTGAAGCCGATGTTGCGCGTGATGGACTGGCCGATGATGACGAGTCCCGCGCAGCCGAGCAGCACCGCCAGAATGATGGACGTGATCATCCAGCCCCAACTACGGCGGGGCTTGGGAGCGGGCGGCGGCGTGATGACGGGCGGCGGGGAAAGCGGCGGCGGTGGCGGGACGGCTTGGGAGAAATTCGGCGGCAAATTCTGCGGTGTTTCCATAGCGCGCTGAAACTAACGCAAAGCGGGCAGGGCGGCAAACTGCAAAATTTCTCCTGCCTTCTACGTTTGTTTCGCGCATACTGTTCCCATGTCTTCGCTGACCAACGCCAAAATCCGGGAACTTAAAGCCCGCGCCCAACGCCTCGACCCCCTGCTCAAAGTCGGGCATGAGGGCCTTTCCGAAAAATTTATCGCGGCACTGGATGTCGAACTCACGCGCCACGAGCTCGTGAAGGTGAAGTTCTCCGATTTTAAGGAACAGAAGAAAGAACTTTCCCCGCAGCTTGCCGAAAAGACCGGCAGTGAACTCATCATGCGCGTCGGCAATGTCGCCGTCTTGTTCCGTCCGAAGCCAGCCGCTTCTGCGCCAGTCGAAACCGGTGAATGATTTACGTTTTCCGGACAAAATCCGTTAGGTGTATAACAAGTTAGTTTCAGAATTCTGGTTTGACCCACCGCCGTTCGTTGCTAAAATGCACGTTCGATTTCGTAAACATTTATCAAATAAAAAATTATGGCAGTAAAAGTAGCTATCAACGGATTCGGCCGCATCGGCCGGATGGTCTTCCAGGCGCTCTGTGACCAGGGCTTGCTGGGCAAATCAATTGACGTCGTCGCCGTCGTGGACATGTCGCCGGACGCGGAATACTTCGCTTACCAGATGAAGTATGACTCCATCCACGGCAAATTTAAGCACGCCGTGTCCACCGAAAAGAGCAATGCCGCGCTTGAAGAAGCGGACATTCTCGTCGTCAACGGACACAAGATCAAATGCATCGGCGCCGTTAAAGATTTGACCACGCTCCCGTGGAAAGCGCTCGGCGTGGACATCGTCATCGAATCCACCGGCCTCTTCACCGACAGCGAAAAAGCGAAAGCCCACATCACTGCCGGTGCCAAGAAAGTCATCATCTCCGCGCCCGGTAAAGGCGACGTGAAGACGATTGTCATGGGCGTCAACGAAGGCGAATACGATGCGGCCAAGCACAACATCGTTTCCAACGCGAGCTGCACCACGAACTGCCTCGCGCCGCTCGTTCACGTTGTGCTCAAGGACGGCTTCGG
>CAINDH010000047.1 GCA_903847285.1 uncultured Verrucomicrobia subdivision 3 bacterium | reverse complement strand
GACTACTTCCACGCAGGAGGGCTGGAGGCTCGGCTGTTTCGTGAACAAGGCGACCGACGGATGAGGGGCAAGCAGAGCAGAAAAAAAAAGCATATGAAAACTACATCACAAAAAAAATCGAACAGGCTCCCTCAAGAATCAGAGCAATCACAGCAGGCTGCCGCGCAGCCTACCAGCACACCGCAGCCGGAGCGCGTGGACACGCGTCTCCCGATTGATACCGAGGCGCGGAAGCAAAACCGGACGTTACCGACCGAGAAGGTTCTGGCGATGTTGCAGCAGCAAGACCGCCGCTTGTGGGAGATGGCCGAGGTTGTCGGCAAATGGATTTGGGTTTCGTTCAGCGAGCAGCCCGCGCCCACCGTGCGCCAGACTTTGGCGCAGCTTGGCTTCCATTGGAATCGCACACGGCAGGCGTGGCAGCACCCGTGCGGCCAGTTCCGTTTGAGCAGCGTGGTGTCCTCATGCACACCCACAATCTGCAGTGTGTGGCCGGAATCATCACGGACGGGAAATGCCCGCCCGCGCGTCCAGCGGACTTCTCCGTCCGGCAGCACGATGCGGTATTCCTGTTGATAGCTGCCTTGGGCCTGATTTTCCACCGCCGCCAGCACTCGCTCTCGGTCATCGGGATGAATCGCCTTCACCCAATCATACGGGTCGGCATACAACGCCGCGCAGGGGCGGCCCCACAATTTTTCGTAATGCGGGCTGATATAGGTAATCCGATTGTGATTCACGTCATACAGCCAGAAAATTTCCTGTATGTTTTCCGCTAGCTGGCGGAAGCGCTGTTCGCTCTCTCGCAACGATTCTTCAGCCTGACGGCGGGCGGTGACATCCCGGCCAACGGATTGTATTTCCGTGATTTGCCCCGCCGCGTCGAAGTTGGCGCGATTGACAAACTGCATCCACCGCAATTCGCCCGTGCCATTACGCAATCGGTTTTCGATGATGACCATCGGGTTGGCCGGTGACAATAAGCGCATGCGTTCCTCAACTATCGGCAAATCCTCCTCCAGCACCACCGGATGCCATTTCTGCCCGATCAAATCTTCGCGCTTCATTCCGAAATAACAGCAGTAGTAGTCGTTGGCAAAAATTAATGTCCCGTCCGCTTTGAAACGGCTGACCGCGTCCAACTGATCCGCCAGCACGGCGGCGTTAAGCCGGGCTGATTCCTCTAGCTTTTGTTCGATGTGCGCGCGCGCGCTGACCAGCAAGGCCCCCATCCAGAAGACGCACAAACCGATACTACGCAGGACCAAAGCCATGAGCGGCTCTTCCCCTGCCGGAGAAAGATACCAGCCGATAAAAACCAAAACCGTGATCATGGAGGCCAGCACATAAGGAAAGCGGCGGCTCCTCAATTGCACTGATAAAACCAACGGTGCGAAATAAAATAACCAGTCTACGATTCTCAACGGCGTGACCGTATCGATGTAGAACTCGGTGAACGTCAATAGCAAGATGAGCGAAATAATGCCACCCGGCGGCTTTTTTTGTGCGAAGCCCGCCGTGGACTGTATCCGTTTTAGAAATTTACCATTTCTGATCATGCCCCGTTGTCGTTCCTGATGGCTCACCGCCGGATTTAGTGACCAGTATTGTGGGCTGTCTAATTAAGACAAGGACATTAAATGCTACCACATCCCGATCAAACTTGTTTAGGTTCGAACGTTAAATGAAAAAAACTCGCGTCTACCGAATGGAAAACTTTGCGTCGGTTCCGCGCACGGTCACAAAAATCATGCCCCAGCTATTTGTCCACCGCAGAGACATCACCGAGCGTTCGCTCCCGTTGAGCGAAGCGGCGGCGGCCTGGCGGACGACGGCGCGGGCGTGCCGTCCACTGTGCCAAATTCCATCAACTCAATCCGCGTGCCGTCGGGGTCACGCAAGCTGATTTGGCGTTTCTTGTCTACGCCAACATTGATTTTCATTTCTCGGGGATATTTTTTGCGCGCGGGACGCGCCTCCAACGCGGCCATTGCCTGCGGAATGTCCGGCACGGCCAGACAGAAATGATGCTGCCCGCCGCGCTGGTTCGGTGCCGGCAATTCCTTGTAGAGCATGAATTCGACATGATTTGTTCCGTCCGGCACGCGCATATTTACCCAACTGAGGGCCTTGCCGTTGGTGCCATTGCCGCGCCAGGTTTCGACACAGCCGAGGATGCCGCCGTAAAACGCCGCCGCCGCATCCAGGTCGCCCACCAGGATGCCGGAGTGCATCATCGCGTCCGAGATCCGCGAGGATGGCAGATGCTTGCCGGCAGCTTTGCCCGTCTGGCTGTCGGAAAGATATTCAACAAATTGCAGTTCATGGCCATCCGGATCGGCGACCGAAAACATTTTATTACCATAATCATCCAGACCAGTAGCGGCAGGAACCTTGACCCCGCGCGCGGCGAGATACCGCCGCATCTGCTCCGCATTGTCGGTGGCCAGCGCGAAATTGTTCAACAGCCCCTCGCCACGATTCGGCTCATTCACCAGCTCGACGAATTGAGTGTCGTTTATTTTAATCAGCACCACGCGCGGTGAGCCGTCGGGTTTGGGCAATGTGACCACCTCCTCGTAGCCAAGAAAATTTTCATAGAAACTTCGCGCCTGTGCCAGATTGCCGACGAAGGTGGAATAGTGCGCCACCCCAAAAATCTTTGGCCGCGCTGGCAGTTCTCCCGCAAATGCAGGCGAGCTCAGTATGAAAAAAGCGAGCACCAGGAAACACAGTGTTTTTGTTGTCATGGTTCGGTTTAGTGTCATAAAAGTGATTTGGAAAAATATAACGAAGGGTTACCGGCTAAACTCATAAGCGCCAAGATCCGGCGCAGAACCCTTGAATGGCAAGCCGACTTCAGCCCCCTTATCAATCAGTTGACTGCCCGCCCGCAACTTCAGGAAATTTAAATCGGGCAAATCTCCGTTCACCTGGCGCGGGTCAAGAAAGCCTACATCCGAGACGCTTTGAAAGTCAGCGGCGGCTGGTTCGGTGACTAGGTCCCAGGAATTGTTCTTGGAATCAGAGTCCCGAAAATTCTTCAGCTTGCTCGGATACGCAAGGTTGTTACGCAGTTTGTGAATGTTAGTGCCGGATAATTTAATGTTCGAGAGCATGTCGAACGCCGCGCCGCGATTTTCAAAGGCGGTGTTGTTAAACCAGTCGCTGCCGCCGTAGCTGTGGTTCGCGTAAAAACCCTGCGCCTTGTTTTTGATAGCGACGCAATTCCGAATCGTGTGCCTCACGCCGTCGTAGGTGTTGCCCATCTTGAAGCCCGCACCGTTGCCGCTTGCGGCGGGCGCTGCGCCGCCGGGCGTGTAGCCCGCGCCCATCGCCCAGCAATTTTCAATGACCACCGGCACTTCCTGTTTCATCCAATCATAACCATCATCCGAGTTCCACCACGCGCGGCAGCCGCGGAAAATCGTGCTCGGTCCATCGTGCTGATAATGGCAGCCGAAGCCGTCGGCATTCTGACCCGCACCCGTCTTCGATCCGGGATCGTAGTTGTCGTGCGAATCGCAGTTGAGAATCAGATGCCCGCCGTGCCCGCCATCAATGAACAAGCCTGGCCCATTATGGTGATGCGTGTTGCATTGCTCAACGATGTCGTGGCTCGCGCCTTTGATCCAGATGCCGTAGCTCGTCCCGCGCGACGGGACATTGCAGACCTCCAAGCCCTTCACATGAATCCAATCACCGGAGATGAGCAACCCGCAGATGCGCCCCTGCCCCGCCAGCGCCGAACCGTCCAGCACCGGGGTCTCGTTCGTGTAAGCAAAGAACCGGATCAGCTTTCCTGCCTCGCCACTCTGGCTGAGTTCGACGCCGATGGTTTGTTTCGCAGGCAACGCGTATTTGCCACCTCGAAGGAAAACCGTGTCGCCGGGTTTTACGCGCTGATTTGCCTCCGTCAACGTCGCGAGCGGTTTCGGCAGCGAACCTTCCGCCAGATCGCTGCCGTTGGTAGCAATGAAAAAGGTGGCGGCAAACAACCGAGCCGAACCGAACGCAAGGGCAGCCATAACGAGGAAGCACCGTATCCCCGGAATTTTTACATATTTCATGTCGTGTATTTGCTTTGAGAGTGGACGCCTTATTTCAGCCGCGATTCAAATTCGTAGCGGCCTGACTCAACCCTGAGAACCGCGAACCCCGCTTCCCGGCGCAACAGTTGGACGCCGGAAATACCAGTTAAGTTGCGACCGCCTTCGCGGATTGAATTCGCAGAATCCACCGGGAGATATACCGTTGCCGTCGTGTTCGCGGGAATCTCAACGCGTAAACTGAATCGCTCACCGCGCTTTTCCCACGCCGAACTGATCTTCCCGCGAACCGAATCATAACTGCCCTTAGCCCATGTCAGGCCGCCGACAATTTCCGGTTTAATGATGATGCGCTTGAAACCGGGACCAGCCGGATCGGGGCGGATGCCAAGGATGGACTGGTAAAACCATGCGCCCACCGGTCCGCCGAGTGACGGCATCATGGCGTGTTCACCGCGCCAGTTCTCTTTGAACACGCCTTCGTTCGTCAGCGTGCCCCAGCCAGGGAAATCGCGCTGGTTCACAATCTCGGCGGCGAGGTCAGCGTGACCAACATCCGTCAGGCATTGCAGCAGAAACGGCGTGCCGACAAAGCCGGTGTTCAAATGATTCGTCGCGCCGCGCACCGCATCCACCAACCGCGCAATGGCCAGCGGGCGATCCTCTTCCGGCACAAGCCCGAGGCTTAGCGGCACTACATACGCGCTCTGGCTGTTCTTCGACTTGGCATAAAGCCCGGTGGCAGAATCAAAGAACTTTTTGTTAAAGCGTTGAGTAATTTCATCGGAGAGCTTCGCATACTCGCGCGCCTCATTTTCACGACCGAGAATCGCCGCCGTGCGACTCACGATGCCCGCGTAGTAAGCCCACGCTGCCGTTGAGGTCAATGCTACTGGCGGCTTCACGAGTCCTTGCCAATCGCCCGTGCCCCACGCGAGCAAGCCGTCGCGGATCGCGGTTTCATCCACTTTGTCCGTGGGCCGACCGCGCAGTGCACCAGTGTTAGCGCCAACACCCTTCCTCGCGCGCCGACCAAGAAAATCCACATATAACTTCATCGGCTCGTAAGCCTCCGCAAGCATCTGGCGATCGCCGTAGTATTCGTAAAATTTCCACGGCAGATAAACGATCATGCCGCTCCACCACGGACAATTCCATCCGTGCGTCTGCAATCCGGCGATCGGAGCAATCGCGCCGAGGTAGCCATCGGGCGTCTGATTCGCCGCGAAGTCACGCCACCAATTGCGATAGTAGGCCGGCACATCGGTGAGATAGACCGCTTCGAACGTATGACCGCCTTTGGAGAGTAGCGACGTGACATCATGAGTGACGTAGAGCACGCGCCGGTTCAGATCAGAAAACTCCGGCGACAAAACCGCATCGCCAACCTTGCGGCCATCGATCGTCAACTCCACCCATCCCAACGCTGAGTAACGGGCAGTGGCACGGCGCACCTTCTTCGGCACGGCGATTTGCTTTTGTAGATAAACCGCCGGCCCGGCGACGTATTGATTCGTTGGCGACGAAATCCATTTCGCGTTCCACGCATCTGGCGCCAGCACGCCCATCGTCCAAGTCGCGGGCGAACTCCACGCCGACGGTTTGCCTGCCGCATCCCACACGCGCACTTCCCAAAACACCTGCTGCCGCGTCGCGAGCAGCTTGCCGCCGTAGAGCACGCCGATGTTTTCCTCCGACGCCATCTTGCCGCTGTCCCACACGTCGCCGTCGCCTTTCGCGAGCAACTTGGCAGAGCTGGCGACGAGCACTTGATACGCCGTCTGCTGTTGTCCGCGCTCGCCCGACTCCAATCGCCAGCTTAACTGCGGTTTCGCCGCATCCACGCCGAGCGGATTCACGCGGTAATCGCAAGTCATGCGCGTGACACGCAAATCACCCGCATGAGTTGCCAGCGTGATGAGCAACCAGGATAAAATTATCCCGACGCTGATTCTTTTCGGCTGGCGGTTCATTTGGCTGGCAGAATCTTGAAAACGAAGGCGCTCGGCGAAGGTGGCTGGCCGGTCAATTGAATCTTCAGACCGTCTGCCGTTCGCTGCCACTGAACTTTGCCGTCACTCCCCAGCAACCGAACCTCACCGATCGTGTCCGGATAATCCGGTGAGTCACCGGCCAGTGACTTGATGAGGATTTGCCCGTCCTTAGGCCAGACAAACGCAAAAACATACAAAGTGTCGCCCTTGGTGGTAAAACGAAAATCCTGCGGCGTGAACGGCTCGCGTTTGCCACCGCGCTTTTCGCTCTCGGAACCCGACCATTGCGCCGGACCCTCGCCAAACTTTGTCCAAGGACGCGTGCCGTAAATGGCTTCACCGTTGATGGCGAACCAAGCGCCCAGTTCTTCTAGAATCTTCACCGCTTCAGGTTTGAGCGAGCCATCGCCCTGTTGCGGCACGGCCAACATCAGGTTGCCGTTCTTGCTGACGACATCGACGAGCAGATGGATGATCTGTTCCGGTGTCTTAAAAATTTCGCCGCGGCGAGGAAACCAGTCGCCGATGGCGGTGTCATTCTGCCACGGAGCGGAATAAATGTTGGTCTGGATGTAGCGTTCGCAATCGAGGAGATAGGGCTGATTGGTCACGTTAGGAACGAGGCTCTTGATCTGCGCCACGGCTTCAAGCCGGCCGCCATGACGCTGCATGTTGGCGTTGTAAAAGTGCGGCAGGATTTCCATGCCCAGCTTGCCGAAACGCTCAAAGCGATTGTGCTGATGGTCGAAGTAGAGCAAGTCAGGATGATATTTGTTGATGAGATCCTTGGTGCGGTTGACCCACTGCTGGATGTAGGCGGGAGATTCTTTGTCACCGGCTTTGTAAGGCTCGCAATAGAGCTG
>CAINDH010000046.1 GCA_903847285.1 uncultured Verrucomicrobia subdivision 3 bacterium | reverse complement strand
GCGATGAAATTACTTCAGCGCAGCCCGGACTCTCTATCCGCTGGCAGATGGTCACGGCCGCAAAAATCAATTTGAAAATGAATCAGGCCATGCTGCGGCTGAATGGCAAAACGCTCGCTGCAAAAATTATTTCGCCTGTCGGAGCCAGCTTTGAAATCGCCAGCGCTCAGCCGCCGGATGACGGCGTGAACGAGCCGAACCCCGGTTTCAACATGCTCGCCGTAAATGTGACGGCTCCGACCAGCGGCAACCTTGTGCTGGAGATCGAGCTGCAACCGATCGTTGCTCCCGGCAAGTAAAATTGCCTCATCACCCGCTTCCTGCTTCAATTTGCCCGCATGAAAATTCTCGTCATCGGTTCGGGCGGACGCGAACACGCCCTCGTCTGGAAACTAGCGCAATCGCCGCACGCCACACAGATGTGGTGCGCGCCGGGCAACGCCGGCATCGCGCAGGAACGCCTCGCCACGAACGGCAGCGCCGTGGAATGCGTCAGCATCAGCGCGGAAGATTTGCCCAAGCTACTCGCGTTCGCGCAGGAGAAACGCGTGGATTTCACCGTCGTCGGGCCGGACAATCCGCTTGCACTCGGCATCGTGGATCTGTTTCAGAAGCACGGCTTGAAGATTTGGGGCGTGAATCAGAAAGCGTCGCAGTTCGAGGCGTCGAAAGTTTTCTCGCAAAAGTTCATGGAGAAATACGGCATACCGACCGCCGCCGCCGGAACATTCTCCGATGTCGTTGCCGCGAAGAAATTCACCGCCACGCTCGGCGGCAAGTGCGTCGTGAAAGCCGATGGCCTCGCGCTCGGCAAAGGCGTGTTGATCTGCCATAATCAGGCTGAGGCCGAGAAGGCCGTGGACGAAATCATGGTCAGCAAGGCGTTCGGCGCGGCGGGCGCGAACGTCGTCATCCAGGAATTTCTCGAAGGCACCGAAGTTTCGATGCACGCGCTGTGCGACGGCACGACGGCGAAGATTTTTCCCACGTCGCAAGATCACAAGCGCGCACTCGACAACGACGAAGGTTTGAACACCGGCGGCATGGGCACCTATTCGCCCACGCCGTTCCTCAACGACACGCAGCTCGCCGAGGTCGCCAACAAAGTGCTCGAACCGTTCATGCGCGGCTGCATTGAGGAGAAAATTGATTATCGCGGCCTGCTGTATCCCGGCGTGATGCTCACGAAGAACGGCCCGAAGATCCTAGAATTCAACGCGCGCTTCGGCGACCCCGAGACGCAGGTCTATCTCACGCGCCTCGAAAATGATCTCGTGGAACTGCTCGAAGCCAGCGCGAGCGGCACGTTGGCGCGGCACGAATTGAAATGGAAATCCGCAGCCAGCGTCTGCGTGATCATGGCCAGCGGCGGTTATCCGGGAAATTATCCGAAAGGAAAAATCATCACCGGCCTCGACGCCGCGAACAATTTGCCGAGAACAAAAGTTTTCCACGCGGGCACGGCGATGAAAGACGGACAGATCGTGACCAACGGCGGCCGCGTCCTCGGCGTCACCGCGCTCGGCAAAGATTTACATACTGCCCAAGCCGCCGCCTATGCCGCCGTGGAGTGCATCCAGTTTGAAGGGGCGCATTTCCGCCGCGACATTGCCGCGAAGGCGTTTTAGCGTTGGTCAGCCCACTTGCCGACACCTTGGATGACATAACCGGCGGAAGTGACCGAGAGCAACGTGTCGTATTGGTCATCAACGGCAGATTTTTCCTGAATCAAAATTTCTCCCGGCTGGAGGCTGCCAACCGAACCAGTGCGAGCCATTTCATATCGGTTCAGGATGGAATTATCCGCCGGTGGGTGAAAATAATTTTGGAGTTCAGAAACATTTTTTGGCAACTGTCCGTGTGAAGTTTCAAGGTAATCTCCCAGCGCCTTCTCTAGCTGTGCTCCAAATCGGATTCGGGCCGCGCGCCGCAAATTACCAAGCGCCTGACGGACATCATCTTCGGTTTTCAACGGCTTCCTGCGAGCGTCTTCAGCCCATTTATCTTCACCGACCAGTTGGAGTTCCGGAATGTATCGCTCTGGCATCTGTTGCAACTTGTCTTTCAATTCACTCGCGGGCGAAGAGTCGTTTGTGGAACTTTTTTCCGAGAGCGTTTGCGCCAGCCGAGCCGCATCACTGCGCAGCCTGCTCACATCGCCCCGCAGTTTCAAAACCTCTGTTTGGTTTGGGTTTGACTTCAACCGTGAATTTTCCGCCAGCAAAGTTTCCAGCCTATTTGAGGCATTGTTGAAATTATTTTGCAACTGTTGGATTTGTTCCGCCAGCGGTGCTTGCTGTTGCTGGAGCGTCTGGACTTGGTCGCGCAGTTGCGCGGCTTGGCGGGCTTCGTAAATGCCCGCACCGGCCAGCACGGCCACGGTGGCGGTGACGAGAGTTTTCTGGAGCGTAGTCATGGCAATGGTTTTGGTGGTGGCGGCAATGAGGGTTGAAGTGGTGGCCGCCGTGCCCGCGAGCGCGGCGGCGGAAATGGAGACGGCCAAACCGACCGGCGCGGCTTGCACGGCGTTGGACGAGATGACGACGACCAATCCGCCTGCGCCGACGCTGACGCCGCGTTTGGCGAAGAATTCCCGCAATTGTTCCACCGCGCGCATCACGCGTTTTTGCGCGGCATCGTCGCTCACGCCAAGTTGCTGGCCGACGGCGCGGAGGGATTGGTTCTCGAAATAGCGGAGCAACACGGCGGCGCGGTCGGTTTCGTCCAACGCAGCCACGGCTTCGTCGAGGAGTGGTTCGATTTCGGTCCAACTGGCTTCGGTGGCGTTCATGGCATTCGTCTCCACGGCGATCTGTTCGCGCAACTGGCGGCGGGATTCTTTGCGGACGACATCAATGGCGGTCCGGCGGGCGACGGAATACAGCCATGCGGTGACGATGGTGTCGGGTTTTAGTTTGACGGCATCACGCGCAAGGTCGGCGAAGGCGGATTGCGTGACCTCCTCGGCGAGTTGCGGCGAGCGAACCTGCCGGAGCGCGGCGGAATAGACCAGGTTCACATGGCGTTTCACCAGTTCGGTGAAGGCGGCTTGCGAGTGGTCGCGGGTGAATTGCCGGAGCAGTTCGTGGTCGGGCGTGGCAGTGGGGTCGCTCATTCTCACGAAGCATATCGCCACCGCCGTTGAAAATCCGACAAAGTTTTTTTCTTGGGCATCGGCTGGCCGGCGTAGGGCAGG
>CAINDH010000045.1 GCA_903847285.1 uncultured Verrucomicrobia subdivision 3 bacterium | reverse complement strand
CCGTATTCGTGGAAGAGATGGCTCATCACGCCCATGCCCTTGGTGGAGTTCACGAGGTCGGTCTCAAAGCCGATCAAGCCGCGCATCGGCACGAGCGCTTCGACGGAGACCTGGTTGCCGACGTGGTTCATGTTTGTAATCTGCGCCTTGCGGCCGGACAGATTTTCCATGATGGTGCCGAGGCAGTCGTTCGGGATTTCCACGAACAACTTTTCAATCGGCTCCAAGAGTTCGCCGTTCGGGCCTTTTTTCCAAAGCACTTCCGGGCGGGAAACCAAAACTTCATAACCTTCGCGGCGCATCTGCTCGACGAGAATGGCGATCTGCATTTCGCCGCGTCCGCTGACGGCGAACACTTTCGGGTCGGGCGTCTGCGCGATGCGGAGGGCGACGTTCGTGCGGATTTCCCGGACGAGGCGATCCCAGATATGGCGCGCGGTGACGAGCTTGCCGTCCTGACCGGCGAGCGGGCCGTCGTTCACCGCGAATTCCATCTGGATCGTCGGCGGATCAATCGGGATGTAGGGCAGAGTGGCGCGCAATTCAGAATCGCAAATCGTTTCACCGATGAAGACTTCCTCGAAACCCGCGAGACCGACGATGTCGCCGGCGTGGGCTTCCTGGATTTCGATGCGTTTCATACCTTCGAAATGGTAGATCATCGTGATCTTGCCTTTGGAAATCTTGCCATTGCCGTGGCGGCAGATCGCCGGGTCACCAATTTTGATTTTGCCTTCGACGATTTTGCCAAATGCGATACGCCCGACGTAATCGTTGTAATCCAAGTTCGCGACGAGCAATTGGAAACCTTCGCCGGCTTTCGCGCGCGGAGGCGGAATGTGTTTCACAATTGCGTCAAACAGGGGCTCCATCGTGCCGCTGGCATGGTCGAGTTCCACCTTGGCGTAACCGGCCTTGGCGGAGCAATAGATGAAAGGAAAATCGAGCTGTTCGTCCGTCGCGTTGAGCGACATGAACAATTCAAAAACGAGATCCAAAACTTTTTTCGGGTTGGCGTTTTCGCGATCAATCTTGTTGATGACCACAATCGGCTTCGCGCCGGCCTCCAACGCTTTGCGCAACACGAAGCGCGTTTGCGCCTGCGGTCCTTCGGAGGAATCCACCACGAGCAACACGCCGTCGATCATGTTCATGATACGTTCGACTTCGCCGCCGAAGTCCGCGTGTCCCGGTGTGTCCACGATGTTGATGCTGTAATCTTTGTATTTGAAGGCGGCATTCTTGGCGCGGATGGTGATGCCTTTTTCTTTTTCAAGATCCATCGAATCCATCAGACGTTCTTCCTTGGACTCGTGTTGGTTTTCGCGGAAGGTGCCGGATTGTTTGAGGAGGCAGTCCACGAGCGTAGTTTTGCCGTGGTCAACGTGCGCGATGATGGCGATGTTTCGGATGTGCTGCATATCGTAATGGATAATTGACCGGTGCGTCCGCCTGCTAAAAACCAGTCGCGTCAATCGGACGCGGATGGAAAAACGGCGGATTTGCCGGGCTGCGTATAATGAAGATTTACCGCCAAAGGTCAAGTCAGGCGTAAGGAAATCAATGGACGCATGGCAGGCTACCTACGCTTACCGGTTCAAGCCAGTTAGCCGCTCAATTCTTATCCGTGGTTGAAGTTTGATGCGCCCCAATCCATCCTTTCCTCTAGAAATTATGAGTTATCGCATTGGTATTGATCTTGGCGGCACCAAAATCGAAGGTGTCGTTCTCGACGCCCCTGGCAAAGAGGTCATTCGCAAGCGCATCGCCACCGAACGCGAGCACGGTTACCAGCACATCCTGAATCGCATAAAGACGGTTCACGATGAACTCGTCGCCAGCGTTCCCGGCCAGCCAACCACCTTTGGTATCGGCACGCCCGGCGCGATATCGCCGCGCACTGGTCTGTTGAAAAATTCCAACACCGTCTGCATGAATGGCAAGCCGGTGAAAACCGATTTGGAAAAACTTCTAGGCCGCAAAATCGAAATCCAAAACGACGCAAACTGTTTTGCGATGGCCGAGGCGTTGCTCGGAGCGGGCAAGGGAAAGAAGCTGGTCTTCGGCGTCATCATGGGCACCGGTTGCGGTGGCGGCATTGTTTACAAGGGCGAAGTCTTCACCGGCGCGCAAGCCATCGCCGGCGAGTGGGGACACATGAGTATCGACCCGACCGGACCGGTCTGTTACTGCGGCCAGCGCGGCTGCACGGAGACCTACATCAGCGGCGGCGGGTTGGAGAATCGCTACGCGGAAAAATACGGCGTGCGGAAATCGCTCAAAGAGATTGAAAAAGAATTTTTCGCCGGGCAACCGCAGGCGGTGGAGTTCATGCAGGAATTTTTCCGCCGCTTCGGTCGCGCCATCGCCAACCTCATAGATATCCTCGATCCCGATCTCATCGTTCTCGGCGGCGGCGTCTCGAACTTCAATGCCATCTACACGGAAGGCATCGCGCAAGTCCGTCAGTGTGTTTTCACGGACGAACTGCAAATCCCAATCGTGAAGCATCAGCTCGGCGATTCCGCCGGTGTGCTTGGTGCGGCGTTGGTGGGAATTTAACAGCTTCATTTCACGCCTAGGCGCAAGGCCGCTTGGAAAATAACTTTGCGGCCTTGCTCCTTTGCGTGAGAATGGACTTTTGTGAACTCATCGCCACGTGAAATTGCCGCTGGAATTGTCAAGCGCTTGCAGCAAGCGGGCTTCGCCGCGTTCTGGGTGGGTGGCTGCGTGCGCGATTTCCTTCTGGGCCGCGAGCCGCAGGATTTTGACATTGCCACGAACGCCAAGCCTGAGCAGGTCGAAAAACTTTTCAGCAAGACCATTCCCGTCGGTAGAAAGTTTGGCGTGATGATCGTGGTCGAGGGCGGTCAGCAGTTTCAAGTGGCCACGTTTCGCGCGGAGACGGATTACCAGGATGGTCGTCGCCCAGAGAAGATTGAATTCGCCAATGCTGAGGCGGATGCTTCACGCCGCGATTTCACGGTGAACGGTTTGTTCTACGATCCGCTCACGCAAAAAACCCGCGATTGGGTCGGCGGCGAAAAAGATTTGCTCGCCAAAATCATCCGCACTATTGGAGCACCGGAGGAACGTTTTGGTGAAGATCATCTGCGGATGTTGCGTGCCGTGCGCTTTGCTGCGCAGTTGGGTTTTGAGATTGAGGAGAAAACTTTTTCAGCCATCCATTTGCTTGCTTCGAAAATAAAAATCATCAGCGCCGAGCGAGTGCGGGATGAGTTGCTGAAATTGTTTTCCCCGCCGCATGCGAGTCGGGGTTTGGTCTTGCTACGCGAGAGCGGATTGCTCGAACACATTTTGCCGGAACTTGCGGCGACGATTAATTGTGAGCAGTCCCCGGATTTTCATCCAGAGGGCAGTGTGTTTAATCACATCTGCCTGATGTTGGATAAACTCCCGGCGGATGCGAATGAGTTGCTGCCGTGGGCGGTGTTGTTGCATGACATCGCTAAGCCGGTGACGGCGGAAAAAGATTTAGCAACGGGCAAAATTCATTTCTATGGTCACGAGAAAGTCGGCGCGGACATGTCGGAAAAGATTTTGAAGCGACTCAAATTTCCCAACAAACTGGTGGAAGAAATCGTGGAAGCGGTTCGGCATCACATGCAGTTCAAAGATGTGATGCAGATGCGCAAGGCGACGCTGCGGCGGTTGCTCATGCGCGAGACGCTTCCACTGGAACTAGAATTGCACCGGCTCGATTGCCTTGGCTCAAGCGGCAATCTGGAGCACTATAATTTTGTCGTGATTCAGGCGGAAGACTTGAAAAAACTGCCCGCCATCCGTCCAACATTGCTGACGGGAACTGATTTGCTTGCGCTGGGAATTCCGGGCGGCAAAAAAATGGGTGAGCTACTGCACGAGATCCGCGAGCGCCAACTGGCGGATGAATTGACCACGCCGGATGCGGCGCGGGCATGGGTAAAACAATTTTTAACCGCTAATCCACGCTAATCTGCGCTGATAAAATTATCAGGGATTAGCAATTTAGTATTTTGGCAGGGCCGCTTTACACAGTTACAAACAGATTATCTTCCACGGCTCTTGGCGCGGTTGTAATCAGCTTGAATTTCAAGACTGGAGAGTGCGCGACTGTAGATTTTTACTTCATCAATCGAGCCCTTGAAATAGCGGTCGGTGCAGCCGCAGAAGGTGCGCCCATCTTCGCCGCCGATGGAAAGGTAGCTGCCATCTAGCATCGGTGAAATATTGCCCGAGCACGTCGTAGCGTTGCCCCACGTTTTACCATCAATATACAACTGGACTTGGGCGCCGTCATAGACCCCGACGATGTGATGCCATTGGTTGACGGTAACCACTGAGCCGCCACCGTTGGCGGTTGAAGTTTCACCCCAAGAGGCACCACTGTCTGAACTGGTGTAGAAATTCACGCCCATCGTGCCGCCATACCCATTGGAAATTTCAATTCCAAAAAAATCGCTGGCGACGAGCCCTTGAAAACTATTCAGTGCGTTGTCGGGGCTGGCCTTCATCCACAGTTCGATACTCAACTGGTCTTGAAATTGAAAACTCGGAGAATCTTGAATGGCGACAAATGAGTGGTTGCCATCGAAGTCGAAGGCTTTGCCCAAACGCTCATGCTGCTGGTAACGAACATTTCCAACAATTGCGCCATTGTTTTTGGCGACGGCATCGCGCGTATTACCATTGGCGGGCCAGTAGGCCGCAGGCTTTCCGCGATGCGATCTGACGAAGTGAGCGGCGACTGCAACGCCTCGGCAATTTCCAGATATAATTCCGGGATTCCCGGCAGGCTCGTCAGTCCGCCGGTCAGTTCGCGCAATTTTTCGTGGCCGAGCTGATGCTTGATACCCGTGACTTTTTTCAGGCACGACTTCAAATCGTCAAGGCTGCATGGTTTGGTAAGAAACTGATGCGTCAGCCCGACGCAACTGACGACCTCGCTCAAGTCCGCGTAGCCGGAAAGAATAATGCGCACAGTTTGCGGGTTGTGACGGAGAACGTAGTTCAAAAGTTGCGCGCCGTTGATGCCGGCCATGCGCATATCCGTCACAATTACGTCGAAGTTCTGTTGTTTCACTAGTTCCAACCCCGCCTCGCCGCCTTCGGCAAAGGACATCTCCCACTGCTCAGCCATCGAGCGCATACCCATTTTTAAGACGCGGACCATTGCTGGCTCGTCATCCACAAACAAGATTTTTGTTTTGGGTAAAACGGTCTCGGGCGTGAGGTTTTTGTTGGGGCAAAGCGACGTTTCATCCGGCAAAAATCCGGCAACGCCGGGTTTCCGTGAGTCACAACAAGATTCTGCGGCCGAGGATGACATTTCTACCCAAATGTCGGCAGATGACGGTGAATCTTTAGGAAATAATTGCGATGGCGCGTTGCGCGACAAGCGCGGGTGGCAGGGAGCGGAGGCATTCATCTGGCTTGCTGAAATGACAATCCGACTTCATGCAGGGAGAGCAGGGGAGTTCAATCCGTAAAACATTTTCAAGCTGGCCATAGGGGCCGGTGCGGCGCGGCTCCGTCGGGCCGAACAACGCGAGGAGTGGACGGCCAATCGCTGCCGCGACGTGCATCGGCCCGGTGTCATTCGTGATGAGTAGGTCGCATCGCCGAACCCACTCAATCATCTCCAACAACGAAGTTGCGCCGCACAGGTTCAAAACTTTTTTCGGTGCGGCTTGCAAAATTTTTTCGCCGAGCGCCTTGTCGTCCTTGCTGCCAAGCACGGCGAAACTGGCATCGGGAAATTTTTCGCCCAGCGTCCGGACGAGTTCGCAGAAGTGTTCCGTCGGCCAGCGTTTGTTTTCCCAACGCGCACCGGGCTGTAGCAAGATCAATTTTGGATTTTGGATTTTGGATTCTGGATTTTCGCCAAACCATTTCCGTTTCACCTCGGCGGAAATTTCTTTCCGCTCGGGCAGCCAGTCGAAATTTTTATGCACCGGCACGCCGAGCGGTGGCAGCGTGGCGAGATACCAATCCACGGCGTGCGTTTGAAAATTTTTGCGCGGCACGGCGACGTCGTAGAGGGTGTTTGCACCTTCGCGTGATTCGTCAAGGCCGACGAGGAGCTTTCCACGCGCCAGCCACGCAAATGCTCCGCTGCGAGCGAGACATTGCAAATCAATGACGAGGTCGAAGTGCTGCGCGCGGAGCCAGCGGATGCTGCGGAACATTTCAGGCCAGTGTTGTGGCTTGCCCCAGCGCCGCCGCTCGAAGCGCACGATGCCTGTCAAATCACGATCACCTTCGATGAGCGGAGCGAGCGCGGAATCTATCCACCAGAATATCTCCGCGTCGCGATATTGAAGTTTCAACAAACGCAGGACGGGCAGGGCGTGGATGACATCGCCGAGCGAACTGGGTTTGAGAATTAAAATTTTCAATCGGTTTCAGCCACTGATGCACATTGATGAAACACTGATGAAACTTCAGGCGGGCGCAGGTTCAGCCTCTGTGTTATCTGTGGCAAGAAAAATTAGCGGCCGTAAGCCAGCCGTTCCGCGAGGCGCTCGGGCAGGCCGGCGGCGATGATTTTGGCCTGCGCGGCGGCGATGTCGTATTCGAGGCGGCGGAGTTCAATCGTGCCTGCGGTCAAATCATAGATGACGTAGGCGCACTTTGGATTGTTGTCGCGCGGCTGGCCGACGGCGCCGACGTTGATGAAATATTTTTTGGACGGATCAATTTTGAATTTGGAATACGTCCCGCCACGGACCATCGTATCGCGCATGAAGGCGACGGGGACGTGCGTGTGGCCAAAGAAGCAGACTTGGGTAAGTTGGTAGGGAAAACTTGCCGATGCCGCCAGCTTTTCAAAAACGTATTGCCAGCGATCGGGCGCATCCAGCGTGGCGTGAACCATCGTGAAGTTGGCGGCCATGCGCGTGTATTTCAAATCTCGCAGCCACTTTTTTTCATCGTCATTCAACTGGTTGCGTGTCCAGTGAACGGCGTCTGCGGCGTGGGGGTTGAAACCTTCTAACTCGTTGTTGGTGGAGCAGAGATCGTCGTGATTGCCCTTCACGCAGGGAATGTTCATGTCGCGGACAATCTGCAGGCATTCTTTGGGGTTGGCGTTGTAGCCCACAACATCGCCGAGGCACACGATGTGGTCCACTTGCTGGGCGCGGATGTCTTCGAGGACAACTTGAAAAGCTTCCAGATTCCCGTGGATGTCAGCGATGATGGCGTATTTCATTTAACGAACGATTTCAAACCCGCGAAATTTATTTTCTGCGTCGGCCCAAGATACTTGCTCGTCACGGATAAATCCAGCGAGACCTGCATCATGTAGCGCGGTGCGGAAAGCGTCAAGTTCATCGCGCAAACCTTCGGCGATGAGTTCTACACGGCCATCTGGCAAATTGCGCACGGTGCCGGTGAGTTCAAAGCCAGCAGCAGTCTGTTTGGTGGTGTAACGGAAACCTACGCCTTGCACGCGTCCGGAATAGTAAACGGTCATCCGGCGGCGCGGAGAATGATTGGCAGTTGGCGGCACGCGTGGATGAAGCCAAACCGACGTCGGCGATGCAATTGTTTTTTGCGGTTCTCTAATATCCAATCGTTGACAAATTAACGTCATCCTGCGTCGTCATTTTTCACGCGTAATGGTTTTAAGCCGACCTCAAAAATTCCACGTCCGTATATTTCAATGGCGTTTCGGCCGAATTCGCATTCGAGCGATATCAGTTCCCGTAAATATCCCGAGTTAAGGCAGACTTACACGATAAAATCTTCGAAGCGTGCCGACAGAAGCTGGATCGTCAAACAGCAAGCCAGTAGCGGTGTGTCCGACAGGTTCCCAGTCTACAAGGTTGGTAGAGGCAAGGACCGTGAAGCTGGGATTGGGATCATCCATAAGCTGTAAATTGCAAGAGCCGTTGGCCGCATGGGTGAAATTCGACATGGTGATACCAGGGTTCGCAATCCAGTAATTGCTAATGATAAGGTTGATTTCGCCTATGCCAATGCCGTGGATGGAGCCAAGTTCGCTGACGGCAATCGCCGCAGTCATTCCAGAAATCGGGGCGATGCTGCCGGGCGGAGCGAGCGTGATATTCGTGGCGCCTTCCGTGCAAACAAAGCTTCCCGGCACAGCCATTTGGAGGGAAATCGCCTTGGTCGTGGGTGAATAATATCCAGGCATGGCCGGAAGTGGCGCGGTCATAGCAAAACACGGCGCAAAGGTTCCTTGCGGCGCCGGGGTTTGGGTTCGGGCGGCGGCGTTGGCCACAAAATATCCTGGTGCAGCTGGTGTGAGATTTGTCTGCGCCAATCCCGCAACATAGTAGCCTGGAACCGCTGCTACGCCGCGAGTCATTCCTGAAACCGGTGCGTAATAGCCCGCTGGCGGAACAGTATTTGGGGCGGTATTGCCGTAATTGGGTGAGATGAACCCCGCTGGCACTGGCGTTATGCTGGATGCTCCATTCGAGGTAACGAGGTAGCCCGGTGGCGCAAGGATGGCGTCCGCCATACCTGCGATGGGAGTGTAACTGCCCGCAGGGGACAAGGTTGGTTCCGTATTGGCAAAACCGGCGGCAAAAAATCCCGGTGGCGCGGCTGTTGGTTCCGTCGCACCGTTAGTAGGAACATAATATCCAGGCGGTGCGGGCACGCCTGGATCCGAGCCTGTGGCACTGTAGTAGCCGGGCGCGCATAATCCAGCAATGGCAGCGCGCACAGGCAACAGCGCCGCGAGCGCCAGGGAAATTTTAAAATGATTTTTTAATTGCATAAGGCCGCCCGGAAATCCGGTGCGTCACACTGTGAATCGGCGGAGAAGTGACATGGCTTTAGCCGGAACGACGTGGTGCATGCCGTCGCCTCGCGGCCAATCTGGCTTAGCCGTTGGCTCGTGTATTCGCATTCCAATCGAATAATTCTGGTTTAGATGCTTTGGATAACAGGGTTCGCTGGCTAGATAGTTATCTTTCTGTTAATATGTTGGATTTCAATAGTGTAGAGGCTCAATTCACAAGTTATTCACAAAAAAGTCTTGCAATCAATTTGGGTTGGGCCAGTATTCGCGCCAAGCGGACGGAGTGTGGAAAGTTTAATCAGAACCATCCGTTCGCGACATAAAGGTTCCTCACCTAACGATAGCCATTCGGCGTTATGCCGGTTGGCGTGTTTCCATTTATCAAAATGAATCGTTATTTACGGAGTGAACCGGTGCGCTATGGCTGGCAGATTTTGCTGGCGGCGCTTTTTCTTCTATTGACTCTCGGCGCGGCGCGTGGTGCCACCTTGGTGCAGGATTTTTATCTACCCATGCCGGAGGCGCAGATTTACCAAGCCAACCAGTCCATCATTGCTGGCGCGGGGCAGACGAATTTTTCTACCTTCTCGATTGTGGTGACCGGCGATGGCACACAGATTTTTTACGATCAATGGGAGGATGGTTACGAGGTGAATCTGGCTACGCCCTCGCAGCCTACCACATTGGTGTGGGGCGATGGCAACAATGCTAATGGCATCTGTCCCGGCTTTGCCAACGATCCCACGGGGGATTCCGGTGGGAACGGTTGTTACCTTGACGAACAATGTGCCATTGCCCCGAAATCCCGCCCAAATTCTCTGGGACGCGCGCGATCGCGTGGCGGCAACCAAGGCGTTGGTAATTTCCCGAGCTGCTTGGCCGATTCCGACTGGGCCGGTGTTTGCTGGTGCGGTGGGCGTGCTGTCCACACTGGATTACGGGACGAATTACATCAGCCCGGTGGGGCAAGACTTGGCGAACAATCTATTCCGCTACGTCGGCATGTTTGTAATGGCGGCCCAGAATAACACTTCAATCACTGTGGATACAAACGGCACGGGTATTGGGAGTTTCACAGTGGTGCTGAATCAAGGCGAATCATATCTCATCAACGGTGGTATTAAAAAAGGCGGGCGCATCACGTCTTCCAAGCCGGTGCAGGCGGATTTGCTTATCGGTCACGTGGGTGCTAGTTACGCGAGTGACTGGTTCACGTTGTATCCGGTGGAATCGTGGGACGACACTTACTACACACCAGTCAGTTCGGCTTCCAGCGGCACGCAGCCGGCGTATGTGTATCTTTTCAACCCCAGCACAAACGCTTTGACCATCAGCTACAACACGCAGGGGGGCGGCGGGAGTTTTGCGATTCCTGGCACGAACGGCGTTTATCAGTTTCAGATGCCGATTGGTTCCGGAGCAAGCTTTGTCAGCGCGAATGGGTCGAATTTTTTTGCAGTTTGCACCGTCGCGGCGAACAACACGGCGGATACTTCTTACAACTGGGGTTTCACGCTGGTGCCAAAGGCGGCGTTGACTACTGAAGCGACGGTCGGTTACGGGCCGGGCAGCTCGGATGGCTCCGTGAACGGCAGCCCTGTCTGGGTAACAGCGCTGGGGAACGCAACGCTTTATGTAGATTACAAAGGCGATAAGGCTGGTTTGTTGACCGATCCGAATGGCAACAAATACGATACAAACTTCACCGTAGTCAATTTGCAGTCACTGAAGATTTACGACCCGAGCCGCAGTCAGACGGGCATGAGAATATACACGGTGAATGGCACGCTGCTTACCGCCGCGTGGGGTGAAGACGCAGATCGCGCCTTGCCTGGCAATCCCTACATTGACGCCGGCACCACGGTCTTGCCGTTTCCCACGCCGGTCATTCTCAAAACAGCGTTCGTTACCAACGACGTCGCGCCTGCGGGTTTGAGCATCGGCGACACCGTCCAATACTCCGTGCAGATTGATAACAAAGGACTCTTGCCCCTCGGTAACACCGTGGTCATTGACGCGCCGTCCACGAACTTGGTTTATGTATCTTCTTCTACAACGCTGAATGGCACACCTATTGCCGATAGCGTAAGTGGCACGCCGTTTCCGTTGGACGGAACAGGCTATACGATTCCCATTATTTTGAGTCGTGGTTCCAGTATGTTTCAATATCAGTTCCAAATTCTCTCTGGTGGCACAGTTAGCAATAGCGTCAACATCGGCGGCACGACCATTTCAGCAAACGCCATCATTCCCCCTAGCACGTCGACGAATGGCGTGACGGTGAATATTCGTTTTACCGATACAAATGGTGCGACGATTGCGCTTTATACTGTCGGGACGAATGTTTTTGTTACCCTTACCAATGCCGTCGGCAACACCGCCACGAATACTATTCAAACACTCCTCGTCACTGTTTTTGACCCGACCAGCGGCGATTCCGAATCCATCACGTTGACGGAGACCAGCACCAACAGCGGCGTCTTCCGCAACACTGGTGGATTGCCAACATCGCTGACCTCTGGCGTGATCAGCCAGGACGGCACGTTGAAAGTTTCGCCGGGCGATGTTCTGACTGTGAGTTACACCGAGCCGATTTACGGCAGCAGTTCCAGCGCGACGGCGGCGATTCAAATTCCCGCGCAGACCAAGCAGCTATATTTCAGCGTGAATAATTCTACGAACGGTGTGCAGGCGTTGAACAGGTTTTAGTTTCACATTTGTAGTGCGACAAAATGGTTAGTAATAGACCTCGTTGGGAGTTAAGAAGCCGAGGCGTAGTCTAGGACGATTGTTTAACTGTTCCGCAATGCGGTCGCATTGCTGCTGG
>CAINDH010000044.1 GCA_903847285.1 uncultured Verrucomicrobia subdivision 3 bacterium | reverse complement strand
TGAAACCATCGCGAAGATTTCCGCTGCGATGCATCCGCTCGGGCGTATCGGCGAACCGGAAGATGTGGCCTCCGCCATCGCCTGGTTGTTGGACGCGGAACAGAAATGGGTGACCGGTCAGGTCATCGGCGTGGACGGCGGCTTGGGCGCGGTGCAGGCGCGCAGTTGAATTCGTTCCTGACGAAACGTCGCGCTGAAATCTGCACCAGAAATTCAGACGACTTTAGCAGGCGTCTCCTTTCCGTCGCTCACCAGGCCCGTGCGTATTGGTTGGGCGGCGGCAGTTTGTATCCGAGCGCCCGCGCGGCATGCACCGGCCAATACGCGTCGCGCAAAAATTCCCGCGCCAATAAAACGATGTCCGCCTGCCCTTCACGCACGATGTCGTCCGCCTGTTTTGCTTCGGTGATGAAACCAACGGCAGCCGTCGCGATGTTTGCGCCGTGCCGGATTTTTTCCGCGAACGGCACTTGGTAACCCGGCTTAACTTCAATTTTCGCGTCCGGCACCAGGCCGCCTGAACTGCAATCCATCAAGTCCACGCCTTCAGCTTTAAGCAATTTCGCCAGCGCGATGCTGTCCTCGATCTGCCAGCCGCCGGGCATCCAATCAATCGCCGAGATGCGCACCGCCAGCGGCAGGTTGTCCGGCCAGACTTTCCGCACCGCGCGCGTGGTATCGAGCAACAGTCGGATGCGATTCTCGAAACTGCCGCCGTATTTGTCCGTGCGATGGTTTGTGAGCGGCGAGAGAAACTCGTTGAACAGATAACCGTGCGCGGAATGCAGTTCCAAAAAATTAAAGCCCGCCGTCAACGCGCGTTTCGCGGTCGCGACAAAATCATTTTGCACGCGCAGAATGTCCGCCTCCGTCATCGCGCGCGGCACTTTGTTTAGATCACCGCCGAACGCGATGGCGCTGGGCGCAATCGTTTCCCAACCACTTTGCGCCGCAGACAAGTGTGCGCCGCCGTTCCACGGCAAAGCCGCCGATGCCTTGCGGCCCGCGTGCGCGATCTGGATGCCCGCCACCGCGCCGTGTTCCTTCACAAACTTCGCGATGCGCGCGAGCGGCTCGATGTGCGCGTCACTCCACAGTCCCATGCAGCCCGGCGTGATGCGGCCTTCCGGCGCGACCGCTGTGGCCTCCACGATGACCAAGCCCGCGCCGCCGACAGCGCGCGAACCGAGATGCACATAATGCCAGTCGTTCGCGAAACCGTCCGTTGCCGAGTATTGGCACATCGGCGAGACGCCTATGCGGTTGCGCAAAGTGACCGAGCGGAGCGTCAGCGGTTGAAACAGGTGCGGGACGGAAATTGTTTTATCCATAGGGCTGACAAAGTAGGTGGGAACGGAAAAAGTGCAAGCAGGGGGAATGTGGCTGAAACCAGAACGGGTGCAAACGCCGCCACAATCTTTGCACATGCCATTGGAATGATTGCTAATGCAACCAAGACAAATGCAATTGCAACCGCCACGATTGCACGTGCAGTCATTCCGAATGCAGATGCAAACGCCCCGGCTGCGCTTACAACTGGAACGAATACGACTGCAACCGGAGCAAATGCGCTTGCATCCGTCCTGATTGCGTCTGCAACGGGAACGATTGCATCTGCATCTGTTCCAGTTGCAACGGCAATCCCGGCAAAAGCCACCGTCAACCGCCCGATTCCCACCGGATTTGCCATCTTTCCCATGGGAAATGCTTCGTCACCGATGGGAAACCTTCCGATGCCCAAGGGAAACCTTCCATTTCCCATGGGCAAAGCCATAAACCCCATGGGCATTGGAGCAATTCCCATCGGCAACGCAATGATTCCCTTAGGCAACCTTTCAGTTTCTGCGGGCAAAAGGCGTGTTTTTAGGGAAAAAAAGCAGAAAGCGATGGAAACAACCGGCGCGGACCGCCCCCGTCACGCCGCGGCAGATGCAAAGGCGGCAAACTTGGGCTGATGAATTAGAAGCCTATTGGGATTCATTTTTTTCGATAGTTTGAGCGACCTCGCTCCACGCAACCAATTTGGACTTAGCATTATCATCGCCTTTATCAGCAGCCTTTTGGAACCACTGATAAGCTTTCTTCTCATTTTGCTGAACGCCTTTGCCTTCTTGAAGCAGATTGCCGAGGCTCATCATTGCGAGGGTCACTCCTTTTTCCGCGGCGAGCCGATAATAGTGGACTGCCTTTGCGAAATCCTGCGGCACACCTTTACCGGTCTCATAACAATCGGCCAGATTGTTCAAGCTAATCGCGTGACTCTTCTCCGCGCCTTTTTCAAAAAGTTTCACAGCTTCCGCATAATCTTGAGACACGCCTTTCCCATGGAGATAACAGTGACCTAGATTGCATTGAGCCGATGCGAAGCCTTTTTCTGCGGCTTGGCGATACCATTTCACCGCTTGCTCGTCGCTTTTGGACACACCTTCGCCTTTGGCATGTTGCAGTCCCAAATTATACATTCCCTCGGGACTGCCATGTTCGGCAGCTTGCAGGTAAAAGGAAACAGCTTTGGTCGGATCTTTTTCGACACCAAAACCGTTTTTATACAGCACCCCTAGATTGTTGAAGCAGGTGGCATTGCCCAATGCGGCGCCGCGCTCAAACAAACTTTTGGCTTGAGCATAATCGCGTTCCACTCCCAATCCGTTTTGATACAGCACGCCCAGATTTAGCATGGAAGTGAGAACATTCTTGGCGACAGCCTGAGTGTAATATTCTCTCGCACGGGCATGGTCTTGTTTGACGAAACGTCCTTGGTGATGCCAAAAACCCAGATTGTGTAGAGACGAACCATGTCCTTTCTCAGCGGCTTGGGTAAAATATTGAAATGCCTTTTCTTCAGAGTGGCGGGTGAAATCTTTTTTCTCAAACACCACGCCAAGATTGTGAATGGCGAGGGGATAATCCATTGCGGCGGCCTTTTCAAACCAGACGACAGCCTCGTCATAGTTTTTCTCCACCCCTTCGCCGTTCAGGAAAAGTAATCCGAGATCATTGAAACCGTCCCAGTCACCATTCTCGCCGGCAGATTGAAACCACTTGATGGCTTGTGGGTAGTCCCGGTGAACACCTTGACCCCGGCGATAAAGTTGCCCTAACTCCCGCTGCGCGTGCGCGTCACCTTGCGCCGCCGCCTGACGAAACCAATCTGCTGCGGAGCGATAATCTTGCTCCACACCTTCGCCCTTGAGAAAAAATACGCCCATGCAAGCTTGCGCCAGCGTTACATTTTGATAACCAGCGGCGCGCATATATTTGACCGCTTTGCCCATGTCTTTGGGCACGCTTTTGCCAAGCCAATAAAGGCAACCCAGATAAAGTTGGCTGCGGGCGACGCCTTTCTCTGCGAGCTTCTCGTGAATGGGAAGAAACCTTTGGACATTTTCCGAGGTCTTGGCATCCGCCAATTCTTGATTCCAAAACTTGCTTTTAAGATCACCGAAATGATTCGTCTTGTCCCATGCTTTGATCTTGGCGATGGCGCTGCGGAACTGGAGGCGGTGGCGGGTGCGTTGCCGGATGATCCGCACTGAAGCTAGCAACGAGGCGGTCAACGGCTGGCCCGTCTTTTCGGAATAAACTTTGCGGAAGAGATTGCGCACGACGTCGCGGTCCACATCCTTCGGCAACGTGTGCGTGGCGAGCTTTTCTGGAAAAGAAAGGATTTGCAGGAAACCTTCTCGGCCTCGCAAAACAATGAAATGCTGCAGAACTACAAACTCGATTCCGGCAAAGTTGCTCGTGATGATCTTGGCCGCATACCAAAGTTCGGGAATGAGGGTTTCAAGCCGCCGACTTTCGTAGAATTGAGCGAACTGACGAATCTCCCGTGGCGATAACTTGGACAAATTCTCCTGCAGGCAGGAAATTTGTTTCAAGAAATCATTCGGATGCTCGGCTTTGGTTTTGGCAATTAACCGCCACCAGCGGCGTTGAAAGCAGAAAGTGGCAGTGGCATTTAAACGCTTCCACCATTTCATATTTTTTAATTCTTCGCGCCCGCCAGCTCTTCCTCAAAATCCACAATCTCCTTGATCTGCACCAGAAACCAGCGGTCAATCTTCGTGAGGTTGAAAATCTCCTCGATGGTGAAGCCGGCGCGCAGGGCGTGGCGGATGAAGAAAATGCGTTCGGCGTTGGGCACGCTCAGCTTGCGGCTGATCACGTCGCGCGGGAGGATGTCGCGGTCGCCATAGACTTCCGTGCCGATGCGCCAGGGTTTGCCGTCGCCGCCCAGGCCGCTGCGGCCAATCTCCAGCGAGCGCAGGCATTTTTGAAGGCTTTCCTTGAACGTGCGCCCGATGGCCATGGCTTCGCCGACGCTTTTCATCTGCGTGGTGAGCGTGGGGTCGGCCTGCGGGAATTTCTCGAAGGCAAAGCGCGGTATCTTTGTCACGACGTAATCAATGCTCGGCTCGAAGCTCGCCGGGGTTTCGCGCGTGATGTCGTTCTTGAGTTCGTCGAGCAGGTAGCCGACGGCG
>CAINDH010000043.1 GCA_903847285.1 uncultured Verrucomicrobia subdivision 3 bacterium | reverse complement strand
GGCGGTGCGGCAGCACCGCCCTACCAATATATTTTTATGCCTTACGATCCCACTAAACCGGCGAATAACGCGCCGATTGATTCTGCTGAATTACGCAACCAGTTCGCAGGTTTGAATGACTTGATTCTGGAGCGCGTGAGTTACGCGGACTTGTATGACGGTATCAATGCCAACGCGGCGGGGCCGGTCACGAGTCTGGGGTTGCCGAACTTCACGGTGAGTAATCCACCGACGCAGTCGGAAGTGCAGGCGATCGCGGATTTCGTCACGGCGTTCTATGTCGCGGCGAGCCGGACGTGACAGGTGGGTCGAGTTGCGCGGCGACTCGACTTGACCGCGCAGCGGTCACTGGGGGCGCGAGAGCTTTTTCGGCTCACGAATGATTCCGTCGCCTGACGCTGCGCTCGGCGACGGAGTTTTCGCAGCGCGAAAACTTCCACCTCGGGGCAGGCGGGCGCTGCGCTCGGCGACCAACCCTACTTATGAATGCTTCGCCGCCGTTGCCGTGCCCCAGCCGAAGAGTTTCTTGCGTTTGATGACCTCCACGATGGCGGGCGGGACGAGTTGCGATACGGAGTCGTCGCCGGAATGGATTTTTGCCAGCACTTCTCCGGAATAAATCTTGAGCGCCTCGGCGTTGTAGCCGGTGATGTCCACAATGAACTGGTTCTCGATGAGATGTTGGTAGAGGTGCTTGAGGTGCGGCGGGATGTCGAGGTTCTGCACGGTGGTCAGCCGCCCGGTTTTTTTGTCGAGGGAGGGATAGACGTAAAGTTTGGCGCCGTTCTTGAACAACTGGCCGAGTGATTCCATTAGGCCGCCGGGCAGGTCGGTGTAAAATTTTTCATCCAGCACATCGCGCAACCGCACGAGTCCGATGGGCAGGCCGATGAACTTTTGCGTGTGGCGAGAGAGATAGGTTACGAGGCGGTGGTAACGGAGAAAATTGGAGATCAACACCGGCTTGCCCAGTGCGCAGAGTGTGTCCACGCGGTCAAGGAAGTCGCGGTGGTCAATCGCGTCGCCCACTTTCAGCTGGCGCAAAGTCATCTCGAACATCGCCACGGGCGGTTCGCCGGCGAGCGCCGGTTCTTTCATGAACATTTCCTGCGCGCGTTCCATCATGTCGAACATTGGATTCGTGATGGGGCGGAAACTCCCGCGTTCCAGTAACACGGGTTTTTTGTAAAGCAGTTCGCTGGGGATGACGCTCTCGCCGTTGGCGGTGAACATTGCCGCCTCAGTGAGCCATTGCTCGACCAGTTGGAGCGCCATGAGGCGGTTGTCCACCTTGTGAAACGCGGGGCCGGAAAATTTGATCATGTCCACCTCCACGCGTTGCGAGGTCAAACCGTCGAGCAGCGAACTGATGATGGTCACGGGGTCTTGCGTGTAGTAGAACGCGGCGTGCAACAGATTCACGCCGAGCAAACCGATGGCTTCCTGTTGGCGTTGTGTTTCCCAGTCGAGCGCCCGCATGTGGATCATGATCTGCGAGGGCTCGGCCTGCGGCACGGTTTGAAATTTTACCCCCAGCCAGCCTTGACCGCCTTCCTCGCCGGGTTTGGAAATGTGCTTCGTGGTGACGGTGTCGGCAAAAACAAAAAAGGTGCATTTGTCACCACGTGTCTTGTCGAGGCGCTCAACTAAAAGATTGAATTCCAAATCCAGCATGGACTGGAGGCGTTTACGGCTAACATAACGGTCGGCCACGCCGTAGATGGCATCGCTCACCGCCATGTCGTAAGCGGAAATGGTCTTAGCTACGGTGCCCGAGGCTTTGCCGACGTGGAAAAACCAGCGGGCAACTTCCTGCCCCGCGCCGATTTCGGCAAAAGTGCCGTAGCGTTTCGCGTCAAGATTGATTTGCAGCGCCTTCTGCCCCGTATTGAGTTTTTCTTTGATCATGTTTCTCTCGTGGCGACGATACACAAAAAAAACTGTGTGTCCACCAAGATGGTGTCGGCGAATTTCCACCGATGCTTGAGCGGCGCTGCCAACAAATCAGTGTCAAATTGAACTTGTTTGCGCGGCGTGGCCGGAGAGAATTTCCTCATGTCATCACTGCCCCGAACTTTGCTTGCCGCGCTCACGACGTTTTCCATTTTTCATTCCAACCAAGCGGCGGAAATCACCTCGCCACTCACGCTCTACTACACCAATAGTGCCGTGAAGTGGACGGAGGCTCTGCCCATCGGCAACGGCCGTTTAGGAGCGATGATTTTCGGCGGTGTAGAGCGCGAACACCTCCAGCTCAACGAAAACACGCTCTGGGCCGGCGCGCCTTACGACCCGAACAATACGAACGCGCTCGCCGCATTGCCGGAGGCGCGCAAGCTGATCTTCGAGGGGAAATTCGAGGAGGCATCCAAACTCATCGGTGAAAAAATGATGGCCGTGCCGCTGCGCGAAATGCCTTACCAGACGCTTGGTGATCTGGTTCTGGATTTCCCAGTTGCCGGGCAGACGGAAAATTACCGCCGCGATCTTGACCTTGATACCGCCATTGCCACTGTGAACTACACGGCGAATGGCTTGCATTTCAAACGCGAAATATTTTCTAGTGCGGTGGATCAAGTGGTGGTCGTCCGGCTCACCGCCGACAAACCCGGACAAATTTCTTTTTCCGCCAGACTGGTCACTCCGCAGCAAGCTGCTTTCGCGGTTGACCGCACCAATACGCTCGTCATGTCGGGCACGGCTGGCGAAGCGCGCGGTATCGCAGGTGTGACGAAATTTCAGGCGCGCGTCGGGGTGCAGGCGGATGGCGGGCAAACGACGGCGGGTAGCAACACTGTGTCCATTGCTAACGCGGATTCTGCCACGCTCTTCATCGCCGCCGCTACCAGTTACAAAAATTATCACGATGTCAGTGGTAATCCCGAGGCCATCATCCGCAACCAGCTCGCGCTCGCGAAAGCCAAGTCGTTGGAAAAAATCCGCGCCACGCACATCACCGCCCACCAGAAATTTTTCCGCCGCGTTTCACTGGATGTCGGCAGCAGCGATTCCATGAAGTTACCGACCGACCGCCGCATTGAACACTTTGCCGAGGGCAACGACCCGCAACTCGCCACGCTTTATTTTCAGTTCGCCCGCTATCTTTTGATCAGTTGCTCGCGTCCCGGTGGGCAACCCGCAACATTGCAAGGTTTGTGGAACGATTCCATGACGCCGCCGTGGGACAGCAAATACACCATCAACATCAACACCGAGATGAATTACTGGCAGGCCATGACCGCGAATCTTGCCGAATTGACCGAGCCGCTTACGCAAATGGTTTTGGAAATGTCCGCGACCGGCCAGCGAACGGCAAAAATTCACTACGGCGCCCGCGGCTGGGTGGCACATCACAACACGGACATCTGGCGCGCGACCGCGCCGGTGGACGGCCCAGGTTACGGCATGTGGCCGAGCGGCGGCGCGTGGCTCTGCAACCAACTCTTCGACAATTATCTCTTCTCGGAAGATAAAGCTGAATTGAAAAAAATTTATCCGGCCATGAAAGGCGCGGCGCAATTCTTTCTCGATACTTTGGTAGAAGAACCGACGAACCATTGGCTCGTCACCTGTCCTTCGCTCTCGCCGGAAAATCAGAATCCCGCCGCGCCCAAGACCAGCCTCACCGCCGGGCCCACAATGGATATGCAAATCATTCGCGATCTTTTCGCCAACTGCGTGCGCGCCTCGCAAATTCTTGGCACGGATGAAAAATTCCGCCGCGAAGTTGCCGCCGCGCGAGCCCGGCTCGCACCGAACCAGATTGGTTCCGCCGGTCAATTACAGGAATGGCTGCAAGATTTGGATATGAAGTCGCACGCGCTAAATCACCGCCATGTCTCGCATCTCTATGGCCTGTTTCCAAGCGCGCAGATTGACGTGAACACCACGCCTGAACTCGCTGCCGCCGCAAAAAAATCTTTGGAGATCCGCGGCGATCAGGCGACCGGTTGGGCGACAGCTTGGCGTATCAATCTCTGGGCGCGCCTGCACGATGGCGACCATGCGTTCAGCATTTTTGAATTTTTGTTAAGCCCGCGTCGCACCTATCCCGATATGTTCGACGCGCATCCGCCATTTCAGATTGACGGCAATTTCGGCGGCGCATCCGGTCTCACGGAAATGTTACTGCAAAGCCAGAATGATTTAATTCAAATCCTACCCGCGCTTCCTAAAAAATGGCCAACGGGCAACGTGAAAGGACTTCGCGCACGCGGCGGCTTCGAGGTGGACATCGCGTGGCGTGACGGCCAACTCACGACAGCCACTCTTCATTCGGTCAACGGCAACTCCATCCGCCTGCGCTACGGCGCGAACACGAAATTTGTAACGACGAAAAAGGGTGGGGCGATTTCGTGGGACGGAAAGTGATGGGTCTTTTCCCGATCTGCTAATGGAAGAGTGGAAGCCGGGACAACACCCGATGCATCGTCACTCGTTATGTGGAATCTGCACGGTGCTGCCACCGACGAATTCGCGGATGACTGCGTCGCCGGGAATCAATTCGTGGCAGTTCACCTGCACCTGAGTAAAACCTTCGACGGATTCGAGCAACGTCTTCACGCGGTCGTAACGGATGCGTGCGTCGAGGAAGCCGGCATATTGCGCGAAGTCTTCCGTCTTGGGCAGATAATTTCCTTCGCCGAGGAAAAATGGTTTTAACGCGGGCAGATCGAACGGCGTGCCGCCATTCACGACATGATCGGCAAGGCCCATGAGCGGGATGATGCTGAACAGTTCGCCGTAGCGGACATAGTGCCAATGCAGGATCGTCGCGAGCGGGCTGTGATTGCGATGCTTCACGTCGCGCAACATCCGCCGCACCAGGCGCGCATCGGTGAACTGCGTGAGCGTTTTCGTGCTGCCGTCGCCTTCGTAAAGGACGTTCATCGCCTCGATGTAGAGGCGGAATTGCATCGAGCCGTCAATGCCTTCCGTAATGGGTGGATAAAATCCGTGCAGGCAGTCGAGTAATAAAATTTGATCCGGCTCCAGCTTCACCGTCTTTGTGCCATTGCGGCGACCTTCCTTGAAACTATAAAGCGGTTTTTCCACCGTCTGGCCGGCGAGCAGCGCGCGGAGATGTTCATTTAACAACTGGATGTCGAGTGCTTCCGGCGCTTCAAAATTACGGTCGTTCAGCCAGTCCGTCGGATGCTCCACGGCAGACCAGAAATAATCATCGAGGTTCAGCATCAGAAAGCGCAGGCCATGTTTGGCGAGGCGTTGCGTGAGTTTTACCGTTGTCGTCGTCTTGCCAGATGAACTCGGCCCGCTGACCCAGATCATGCGCAAATTGTCGCCGCTGTTGATGCGCGCAACGACTTTGTTCGCTGCCTCATCCAGCGATGATTCATAAACTGCGAGCGAGGCGGTGATGACCTCTTCCATTTTTCCTGCGCGAACTTTTTCATTCACACCCGCAACCGTGTCCACGCCATGTCGCCGATTCCACTCTAAAATTTTTTCAATGCGCTCACGATGAAACCCATTGCCGACAAATTGCGCCTGCGTGATCGCACCTTCGCGCGTCCAATGGCGGCCCCAGCGATAACACTCGTAGGCATCCGCCGTTTTTTGAAAACCATAACTGCGCAACGCGTGCAGTAACTCGTCCTGAATCGTCTCGATGGTCGGCGGAAAATTGGTGATGCAATGCTGCGGATTGGAGTTGAGGCAGACCACCGCCATGTCTGCAAGAAACGCGGCGATTTCCGCATCGGTTTTGTGCGCGGCAAAGATCCGGTCATTCGCACCCGGGAGAAAATCCTGCTGAAAACCGCCGATGGATTCCGCTGCGCGCGCCACCGCTTTCCAGATGCGTGAGGCATCAAACCGCACGAGCGCACGATTGCGCTTCTGAATTTTGACGATGCGATTCTGGACAGCCATGCGGCAATACTAGCGCAGTCGGCCAAGCCTGACCAACTGGTTTTGCGTTTTCGTAAGCGCAAGTCTCCACCTTGAAAGCCTCGGCAAGTTTCACCGCTGCAATCACGTCAAGCCCGTGACTTGGCTCACAATTTTTGCGTAGCGCCCAATCGCATCCGCATCAACGCGCGTGGCAAACTGTAATTTCCCTTTGCTCCAATCGATGCGTCGGCGTTCTACGGCTTGGAAATGCAGTGGTGGACCAAAAAGTCTGTTGCTGCCACTTTTGACTCACAGAGGAGGTTTGGATTTGATAGAAAAAATTCCACTTCTTGAAAACGGGCAAAGCTCCGCATGGTGACGCTTGTCTGCAAATTAATGCAGCAGGACAATGCCGGTTAAAATTAAGCCCAAGCGGCGAGAATCGCTTCGGCTTTCACAACTTGTTCGGGCGATCCGGTGAAGGCGAAAATGAACTTTCCCGCGCGGCGGGTGATCAGGACTTCGATGGTGTCCAGGCCGCTCGTTTTCATCTTCAGGCAGAGTTGTTTGTTAATTTCGTGGTAGCTGTGTTGTTGAAGGCTTTTGCTCATGTTGCAGCTTCAGTGCGCGCCGACCACATAGCAATGGGAATCCCCGGTTATTTCCACTGCCTCAACTGATCAGCAGCAAGCGCGGCGGGTCGCCTGGCGCGGTTTCCGGGGCGCGGTGGATGCACGGTGGCATAGGATTTCCCGGCCATTCCGTCGCGATACGCCACAGATTCCCCAACCCAAATGAAAACGGCCGTGCCGATTCAGCCGGCGCGTAGTGTAGGTCGTAGCAGTGGTCATTCAGAAATTCACGGAAGCCATCGCCTTCATGGCCGGCGAAAAGTTTCAGTAGTTCCGCCCGCGTCGCAGGAACATCGACGCGTCGTTGCGCTTCGTCATTGCGCAACCCTTCGCTCGGCGCGCCGTGATAGGTGCACAGCCACGTGTCCGCCTCCATCGGGGCGCTATCGGCGTGGAATGAAAATACATCCGTAGCAACTGGCTCCGTTGACTCGTCTCGCGGATAGCCGTGAATGCAGTTCAGCACCGGCGCCAATTCTTGCGCACGGAGCATACGTAAATCGGCCAGTAGACATTCAATAGCCAAACGTCCCGACGCACTCACTGGCAGGGCAAGCAACCGCTCTTCTTCCAACGTGACGATGCCATCGCCGTTGCCGAGATGTCTCACGACCTCGCCAAAATCCCCGGGCAACGCACGTTCCCAGCACAACGCGTTCACGCCGCCAGCGAAGGGTGTGGAAACCAGTTCTTGAAAACTACGCACCTGTCCGATGCGGGGATAATTGGACGGCAAGTTCAAAGGTATCGCGCCCTCTCATTTCGCAGACGGTAGACCGGAGACTTCCGCATTTTCCAGTTTGAACGGATCGCCCTTCGGCACGGTGACCGTGACGTTTTTCAACTGCACGCCTTTGGCATTTGAGATGGAAAATGGTTTTGCGGCGGAAATGTTCACGTTCTCCAAGACCACATTTGAGATGCAACTGTCTGGCAGGCCGAGAATCAACCCCGCCGCCTTTGGACACGTCGCCGTGAGGTTGCTGATATGGATGTTGCGGAAGACGGGGAAATTGCCGACGCTCGTCGAGTTCGTCGCCGTCTCGCCTTGTTTCTTATCGCCCGCCGAAGTTCCCTGATACACACACGTCAACGTTATGGCCGGATTCACGTTCTTCATGGTAATGTTGTCGCAGACCAGATTCTCCACAATGCCGCCGCGTCGCGTGTCAGACTTGATACGAATGCCGTTCTCCGTGTTCTCAAACGTGCAGTTCTTCATCGTTATGTTGCGCACCCCGCCGACGGTTTCGCTGCCGATGCTCATGCCGTGGCCATGCAGAAAGGTGCAGTCGGTGATGGTAAAATCTTCGCTCTGATATTCGCGACCGGGAATTTTCTTTCCCGCCTTGATCGCGATGTTGTCGTCGCCCACGTCAATTTTGCAATGCGTGATGAGGTAGCGATGCCCACTGGGATCGATTGCATCCGTGTTCGCCGCGCGTTCCGGCGCGAGAATTGTCACGTTCGTGATCACCACGTCCTCGCAATCCGTCGGCACAAAATGAAATTTCGCCGAATTTTGCAGCGTGAGGTTTTCCATCCGCAGATTCTTCGAGCGTTCGATGACAATCAGGTTCGGCCGCGGCAACGTATAGCCGGTTTTTTTTTGACGCGCCTTTTCTGCCTCCGGCCACCAGACGGAACCTTTCCCATCAATTGTGCCCTCGCCGGTAAAGGTCACGTCCGTCAACTCCTTGCCGCTGATGAAAGGGATGAAACTCGCATTCTTCGCCAGCCAATCGCCGGGCGTTTTCATAAAATCCATCTGGTTAGTGGTCGCCCACAACGTCGCGCCCGCGTGGAGCTGAACCGTGGTTTTGGAATATAATTTCAGCGGCTGGCTCAAATAATTTCCCGCCGGAAATTCCACCGTGCCACCGGCTGGCTTGCAAGCATCAAGCGCTTTCTGAATGGCGGCGGTATCAAATGTTTTCCCGTCGCCCGTCGCGCCGAGTTCGCGGACGTTGAAAGTGGCAGCGCACAGTGGCAAGCCGAGCGACAAGAAAATAACGGCAATGGTTTTCATTGGATGACAGATAATGATTTAAAAGACGCAGCAGTGATACGCAGAGTTTCGGCAAACTGCGTTGAAAAAATTGCACTGGAAAACTTAACTTCTAATGAGCACTAATCCACACTGATATAAATTGGCGAGAACGAACGAAAATTAGCGGTAAACGTAGCGACCTTACTTCACGCCGGGGAACGCCATATAATTTTTCGCGTTCTCATAGCAGATGTTTTTGATCATCGGGCCGACAAGCTTTTCGTCGTTTGGAATCTCACCGTTCTCAATGTCTTTGCCGATTAGATTGCACAGCGTGCGGCGGAAATACTCATGGCGCGGATAGCTCATGAACGAACGCGAGTCTGTGATCATGCCGATGAAACGCGAGAGCAAGCCAAGCTGAGAGAGCGCATTGATCTGCCATTCCATGCCTTCTTTTTGGTCGAGAAACCACCAACCGGAACCGTATTGTATTTTTCCGGGGATGGTGCCGTCCTGAAAATTTCCGATCATCGTGGCAAAGGCGTAGTTGTCCGCCGGATTCAAATTGTAGATGACGGTCTTGGGTAAAGAATTTTCCGAATCTAATTTGTCGAGATACGCTGAAAGCGTGCTGGCCTGCGGGAAATCGCCGATGGAATCGAAGCCCGTGTCCGGCCCAAGCTGTTTGAGCAAACGCGTGTTGTTGCTGCGCAGCGCGCCGAGATGAAGCTGCTTCGTCCAGCCACGCTTGGCATCGAGATGCCCGAAGAACAACATCATGAACGACGCGAACTGCGAATGTTCTTCTGCTGTGACCGCGATACCCTTACGTGCGTTGTCAAAAATTCCGGCGGCAACTTTTTCGCTGCAGAAATCCGCAAAGCAATGGTTCATGCCGTGGTCGGACAACCGACAACCCTGGTCATGGAAAAAGTCATGGCGCTTTTTCAGCGCCGACGTGAACGCGCCGAAGCCGTTCACGTCAATGTTCGCGGCGGCAGACAACTGCTCCACCCACTTGTTGAAACTTGCGGGCAAATTCACCATTAACGCCTTGTCGGGGCGGAATGCCGGGAGCATCGTCGTCGGATGACCCGCCTTCGCAAACGCGCGATGATGTTCCAGCGTATCCACTGGGTCGTCGGTGGTGCAGACGACCTTGACCTTCATCTTTTTCAGGATGCCCTGCGTGGTGAGCGCGGGCGTGGCGAGTTTCTCGTTCGCGGTCTTCCAAATTTTTTCCGCCGTGGATTCGGAGAGCAGTTCGCTGATGCCGAAGTAACGTTTCAGCTCAATGTGCGTCCAATGGTAAAGCGGGTTCCGCAGCGTATGCGGCACGGTTTTGGCCCACGCGAGAAATTTGTCTTTCGGCGACGCGTTGCCGGTGCAGAATTTTTCCGCGACGCCGTTGCTGCGCATCGCGCGCCATTTATAATGATCGCCTTCGAGCCAAATTTCAAAAAGGTTGTTAAACTGCCGGTTCTCCGCGATGTCCTTCGGCGGGATATGGCAGTGGTAGTCGAAGATCGGCTCGGCCTCGGCGAATTTGTGGTAGAGCTTGCGCGCCGTCTTGGTAGACAGCAAAAAATCGTCGTGGATAAAGGCCATAAGTTTTCCCCAAACGCCGACTCAAGCCGGAACCAATTCGGGGCAAGGAGATTTTTTAGCCGTTTCCTGGACACCAAGCAATAACGGTTTCATGTGTCGCTCAAAAAGATTTTCGGTGACGTTTCGGGCGACGATGGCTTCGTGTTTCTTTAGCGCGTTGAGATAGCGATCGCCTTTTTTCGCCGCGACCTTGAAGCTGACGTGCAGCAACTGGCGGAAGCTCGGATTGTAGCCAGGATTCTTTTGGTCGTGGCGCAGGGCATCGGTGAACTGCTTGGAACTCCAGCCATTTACCACGGCTGCGCTGGGTAGCTTCGCTTTATCAATGTCGATGACGCTGGTGTAGGGCGCGCAGAATTCATCCACATGATCCATCGCGTAGGCGTAGATTTCCTTGGCAATTTCCAAGCCATTGCCGCCCGCTTCTGCGAGGCCGATGAGTTCTTCGAGCCAGGTCGTGCCGGCGGTCTTGATGTGAACGCCAGCGCCGAATTTGGCGAGCGCCTTGCGCATGGGTTCGTAGATCGAAAATTTGTCGCTGCCGGAGTGGACACTCAACTTGAGCGACGGCGGCAGGCCGTATTTCTTGATGGCGAACGCGATGACGGCAAGATCCTCGTTGAATTCTTTTTCAAACTGTTTCACATCGCCGACGTAATCCACGCCCTTATTGAAACGGCCGGTGAATTTCGGCGCGATTGTTTGGATGGGAATTTTCTGGTCGGCAATCGCGGCGAGAATAATTAGAAGTTCCGGCGGCGTCTGCGGGCTGTCGGTTTCATCCATCGAGACTTCCGTGATGAAATTTTTTACGCCCTTGGCAGCGGCGATGTGCTGGTAAATTTTCCCGGCGTCCTGCACAGCGAGCAAAAATTTATTCGCCACGCGCTCGACTTCTGCGCGGGAAATTGCGAACGGATGATCAATGTGTGGGATGGAAACCGTGCCGATGAGTTCGGGATGACGGTCAACGAATGCCTTCACATCCGCAGTGGCGGCGGGTTTGCCGATGCTGTCCGCCACGTCAATCGTGAAAAAATCGGACGGCGCGATAAAACGATCAACGGTTTCAAGCCGGATGTGATCCGCGTCCACATGGTAGGCATCTTTCCAGCCCAGAGCCTTCACGGCGGCATCCGCTTCAGCGCGCAAGGATGAGGGCTCGGTGCCGATGAAAGAGTGCTCGCGATTGGACTTGTTCCAGACCGGAACGAAGTGAGCGCCGAGTTCCGTGGCGAGCTGGCACGCGCGTAATTGCGCCTTGCCCTGATGCCCAAAACGGTCGCCCATGCCAAAAGAAAATTTTCCGAGAGACAGATAATTGCTCATAAAAGTGTGTCGTTCAAAAATACCAAACTCCCACCGTTTCGCGCCATGCGAGTTCTGCAATTCTGTTTGAGAATTCTGCACATCAGAATCGCCAAAATTGACTGGGAACACCATCGTGGTTTTACACGACTTGAAAAATAAAACCCACGGTGTGAGCCGTGGGTTTGGCGCGACGGTTTTTAGCCTTGCGGCCGGATTTTTTTCCAGAGCCAGCCGAGCGGGTCGTAATACTCATCAACCACGCGTTCTTTTAACGGAATAATCGCGTTGTCGGTGATGGTGATGTGTTCGGGGCAAACTTTCGTGCAGCACTTGGTGATGTTGCAAAAGCCGATACCCTGCGTCTGTTTCAATTCCGCCAAACGATCTTCGGTATCGAGCGGATGCATCTCCAGCGCGGCGGTGTAAACCAGGAAACGCGGGCCGATGAATTCATCGTGCTTGTGATGGTCGCGCAAAACGTGGCAGACGTCCTGACACAGAAAACATTCGATGCACTTGCGAAATTCCTGCACGCGATCCACGTCTTCCTGCATCATGCGCCAGGTGCCGTCGGCGGCATCGGGTTTGCGCGGATTGAATTTCTTGATCTTGGTTTTGACGCGGAAATTCCACGACACATCCGTCACCAGATCGCGGATGCTGGGAAACGCGCGCATCGGCTCGACGGTGATGACCTTGTCCGTGTTCAACGTGTCCATGCGCGTCATGCACATGAGCTTCGGGATGCCGTTGATTTCGGCGGAGCAGGAACCGCATTTGCCGGCCTTGCAATTCCAGCGGCACGCCATGTCGTTCGCCTGCGTGGCTTGGATTTTGTGGATCACGTCGAGGACAACGAGGCCTTCGGTGATTTCCGTGGTGTAATTCACGAATTCGCCGCCCTTCGCGTCGCCGCGCCAGATTCTGAAAGTGACTTGTTTGTTCATTTCATCTCCTCGATGACTTGTTTCAAATCTTCCCGCATCGCCGGAATCGGTTCGCGGCGCAATTTCATGGAACCATCCGCCTGCTTGGAAACTACGGAATTATATTTCTGCGCCTCGGGGTCTTTGTTCGGGAAATCTTCGCGGAAATGTCCGCCACGGCTTTCCTTGCGATCAATCGAGCAAATCGTGATGGCTTCGGAAATCGTTAGCAGATGCTTTAGATCAATCGCCGTGTGCCAGCCGGGGTTGTATTCAAGATGGCCCTGCACGGCGACTTTGGCCGCGCGTTGCTTGAGCTTGCTGATGCCTTCGAGGGCAAACTCCATTTCGTTTTGCAAGCGCACGATGCCGACGTTCGCCTGCATCATGTTTTGCAAATCGTATTGCACCTGATATGCGCCTTCGCTGCCGTTGCCAGCTGTGCGCTCAAACGGCTCGACGGCTTCTTTGTAATCGGCTTCGACTTGCGCATCGTTGATTTTGCCGGCGGAATTTTCTTTGGCGTATTTCGCGGCGAATTCGCCCGCGCGTTTGCCGAAGACGATGAGATCGGAAAGCGAATTCCCACCGAGACGATTCGCGCCGTGCAAGCCAGCCGCGCACTCGCCCGCCGCGAAAAGGCCAGGAACATTGGTCGCTTGCGTTTCGCCATTCACGCGCACGCCGCCCATCGCGTAATGCGTTGTCGGGCCGACTTCCATCGGCTCTTTTGTGATGTCGAGATTCGCCAGCTGCATGAACTGGTGATACATCGAAGGAATTTTCTTTTTAATGTGCTCCGCCGCGTTCGGAATTTTTTCCTTAATCCACGCGATGTCAAGATACACGCCACCGTGCGGACTGCCCCGACCAGCTTTCACTTCGCGATTGATACAGCGCGCGACGTGATCGCGCGTCAACAACTCTGGCGGACGCTTCGCATTCTTATCATTCTGCGTGTAGCGCCAACCTTCTTCGGGATCAGTCGAGGTCTGCGATTTGTAATTTTCCGGCACGTCATCATACATGAAGCGCTTGCCGTCTTTGTTGCGCAGCACGCCGCCTTCGCCGCGCACGCTTTCCGTGACTAATATTCCTTTGACGCTCGGCGGCCAGATCATGCCCGTCGGATGAAACTGAATGAATTCCATGTCCAGCAGTTCCGCGCCCGCGTGATACGCGAGGGAAACGCCGTCGCCAGTGCCCTCCCAGGAATTGCTGGTCACCGCATACGCGCGACCCAAACCGCCGGTGCAAACGACCACGGCCTTCGCCTTGAAAATTCGGAAACGTCCGCGTTCACGGTCATAGCCAAACGCGCCGACCACGCGGTCGCCGTCTTTCAACAACGACACAATCGTGTATTCCATGTGAACGGAAATGCCTTGATGAATACCGTGATCTTGCAGCGTGCGGATCAATTCCAAACCTGTGCGGTCACCAACGTGCGCGAGACGCGGATAACGATGGCCACCGAAATTGCGTTGGGAAATTTTCCCTTCCTTGGTGCGATCAAACACCGCGCCCCAAGCCTCTAGCTCGTGAACGCGTGTCGGTGCTTCTTTCGCGTGCAGCTCGGCCATGCGCCAGTTGTTGACGTATTGCCCGCCGCGCATCGTGTCGGCGAAATGGACTTTCCAACTATCGCGGTCGTCCACATTGCCCATCGCCGCCGCCATGCCACCCTCGGCCATGACCGTGTGCGCTTTGCCGAGCAGTGATTTGCAAATCAAACCGACTTTAACGCCCGCTGCCGATGCTTCGATCGCCGCGCGCAAACCTGCGCCGCCCGCACCAATGACCAGAACGTCGTATTCGTGAGTTTCGTAATTAGTAGCCACAAAAGTTATTGGTTAAAAAATTCGCACGTCATGCCAGATGCCCATGGAGCAAAGGCGAATGTAAAGGTCGGTGAAGCCCACCGAGAATAAGCTCAGCCACGCCCACATCATATGGCGGCTGTTCAGGCAGCTCACGCACTCGTAAGTTTTGGCGCAGGAAGGCGACTTGGTTTTGGAATCCAAAAATCCGCCGACCAGATGGCGGAGTGAATGACAGCCGAGCGTGTAGCTGCTCAAGAGAAAAACATTCACCACCATGATGAGCGTGCCGACGCCCATGCCGAAATGTTCCTTGCCCGTCAGCGCATCCGTGAACCACATCGCCTTAATCGCGTCATAGCCAAGCAGAATGATGAAGACGATCGCGATATACATGAAATAGCGATGCACGTTCTGAATGATGAGCGGGAAAGAGCGTTCGCCAAGATAAGACTTGCGCGGCTCGCCGACGGCGCAGTTGATAGGGTCGGCCCAAAACGCTTTGTAATAAGCGCCGCGATAATAATAGCAGGTGAAACGGAATCCGCCCGGCGCCCAGAGAATCAGCAGCGCAGGTGAGAACGGAAGGAAGCTCGGCCAAAAGCCAGGCTTGCCGTGGAAAATCGCGTGCGGTGAATCGCCGAAAATTTCTGGAGAGTAAAACGGCGAGATGTAATTCGTGCCGGCAATCCAGTAGTGATTTCCCTGAAACGCCGCCCATGTCGAATAGACGATGAACGCGGCGAAGCCGAGGAAAACAAATAGCGGTTGCACCCACCACGCATCTGGACGGGTGGTCTGCCCGAACGGGCGTTGCGGTGGGAGCGAGTCTGCGTAGGCCATAACGTGGTGTAAAGTTAGCGAATTTTACGCATCAGCGTCAACGCGCGATGTGGGGATGCCGCCAGCTATAAGCCTCGCTTGGTAGGGACTTGCCGCCGGCTTATCTGCTAAACAACCGTGGCCGTAGAAATTCGACCGTTGCCGCCGGTGGGTTGTTTGAGCAAATAGGTAACGCCTTGGAGATCCAACTGACGTCTTCACGCTGTCCCTTCCGAAAAGAGCGGGCACGGCATTTACCACGATGGTGTTAATGTTGATGAGCCACGCCAGCGACGCGAACACGGTGCAAACCGTCAGCGTCAGGGCGAGGTTCAAACCTGTGGCGTGCGCGATAAACGGAGAGAGCGGCATCAGGCAGGCGCAGCCGAGCACAATCTACAAACGGCTCCCGGCGTGTGCGGTGACGAGCTTCACGAAATATCCTCAGCCAGCGCGTGGTTGGGATCACGTTGCAACACTTGCCGCAAAAGTTTCTTCGCCCGCTCGTGTTCACCAAAACCAAGCCGGGCTTGCGCCTGCAGGAACAGTGCGGCGGTTTCGCGGCGGAACTGGATGTCGTCATCGAACAACAACATCGTCGGCAGCGAGGTGGCGAAGTAATCAATCTTTGCTTCGGTCTTCTGAAGTTCCTGCGCGTAAGACAGCAGCTGGCGAAAAAGTTTCTTGGCCTTAGCGCTCTGACCGAGTTTCTCCCAAGCCAACGCCGAGTAATAAGTCATCTCGCTGAAAGCGCGGACGCTCATCTCCTGGAAGTCGCCTTTGAACGTCGCAGCTATCATCCAGTGTTGCTTCGCCAATTTGGCTTCACCGAGTTCCGCGAGCGCACAGCCGAGCCAGTAGTGGATGTCGCTTTGATTTGCTAACAGGTGTCTGGCTTCGCCCAGATTTGGCGGCGCTGTGAGCGCGGCAGAAAAATGTTTGCTCGCCCGCGTCGCATCGCGTTGTCGCAACGCTTGTCTGCCAAGCATCAAATGCGAGCGCACCCATTGACCGAGCGGACCGCCTTCGCCGCCTTCCCACGGTTGGAAGTTGCGGGTGCTGACGAGCGCGAGCGCTTTCTCGTGCTGCCCGGTCTGGTTATAAAGCGCGCAAATCTCAATGACCAGGTCATCACGCAACTGGACGAGATCCATCCGGCGCTCCAATTCGCGGAGACGTTTCGCGGGAGTTTCGCCGAGCCGTTTCCAAAGCTGGTCACGTTCAAACAGCAACCGCCCGTCGTCTGGGTTCGCCTTGATTGCCAAGTCGTATGCGGCTCGGGCTTTCGCCGGCTTGTGAAGAATATTGAAGTAACCAATGCCAAGGTTGCGCCG
The DNA here is from genome assembly GCA_903847285.1 of uncultured Verrucomicrobia subdivision 3 bacterium. Next base: position 6,084 of record CAINDH010000043.1, on the reverse strand, counting down.
GACGACGGAAAACTGGGGGTCGAGTTTCGCGCTGCGTTCCCAAAGTTGTATCGCCTCTTCGTGGCGCCTGCGGTCATAGAGCAAATTACCAAGGTAATATGGTGCGCGGGCAGATTTTGGATTGGCGCGGTTGGCGGCTTCGAGGATGGCAATTTCCTCGAGGCGCGACGGGAAGCAATAATCGGACGACAGTTTCTCTGCGCGTTGGAAATGTTTGTTCGCGGCGTTCGCGTTGGTAAGCTTTTGCTTCAGCCAGCCGAGCGTATATTGCACCAGCGGCAATGCACCCCAGCTTTGGTCAGGAAGATCAGTAAGTGTGGCTGACGCATTTTTCAGCAAAGCGATCGCCTCGTTAAGCAAACCCGCGCGGGCATAGTCATGCGCGAGGTCGAGCGCGGTTTGCAGGTCACAGGAAAGTTTTTCGCCGTTGAGCTGCCGCGCCCACCAGTCAAGAGGATCGAGAGCGAGAGTGTCCCACAGAATTTTCTTCGCTTCTACAGCGCGCTTTAGTTTCCGCAGCACAATGACTTTTAGATTTCGCGCCCGGAGATTGTCGGTGTCGAAGCGTAACGAGCGACTCACATGATCCAGAGCCGTCGGCCAGTCGTGGCGGCAGCAGTCCAGTTCGGCGAGCGCGTGATAGCCGGCGGACATCCACGCCTGATTCCAGCAGGCTTTGTAAAGCGCGTCATAGGCTTCATCATCCCGGCCGAGATGGCGTAGCGTCAGGCCGAGGTAATAATACGCTTCGCCGTCAGCCGGGTTGGCGTTGCGGCGGACAAGGCGCTCGATGGCGTTGCGGAAATAATTTTCTGCCTGACCAAACTCGCCGCGTTTGAAATGCCAAAGGCCAAGCCCGATATTGCAGCGAGCGTCAAGCGGGTCGCGCCGCAGGGCTTCGCGCCAGTAAAGCACCGGTGACCGCGTGGCGTGGCGGTATTGATCTAGGTGCAGGCCGGTGATGAATAACTCGTCGTTGCTTGAAATGTTTTCCGGCGCGGCAGGCTCGGTCGCGGGCGGCGGCACTTCGTTTTTCACGTGCGGCTTGGGCCGATAGGAAATCACTTCGCAGCCGTCGGAATCGAGAACACGCAGGAGCAGATCAGTTTCGCCGATGTCGCGCGGGAGTTGAATTTCCTTCAAGAGCGGCGAACTGGGCGTGAGGTCGCACGTCGCGTTGAAAAGTTTTTTGCCCTTGGCGGTGAGGAATATATTCGCCCGCGTGAATTTTTTTGTGACCGCAATGCCAAATGAAAGCATCGTCGCGTTGCGCTTGCCTCCGCAGTCCCTGACGCGGAGCGAAGTCGCGGCCTCCAGATTCGCGTGCTGCGCCGGGCCGATTTTCTGGATCGGATACCAATACTGACTCCACGTTTTGGTTTCGCCGGGCTGGAGGAAACTGAAGTCCGGCTGGTTGTCTGTATAGACGCCCGCCATGATTTCGATGTAGGGTGGGAATTCTCCGTTGGGGCGGGCGTCGGTGAGGTTGCGATCCCACGCGTAGCCGAATTCGTGATTACCCCAGGTCCATTGTTTCTTGCCGGGCGCGATGTGATGATTGGCAACGTGGACAAGTCCGGCCTGCGCGGCGTAGTCGTAGCCGCCAAAGAAATCTTCCTTGGAGCCCATGCACATGTAGGACGTGGGCACAGGAATGTTAGCGTAGAAGGAAAGATCGTTGGGCGCGTAGCTAGCGGGCGATTTGCCGCCACCATCAGGCGGGATATATTGACGCGGCACTTCATTCGCCGGAACGCCTTTACAGCCACGTTCGCCGTAGTTCACACCGTAGTAACGATCTTTCGCCAGCGGATATTCGCTCATCGAACGACGCGCGTGGTCGGCAACGTAAGAAACATCCGGCGGGAAAAAACTTTGATACGACTGATGAACCTGCGTGGCGACGTTGGCCCACCAAAGAAAGCTTTGCGTGAGCGGCGTGCGATTGTAGGCGCGCACTTTAAGTTCCATCAGCGCCTTGTCGGGATGCAGACAAATGCCGTGCATGCCTTTCATCCGCGCCATTGGATCGTGGTCGCTGCACCAGACCGTCACCGAACCATCCTCATGTTTCTGAATCTCCACATCTGTCGGGAGGAACGTCGCGGGCCGATGATGTTGCGGCCAGTTGAACTCAATGCCGCCGGACGCCCACGGCCCGGCCAGACCGACGAGCGCGGGCTTGATGACCGGCTGGTTGTAAATCAGATCGTATCCGTTGGTCTTGTCGAGCATCGCGTGAATGCGTCCGCCCAGTTCGGGTAACACGAGCACGCGCAGGAATTCATTCTCAATCCAGACGGCTTTCCATGTGCGATCAACAGGCTTCTCGGCAATACGGTCGGTGAACGGCAGCGGATAAACCTTGCCGCTGCTGCCCTGATAGACGCGCTTCTCCAGAAACATCGGGTTCTTGTCCGGCGCAGCGGGGAGATACGTCGGTAGGGTGATTTTGGAAATGGTGACGGCGACTGATTTTTTCATGGGAACTTTGATGCGCGAATACCGAGAACTGTGAGCGCTATGCGTAGCAGGCCATAGATGACGGAAATATTTTCCGTCTGTTGAAAACTCACAAGCCGCTCACCCGTGCGATAACGCCACTTGTTCGTGTCCAACCTTCCACCGTCAACATCATCAGACCACACGAAGTAGTAGCCGGGCAGCGATATCGCAACGGGCGCGGTAACGGACGCAAGTCCGATCAGGTGAGCGGCGTGTGTCTTCATAAATTGAGGCGGGGCAGTTCAACCGCACAATTAAATCACTGCACTCGCCCAAATTTTTTCTCCAGCTCGCGGTAGTTCATTTCAATCAGTGTAGGACGGCCGTGCGGGCAGGTGTAGGGCATGGCGCAGTGGCGCAAATCTTCGACGAGATTTTCCAGTTCCGCGCCGCCGAGCGGGTCGTTGGCTTTCACGGCGTGACGGCAGACGGTTTTGGCGACGGTATGTTCGCCGAGTCGCGCGAGATTCACCTCGCGTCCGGCGGCGCGCAATTCGTCCACGAGGTCGAACACGAAGCGGCGCGCGTCCGGCACTTTCACGAATGGCGGCAGGGCATCCAGCAGAAAAGTGCGTTCGCCAAATTCATTCAAGCCCACGCCCAGACGTGTCAGCACGCCGAGCTGTTCGCGCAAAAACTGGGCGTCGCGCGGCGGTAGTTCAATCGTCTCCGGTAGCAATAATTTCTGCGAGGGCGCGGACGCATTGGATTCGATGCGAGTCATCATCTGCTCGAATAAAATCCGTTCGTGCGCGGCGTGCTGGTCTAGCAATACGAGGCCGCGATCAGATTCCAACACAACGTAAAGCCGTCCGACCACGCCAACGAGCCGCATCGGGACATCGAGCAGCGGAACCGGGCCGAGCGTGGGACGCGGCAGCGGAGACTGAGAATGGATGGGGGTGAATGGCACCGGGGCCACCGATTGGGAAACCGGTGCGGGCGCGGGCATGGAAAAGCCCATCTTCAAGGGCGCTTGCTGGACGTGAATTGCCGGCGGCGCGGTCACGGGTTTCAGATTGTCCGGAAATTGCGGCAACGTGGGCGTGGCGATTTCAGCAGCCAATCTCAATTCACTTGGCGTGCTTGGTGCCTTGGCGGTTGAAACCGGCTTCGCTGGCTCGGAATGAAATGCGAGCAACGCATCGCGCACAGCTTCGGCCATGAATTTTCGGATTTCGAACTCGCGGTGAAATTTCACCTCGCGCTTGGCGGGATGAATGTTCACGTCCACGGCGGCAGGATCAATCTCGATGAACAGGCAGCAGACCGGGTAGCGGCCTTTCATCAGTGAGTTGTGGTAGCCCTCGATGAGCGCGTAGTTCAGGCCTCGATTCTCGACCGGGCGCCGGTTAACGAACGTGAACTGACTTTCGCGCGTGGCGCGCGAGACGCCGGGCGAGCCGACAAGTCCCCAGATTTGGATTTTGGATTTTGGATTTTCGGTTTCGGTTTCGGTTTCGGTTCGTTCCGGCAGGGCGGTCTCGAAGGAGATTTCAGCTTCCTCAGGCTGGTAATTTTCCTCGAGCGGCGCGGAAAAATTTACGGCTAAAAGTTTTTCGCCGCCGAGCAGCGCGCGGAGGCGTTCGCGCAAGGCCTCGGTGCGGCTGGAGATGGCCGCGCCGGATTTCACCGCCGGCAGCTGCCAGATGTTTCGCGCATCTTTTATGAAAGAAAATGCCACCTCGGGAAACGCCAACGCAGCGAGCGTGAGGTAGTGCTGGATGTGCGCGGCTTCGGTCTCCTCCGTCCTCAAAAATTTTCTGCGCGCAGGCAGGTTGTAGAAAAGCTGGCGGACTTCGATGCTCGTTCCCGGCGCGCTGCCGGCGGCTTTCACTTCGGCGATCGTGCCACCGTTCACTAGAATTTGCGTGCCCTCAGGCGACTCACTGTCGCGTTCGCGCGTGGTCAAAGTAAAACGGCTGACGCTCGCGATGCTGGGCAAGGCTTCACCGCGAAATCCCATCGTGGCAATCGAGGCCAAATCTTCGGCGCGGACAATTTTACTGGTCGCGTGGCGTTCGAGGCAGAGCAACGCGTCATCACGGCTCATGCCCAGGCCATCGTCAGTGACACGGATCACGCTGCGTCCGCCTGCGCCGATTTCCACGGTGATTTTTTTGGCGTCCGCATCCAGGGAATTCTCAACGAGCTCCTTCACTACGCTGGCTGGACGCTCGACCACTTCGCCGGCGGCGATCTGGTTGGCGACCTGTTCGGAAAGGAGCTTGATGCGGTTCACAAATCAATTGAACCGCAGAGCGCGCAATGAACGCAAAGAAATTCTTTTTCGGGAACGGAATGTCCGGGGAAATTCATCTGCACAGTGGCAAGGTGAAAGAGAAAATGGCGCCGCGGCCGGGTTCACTGCGCGCGGAAATCTCCCCGCCGTGTTCTTCGACGATTTTTTTGCAGATAGACAGGCCCAAGCCCGTGCCCTTGGTCTTGCCGTGCGTGGCGAAGGGCTGAAACATTTTGTCCGCCATCTCCGGCGGAATGCCCGGCCCGGTATCCTCTAACTCGGTGATGATTTCGTTTTCAGTAACCGCGAAGCGTAGAAAGATTTTTCCGCCATTGAGCATGATGTCTGTGGCGTTGCCCGCGAGGTTGAAGAAAACCCGGCTTAAGCGGCGCGGGTCAAACAGCACCTTCACCGGCGGCGGGACGTTTTGCATTTCAAGTGATACCGAACGCATCTCCGCCTCCGAGCGCAGGTCGCCAGCAAGCTCGATGACGAAGGCGCGAAAATCACCAGGTTTCAACTCCACATCGCGGCGGGAGCCTTGCGTGAAAACCAAGATGTCGCCCACCATATCGCTGATGCGCTCAACCTGCTTGCGGATCCGGGAACGCGCCTTGGCGCGGATTTCCGGGCTGATGCTCTGCATGTCGAACATCTCGGCAGACAGACCGATGATGCTCAGCGGATTTTTTAAATCATGCACGATACCCTGCGCAAACCTGCCGATGACCGCGAGCGATTCCGCCTGCACGAGTTCGCGCTGGTGGAGTTGGTTGAATGCGCGCAACCGCTGGCTGATCTGCTGGAGCAACGCAAAGGCCAGCCCCGGCGAGCGTTCGATGAAAGAAAGCATTTCGCCGCGCGGCAAAAAATAGACCTCGGAAGCTACCGCCGCCGAAGCATTGGCCGAGCGCGGGCGATGTTCGATAATGGACATCTCGCCAAAAATTTCGCCGGGGCCGAGCCGGGACAAGACATGGCGGGAACTTTTGCCGACAGAAATTTCCACGAGACCGGATTTGACAAAATAGACGCCATCACCGGGCGCGCCTTCAAGGAAAATTTCCTGGCTGGGTGGAATCGCCTTGACCTGCGCGATGACTCGGAGCGCCGCCAATTCGACCTGAGTCAAATTACGGAATAGCGGGATGGTTTCCAGCGTCATCGTCGTCCACTGTATGAAAAAAACGCCGTGGGTAAAGCGGAGAAATTGCCGCCCGGCTCATCCATTTCCACCCATTGGTGAAAGCGTTTCATTGACATTTCGTTTCCGGCTTGTAACATGACTGCATTCGGGTAGCAGCACGTTTCTTCAGCGGGGTTCCCCACCCCCACCT